>QBYJ01000037.1 GCA_003282885.1 SAR116 cluster bacterium AG-325-F22
ATCATGGAGGAGCCTCAGAAACAATAATAAATGAAAAAAATGGATTTTTGGCTGAACCTAACAATATTAAAAGTTGTGATTGGGCGATTATTCTAGCAGGTTTAATGTTAGCAGGATTAAAAAGATCTAAGTCAACACCTCGGTGAATGACTTTAATTTTGTCACTTACTTTTGGAAAATATTTTTTTATGCTGTCTTCAATATGTTTTGATATTGCTATAATCGAGCTTCCTCTGGTTAAAATACTATTATAATACTTTTTTAGAAAATTAGATTTTCTAAACCTCATATGAACCGATGTTACGACTGGTATGTCCAATATAGTACCAAGTGGAAACGCAATCCAGGCAGGAGCTCGAGAACAAACGTGAATCAAATCTACCTTTTCATTTTCTAATATAACCTGTAACTGACTGCGAATTTTTGGCCATTTGAATGGATTTTTTGTTTGTACATCAAGTTTATAATGAATAGTGCCATTTCTTTTTAATTGAGGAACCATATGTCCACCAGAAGATATAACAATAGATCTGAAATCACAATCAATTAAAGCTTTAGAAATTTCAACCACACCTCTTTCTACTCCGCCAGTATTTAATGCTGGTAAAATCTGAACTATAGTATATTTTTTTTTATTCATTGTAGTTGACCTTGAATTGAATGGATCTTAAATGACAAAATTTATTAATACTCCAAATGGTAATACAATAGCATACAACCAATTCATAGGAAAAAACGTAGGAATAGTTTTTCTAAGTGGTTTTAAATCTGACATGAGAGGTAATAAGGCCCTTTATATAGAAGATTGGGCAATGGAAAATAAGCACAGCTTTTTGAGATTTGATTACTCAGGTCATGGAGAATCTTCTGGAAGAATAAATGAAAAATGTTTTTCAGATTGGTATATGGATGCTGAGTTTTTAATCAAAAAACTCACCAAGGGGAAACAAATTTTAATAGGATCATCAATGGGTGGTTGGATAATGTTAAAGCTAGCCAAAAATCTTCCAAAAAAAATATTTGGGATGATTGGGTTAGCACCTGCACCAGATTTCCCCAAATGTTTAATTTGGGATAATATGGACATTAATCAGAAAAAAAGTTTAATAAAGAATAAAGAAATTTCTTTAAATAATAATAATAATGGATCAGAAAATATTTTTTCATATAAACTCATAAAGGATAGCTTTAAAAATCTTGTGCTATCAGAAAATCTATACTTTGACGGACCTGTATATTTATATCATGGAATGGCAGATACTGACGTGCCTTACTCTTTAAGCATAGATATTGTGAAAAATATTGTTGGGACTAAAAATGTTAATTTATTATTAGATAAAGAAGCTGGTCATAGATTATCAGAAGACAGACAGTTAAAAACAATTATTAATATAATAAACAAAGTAAAAACCGAAGATTAATTAAATATCTATTAATTCATATTTTTCGTCAGGATTTAATCCAACTATTTGATCTTTCAATAATGTTTTAAACGATGGTCTGGATTTAAGTTTAAAATACCAATCTTTGATATTATCATTATCTTCAAAGCTTAGTAATCCAAGATAATCTAATATAGACAAATTGGCTGAAGCTAGAAAATCTAAGTAAGTTAAATTATTGGTTACAAGATAATCCTGGTTTTTTAATAAATAATCAAAATAGTTGATGTGAAAACCTAAGTTTTCTATTGCTGCTCGAATATTTGAACTGTTTGGTGTTATATTATCAACAACACTTGAAAATACTTTTTCATAAATAATTGGATCTAAAACTTCTTTTTTGAATAAAGTTTCAAACCAATAGTATAATCGGTATATTTCCGCCTTATCTTTATAATTTTCACCTAATAAATCAGGTTTCAAATTTAAATCCTTAAAATATTCCAAACATGCATTTGATCCTATGATCGGATAGTTTTCTTCATTTACAAGAATAGGTAAATGACCTGCGGGGTTAATTTTTAAAAAATCCTTTTGTGGTTTCCAGTAATTTTCAAGCTGAACGGTATATTTAATCTTGTACTCTTCTAAAATTAACCTAACAAACCTAGAAGACGGACAAAGATAATAATGGTGAAGAGTAAACATATATTTTATTTATCTTAAAAGTAATTTGTTAAACTGGTTCGTAAATAAGCTCAGATAATTATTTTAATTCAAAATAATGGATTGTAATAAGGAAAAGGTTCAAAAAAAACTAATAAAAATTATCTTGGTAAATCCGATTTGCCCATCAGAAACTCATCAATTGATTTTGCACATTGTCTGCCTTCTTTAATTGCCCATACGACTAAGGACTGACCGCGTCTTGAGTCGCCTGCAGCAAAAAATTTATTAACTGATGTTTGATATGTAGAATCATCGGCTTTTAAGTTTCCAACTGGTGTTAATTTAACCCCTAATTGTTTAATTAAACCTTCATGCACAGGGTGTACAAAACCCATTGCAAGTAAAACAAGATCAGCTTCAAAGGAGAATTCAGAACCTTTTATTTCTGTCATTTTCATTCTATCATCATCACCTTTTTGCCACTCAACATTTACACAATTAAGCTTTGATACTTTGCCATTCTCACCTTCAAATGATTTTGTTAAAACGGACCAGTTTCTTTCACAACCTTCTTGATGAGAAGTTGAGGTCCTCATCTTCATTGGCCAATTCGGCCAAGTTAGTGCTTTATCCTCTTTTTCAGGTGGTTGGTCAAGCAGTTCAAGTTGCGTAACAGATTTGGCGCCTTGACGATTAGATGTTCCGACACAGTCAGAACCTGTATCACCTCCACCTATAACTAGAACTTTTTTACCTTTTGCTGAAATTTCAATATCGGATTTTATAGTTTTACCTGAAACTCGATCATTTTGCTGTGATAGAAATTCCATTGCAAAGTATACACCCTTTAATTCTCTTCCTTCAACGGGAAGATCCCTTGGGTGTTCAGAACCACCACAAAAAGCAATAGCCTCAAATTCATTATTTAACTCTTCCATACTAACATTATTACCTACATGACTATTAACTCTAAACTCAACACCTTCAAGTTCCATTTGTGACATTCTTCTATCAATTAGTGTTTTTTCCATTTTAAAGTCAGGTATGCCTATTCGTAGCAAACCGCCTATTCTTTCATTTTTCTCAAATATCACAACTGAATGTCCTGCTCTAGCTAATTGCTGAGCACAGGCTAATCCTGATGGTCCAGAACCAATAACTGCTACTTTTTTATCAGTTTTTTTTGAAGGTATTTGAGGCTTTATCCAACCTTCTTGCCATCCCCTATCTACAACAGAGCATTCGATTGTTTTAATAGCTACTGGGTTATCCGTAATATTTAATGTACATGAGGCTTCGCACGGTGCAGGACAAATCCTCCCGGTAAATTCCGGAAAATTGTTAGTAGAATGCAGCAAGTCTAGAGCTTCTTTCCACCTATTATTATAAACCATATCATTCCAGTCAGGTATCAGATTGTTAACCGGGCATCCTTGATGGCAATATGGTATTCCACAATCCATGCATCTTGCACCTTGTTTAGAAACTTCTTTGGGATCTAATGGTTTTAAAAACTCTTTAAAATGTTTAACTCTGTCTTCGACAGGTTCGTAATCCCTTTCTACACGATCTAGTTCCATAAACCCTGTTGTTTTTCCCATATTATTCTCCAGCAATTCTGTTGGGTGTGTTGTTTTTTATTTTTAATTTTTCTTGTCTTTCAATTAATGCTCTTTTAAAATCAAAAGGAGTAATTTTATGAAAAAAGCTAATATATTTATTCCAGTCATCCAAAATAATTTTAGCCTTTTTACTTTTAGTGAACTTAAAATGCTTCTGTATTATTAGTTTTAATCGGACTTCATCAAAGTCTAACAAATCACTATTTATGCTTTTTACAGAACTATATTTTGAACCTTTTAAACTAGATACTTTTTCTAATTCAACCATAGACTTATTACAATTGGCTTCAAAGGTATTATCCTCATCAAGGATGTATGCAATACCACCAGACATTCCTGCTGCAAAATTTCTACCTGTTTTTCCTAAAACAATAACTACCCCACCTGTCATATATTCACAGCCGTGATCGCCACAACCTTCAACAACAGTCGTTGCTCCTGAATTTCTAACAGCAAATCGTTCGCCTACAACACCGCTCAAGTAACATTCTCCAGAAATAGCTCCATATAACAGTGTATTTCCTGCAATTATATTATCTTCGGCAATAATTGAACTATTTTCTTGAGGATAAATTGATATCCTTCCTCCTGATAAACCTTTACCAACATAATCATTAGCATCTCCTTCTAGATTAAAGGAAACACCTTTAGCTAGCCAGGCACCAAAGCTTTGCCCAGCATTCCCAGAAAAATTTATTTTTATTGTATCATTAGGCAAGCCGTTATGACCATATTTTTTGGCAATCACACCTGACAGCATTCCACCAACTGTTCTGTTTGTGTTAACAATTTTTGATTTAAAGTTAACCTTATTTTTATTCAATATGGCATCATTTGATTTTGAAATCAAAAAATTATCAAGCGCAAGTTCTAATCTATGATCTTGCTTTTTAGAATTAAAAAAACATTGGTTGTTTTCTTTTGACAAAGGAACAATTAGTCGCCCTAAATCAAGTCCATGTGCCTTCCAATGTTCTTCAGCACCATGAAAATCAAGCAAGTCCCTTCTACCAATCAAATCATTGAAGTTTTTAATACCTAATTTTGCCATTATTTCTCTAACTTCGTTAGCTATGAAAACAAAAAAATTAACAACATGATCAGGTTGACCTGTAAAGTTTTTCCTTAATTCAGGATCTTGAGTTGCAACTCCAACTGGACAGGTGTTTAGATGACATTTTCTCATCATTATACATCCTTCTGAAATTAATGCAGCGGTAGCAAAACCAAATTCGTCAGCGCCTAACATTGCTCCTATCACAACATCTCTACCTGTTCTTAATCCGCCATCGACCTGTACGGCTATTCTATCTCTTAGACCATTCATTACTAGGGTTTGATGTGTTTCAGCTAAACCTGTCTCCCAAGGACCTCCAGCATTCAATAATGATGTAATTGGACTTGCTCCAGTACCTCCATCATTTCCTGAAATTGTAACGTGATCTGCATATGCCTTGCTTACTCCTGCAGCAACAGTACCAACCCCAATTTCAGAAACAAGTTTAACAGACACTCTTGCTTTAGGATTAACATTTTTTAAATCATGAATAAGTTGGGCTAAATCTTCTATAGAATATATATCGTGATGGGGAGGAGGTGAAATTAGACCAACACCAGGGGTTGAGTGCCTTATCTTTGCAATAAATTCGTCAACTTTACCACCTGGAAGCTGACCACCTTCTCCTGGCTTGGCTCCCTGAGCCATTTTAATTTGAATGTCGGTAGCATTCGAAAGATATTCAGTTGTAACTCCAAACCTACCAGAGGCCACCTGCTTAATTCTAGAATTCATAGAGTCACCATTAGACATGGGCTTGAACCTAGAAGTTTCTTCTCCTCCTTCTCCAGTGTTAGATCTTCCACCAAGACGATTCATAGCAATTGCAAGAGTGGTATGTGCTTCTGTAGAAATAGAACCTAGGGACATTGCTCCAGTAGCAAATCTTTTTACAATTTCAGAGGTCGGTTCAACTCTATCCAAGCTTATTGGGTTAGACTTAGAGTTTAATTTTAAAAGTCCTCTTAAATTCTTTAGCTTCATTGAATGATCATTGATTTTTTTTGAGTATTTTTTAAAAGTTTTGAAGTTGGCACTTCTAACAGAATGTTGAAGCATTCCTATTGTTTCTGGTGTCCAAACATGTTCTTCACCTCTAATTCTATAACTTAAATCTCCCCCCACATCTAAGTCATTAAGGAGTATAGGTGAGTTGCCAAATGCTAATTCATGTCTATTTTCTGTTTCCTTTTGGATTTCATCTAAATCAATACCTTCAACTTTAGATGCAGTCCCACAAAAATATCTATCAATTAATTTTGAAGAAAGACCTACAGCATCAAAAATTTGTGCCCCTGAATAAGATTGATAAGTTGATATACCCATTTTGGACATTACTTTAAGCATACCTTTAGTAACTGCTTTAGTGTATTTGGTGTAAGCCTCACTTTCAGAAATGTTTTGATTATTATTTTTTATAATATTGGATAATGTATAAAAAGCTAAATATGGATTAATAGCTTCAGCTCCATAGCCCGCTAAAAGACACAAATCGTGTACTCTTCTAGCTTCACCAGTTTCAACAACCAAACCAACTTTAGTTCTTAAACCTTTTTTAATCAAATGGTGGTGTAGAGCACTAGTAGCTAATAATGCAGGTATAGCAACATTATTTTCATCAAGGTCTTTATCTGACAAGATAATAATATTACATGAATTGTCGTTAATTAAATTTTCAGCTTTTTCGCAAATTTCTTCAATAAAATCTGCAATTTTGAATTGTTTTTTTACTTTTTTATTATAACAAATACTGAGAGTAAAAGATTTTAAATCTCCTGATGAGAAGTTTTCAATTTTTCTTATTTTTTCGATATCTTCGTTGTTTAATATAGGATGATTAACTTCAATTAATTTTTGATTTGCACCTGACTTAGGATCCAGAAGATTAGGCCTTGGACCAATAAAATTCATTAGTGACATGACTAATTCTTCACGTATAGGATCAATTGGAGGGTTTGTTACTTGAGCAAAATTTTGAAAAAAGTAATCATACAACAAACGGTTCTTATCAGATAAAGCAGCTAAAGGAATATCCCGTCCCATGGAGCCAATTGGATCTTGTCCTTGTAAAATCATAGGTTCAAGAAAAAATTTTAAGTCTTCTTTATTGTAGCCAAAGGCTTGTTGCAAATCTAATAAAACTCCCTCGTCAGGAAATTCTTTGTTAGTTTTAATGTCAAGAGATTCAATTTTTATTTTAGATTCTTTAACCCAACTATCATAAGGAAAAGTATTGACTAGCTTATCTTTTAGTTCCTCATCAGATATTATTCTTTGTTCTTGTAAATCTACAAGAAGCATTTTGCCTGGCTGTAATCGCCATTTTTTTATTATTTTATTTTCTGGTATATCCCGAAGTACTCCAACTTCGGAAGACATAATCACTAAATCGTCATTGGTAACAACATATCTTGCGGGTCTAAGCCCATTTCGATCTAAAGTAGCAGCTATTTGCATACCGTCAGTAAAGGCCATAGCTGCTGGACCATCCCATGGCTCTATTAAAGCTGAATAATATTCATAGAATGACTTACGTTTAGGATCCATTAATGAATTATCTTTCCAAGCTTCTGGTATCATAAGCATCATAGCATGCGGTAATGAATAACCAGACATTACAAGTAATTCTAAAGCGTTATCGAATGTGGCTGAGTCTGAAGGAGATTTTTCAATAATTGGCCATATTTTCTTTAAATCATCTTTTAATACATCTGATGACATACTGTACCTTCTTGAATTCATCCAGTTAGTATTGCCTTTGACAGTGTTTATTTCTCCATTGTGACATAAATACCTAAATGGTTGCGCAAGTCTCCATGACGGAAATGTATTAGTAGAAAATCTTTGATGAAACAAAGCAATAGCTGTCTTAAAATTTTTGTTTTGGAAGTCAATATAAAATTTAGATAAGTTTGGAGCTAAAACCATTCCTTTAAATATAATTGTCCTTGAAGAGAGTGAAACAACATAGAAGTCATCCCAGTCGTCTTTTTCATTTTGGAGTAAAAAAAGACACTGTTTTCTGATAACATAAAGTTTTCTTTGAAACTCCTGCTCGGTTAATATAGTTTCGTCTTTTTTAATAAAAAATTGTTTTATAATGGGAGCATTATTTTTAATTGTTTTGCCTAATACACTTTCGTCAACAGGAACATCTCTCCAACAAATTAGCTCTTGATTTTCGTTTTTAATTGACTTTTCTATTGCTTGAACTGCTAATTTTGCCCTCTTTTTTTGAGATGGTAAAAAAACCATCCCTACGCCATAGTTTCCAATTTCGGGTAAGTTTGTATCAGAATTGATTAAAGTTTTTCTAAAAAACTCATCAGGAATCTGTATAAGTATACCCGCACCATCTCCAGCTAAGGGATCAGCTCCTATTGCGCCTCTATGATCAAGATTATGAACAATTTCTAGGGCTTGATGGACTATTTCATGTTTTGGTTCATTTTTTATGTTTGCAATAAACCCAAAACCACAGTTCTCATGTTCGTTTTGAGGATCATATAGGCCATATTCCTTTGGAAGACCCATTTTGTTTATTTTGTTTTTCTTCATCAATTAATCCTTAATATTAATTGGCTAATATAGATTATAGAGTGCATTTTATTATTAGGTAACACCTTAAGGGAAGTGGAACATAATTAATATAACTACAATTGTAAAATGATTCATTATATGTCAGGCATGCATAAATTGCATTTCAAAAATGATTAACAAATTAATTAATTGTTTCTGCTTCTTTTGTCATAAAATCTTTAAAAGCCTTTATTCTAGAGTCATTTCTTAATTCATAATTAAAACACAATGATATTGACATTTTAGGACCATCTAATTGTGATAGAACTTCTGTAAGCTCTATCATTTCAAATTCCATCCAATCAGGTAATGAGGCTATTCCCATACCAACTTCAGTAGCTTTTGCGATGCCATATATGCTTGAAACTTCTAAAATTGGTTTTCTGGGCCTTTTATTTTCTTTGCCAATTGTTAATAACCAATTTAACCTATGCCTATCAATTGGTGGCTGAGCATCTTCACCATAAGAAATTATTTTGTGGTTATCTAAATCACTACTGGTTTTAGGATATCCATTTTTTGCAATATACTCATTAGATGCAAATATCTTATATTTACAATCAGCCAACTTAATTTGAACATCATCTTGTGACACACTAGGTGTCATCCTAACTTCTACATCTGAATTAAAATTTATAACTCTTGGCTCAGAGTCTCTTAGACTAAGTGCCACACTTATATCAGGATACATAGATTTAAATTTAGACATTCTTGGTGCAACCCATAAAGCTCCAAAAGCATTTGTTGCAGAAACATTTAACCTTCCAGAGGGAACATCCATATCTTCGAGCAACTGGTTATGTGTTTTACTTATATCAGAAGCTAAAATTTGAACAGAAGATGACAATCTCATTCCCGCCTTGGTTAATGAAATACCGTCAGAATTTCTTAAAAAAAGTTTTATACCTAATTCGTTTTCAAGAGCCTTCATTTGTCGACTTAAAGCAGATTGACTTATGTGTAATATATACGAAGCTTCAGTAATATTCCGTGTTTGAGCGACAATGTTGAATAATCTTAATCTATCCCATTTCATTACGTTGATCCTTAATGATAAGAAAATTAAATTAGAATTGTTTAATATACATCTAGTAAATATCTTTTTTCTTTTTTTAAATTTTTAATATATTCCAAGCTTTTGATTTTGTTACAATCAAGTTGCTCTTCTATTATTCTTTTTAACATGTCATCTACATCTTTTGCCATTTTCAGTGCATCTCCACAAACATATAAAATAGCTCCATCTTCAAGCCATTGAAAAATTTCTGCTCTAGACTCATACATTCTATCTTGTACATAGATTTTTTTTGATTGGTCTCTAGAGAACGCTAAATCTAATTTTTGTAAAACCTTATTTTTTTTAAAATTTAAAATTTCATTTTCATAAATAAAATCATTCAATCTGGTTTGAGCACCAAAGAAAAGCCAATTTTTTCCTGAACTTTTTAAAAATTTTCTTTCTTGAAGAAAAGAAATAAAAGGGGCAAGACCTGTACCTGGACCAATCATTATTATAGCTTTTTCATGATTTTTGGGTAATTTAAAAATTCTATTAGGTATTAAGAAAACTTTTATTTTAGTACCCTTAAAACATTGATCAGCCAGAAAGGTTGAACAAACACCATGATAATCTCTTAAATTATTTTTCCATCTTTGAGTAGATACAGTAAGATGAACTTTTTTGGGGTATGCATTATAGCTTGATGTAATTGAATAAGCCCGGTGCTGAAGTGGTTTTAAAAGAGTTAAGAGTATATTAAAATCAATTTTTAAGTTTTTATCAAGATTAATAAAGTCTAAAACATCTTTTCCATATTTAAATTCATTTAATAATTTTTTATTATCACTTTTTACAGCCTTGTTAAGATCATTATGTTTAATGTTTTCATTTATAAAATATATTAATCTATTTGTCGGAGTTAAAATCTCATAATGTGATATAAGAAGTTCAAGTAAAGAAGAATTTTCACCATCTGGGATTATTGAAGAATTTACATCTAGTCTATCTATTATAGCTAAAACAAGATTACGGTCATTGGTTGGAATTACTGCTAAACTATCTCCTGGTTCATAATATATCCCACTATCTCCAAGAGAAATCTCATAATGCATAATTTCTTTATTAGAATATTTACCTGATAAAAGCCTGCTAAACGTGATTTCTGCTAAATATGGTTTTTTTCTATTCCAAATCATCAATTACTACATAAGCTTAAAGTTAAAGTTAATATATCAGTACTAAATTAATTTTTAATTAGATAATATGATTATATAAGTCTAATAATATTTATACAAATTAAAGAGTATAAAATGGCCTTAGAAATAATCATTATATTATCAATGGTACAAGGTATTACTGAGTTCCTTCCAATTTCTTCAAGTGCTCACCTAATAATTATTCCAGAAATATTTGGATCCATATCATCTAAGAGAAGTTTTGATGTTTCTTTGCATTTTGGATCTCTTTTAGCAGTAATATTTTATTTAAAAAAAGATATTTCAAAGATATCTTATGATACGATTTTTTTAAAAAAAAACAATGAAGGGTTTGTTACTTTTAAAAATTTGATTATTAGCACTATCCCAATTGTTTTTTTCGGGTATCTAATACATTTATATGACTTCAATATAATACGTAATTTAGAAATTATAGGATGGTCAACTCTAGGTTTTGGTATTTTACTGGGGATAGCTGATACAAAAATTAAGATCAAAAAGTTTATCAAAAACCTAAATTTAAAAGATGCTTTTATTATAGGCCTCTTTCAAGTTTTAGCTTTGATTCCTGGCGCAAGTAGATCTGGTATTGTTATTACTGCAGGATTATTTATGGGCTTTAGTCGATATGATGCTTCTAAGTATTCTTTGTTATTATCAATTCCAGTAATACTTGCTGCAATGACATTAGAAAGTTTTTCACTTTACCGTATGGAGGGTTTTTTCTTTAATGATGAGATGATAGTCGGAATTATTTCAAGCTTTTGTTTAGCATTTTTAACAATAAAACTATTTATGAAATGGATAAACACAGCTTCTTTAAAAATTTTTGTTTTTTACAGAATAGTTCTTGGTGTAATAATTTTGATATACGCTTATTTTTAATTAAATCTATCGATAAATATTAACTAATTCTTTTCTCATATCAGTAGGCTTAATTCCCAACTCTTGTAAACCTGGAAAATTATAATTTAATATGTTGTCTTTTTTTAAAAGTTTCATTTGATCAACTGTGAAAGGTGGTTTTGGAAGTTGTTGTAAAAAGTATGCAGGTATCATCATAAATTTAGGATTAAGGGGAATTAAAATTCTCTTAATTTTTTTAATCTCTAATAAAATTTTTAAAAGTTCTTCAAAACTATAAATGAATTCTCCTCCAATTTCAAAAGTAGTTTCTTTATATTTTGGATTTTCTAATAAATTAATTATTGCCTTTGCAACATCATCTACAAAAACAGGTTGAAATTTTGTAGTTCTAGAAATTAAAGGTAAAAAGGGTGACAAAGAAGCCATTTGCGAAAATTGTCCAAAAAAATTATCCCCTTTTCCAAATAATAATGATGGTCTAATTATTTTTCCATTGGGAAAGTTTTCTAGTAGCTTTCTTTCCCCTATTGCTTTACTTCTAGAATATCTACTTTCGGAAAATTCTGAAACACCCAGTGCAGAAACATGTATTAGTGAACTTAAATTATTTTTTGATGAAAGCTTGCCTAAAAGAGCTGGGAAGTCAGAATGAATTCTAAAAAAATCATCGTTTCTATTCTCATATAAAATACCACATAAGTTAATTATACAATCTGAGTTTAATATATTTTCTTTTATAAGTTCGTAATCAGTAAAATTCCATTGAACAATTTTTATATTTGGATTAGATTTATATTTTTGTATCGACTTACCTAAATTTATTACACGGGTGAACAGAATAATTTCTGCATCCATTTTTAAGAGTAATTTGATTAACGAGTTTCCAAGAAAACCAGTGCCTCCAAAAATAAGAATTTTTTTATTTTTACTTTTTCCCATATTTCTTACCTTTATATGAAATTTAATGTATTATAATTTTTAAGTGTAGCTATTTATAATAGTGATAATGTAACTTAAATCATATTTCCAGTTTTTAGAACTTAATGGAAGATAAATGAATTACTTTTTATACCAGGATGATATTCCTTCTAATATAAAATTCGATGACGTTATAGCTATTGACACTGAAACAATGGGACTGAATCTGCAAAGAGATAGACTGTGTTTAATACAGCTATCTAATGGCGATGGAAACGCTCATTTAGTTCAAATTTCTAAGAAAAGTCTAACTAATAAGAAAAGCTTTGTGAATTTAAAAAAAATATTCAATAATCCAAGCTCCACTAAATTATTCCATTTTGCAAGGTTCGATATTGCAGTTATCGAAAAAAATATATGTAAATTAAATGGACCAGTATATTGTACAAAAATTGCTTCTAAATTATCAAGAACTTTTGGTGCCAAGCATGGACTTTCCGATTTATGTAAAGATCTATTGGGTTTTGAATTAGATAAACAAAACCAAACGTCTGATTGGGGTTCAGAAAATTTAAATTCAGCACAACTCAACTATGCCGCATCAGATGTTCTTTACCTGCATCAAATAAAAATTGAGTTGGATGCAATACTTAAACGTGAGAGAAAAGAAGATATAGCAAAAAAATGTTTTGAATTTATTAAAACCAGATCAAAATTAGATATAATTGGATTTGATAATTTAGATATCTTTTCTCACTAAGATCATATAACTTGGTTTAAATTTTTAACTTT
>QBYJ01000038.1 GCA_003282885.1 SAR116 cluster bacterium AG-325-F22
AATTTTTTTAGACATTAAACTACTTAACTTTAAAATTCAACTTCTTTTAATATGATTTTGATTAGTTCGGTATAAGTGGAGACCAAGCTGGATCTGATCCATCACTAGGCGTAATAACTCTAGTTTCTCTAAAACCTGTAATATCAATTTTATATAAATTTACATTTGAGCTTTTCCCATCATCAATAGGAGCCTGTTGTTTAAAATACATTAGTACTCTTCCATTGGGGGCCCATGTAGGACCCTCAACTAAAAAACCCTCCGCCAATAATCTTTCTCCAGATCCATCCGGTGACATTACACCAATGTAAAATTTATTCTTAAGCATTTTTGTAAATGCAATCAATTCCCCCTTTGGAGCCCATACAGGTGTAGCATACCTACCTTTGCCAAACGATATTCTTTTAATATTTCTACCATTGGCATCCATTTTATAAATTTGTTGGGATCCACCACGATCAGAGTTAAAAACAATTATTTTACCATCAGGAGAAAAACTGGGCGATGTATCTATGGAAGGGCTATTTGTGAGCCTAATTACTTCTTGATTATTTAAATTCATAGTGTAAATGTCAGTAACACCTTTATCCGCTAAACTCATTATGATTTTGTCACCAAAAGGAGAAAACCTCGGAGCGAAAGTCATTCCTGGGAATGACCCTAATAACTCTTGTTGGCCTGTTTCTAAATTAAAAATATAAACTCTTGGTTCATTTTTAAAATAAGCTAAATAGGTTATTTCTTGTGTTGTAGGAGAAAATCTCGGAGTTAGAACTAAAAAACTCCCATCTGTTAGATATTGATGATTTTCTCCATCTTGATCCATTATAGCTAGTCTTTTTACACGCTTGTTTTGGAGACCAGACTCTGCAACATAAACTATTCTAGTATCAAAATAACCACTATCTCCCGATAATCTTTCAAAAATTTCATCCGAAATTATGTGAGCTACTCTTCTCCAGGCAGTAGCGTCAACACTCAATCGCAATCCTATTAGATCGGTTTCAGCAATAACGTCCCATAATCTAAATTCGACTTCTACTTGTTGTTCATTTATATTTTTTACTGACCCTGTTATTAATGCTTTTATGCCAAGGGGTGTCCAATCGGTAAAGTTTGGTCTAACTGAAGGACTTGTAGGTGGGGCTATAAAAGCAGCGCTTTCAACTGCTTTAAATTGCCCTGATCCAACCAAATTATTTGATATAACTTCTGCAATTTGCCGACCAATTTCATTTGCATTGCCATCTTGTCCTGTAAAATCAGCGATGGCTATCGGTAGTGGTTCAACCTGCCCTGAGTTAATTTTTATTCTAATATCATCTGCAAAAACATTAGATATTAGAATAGAATAAATTATGATTAGAAAATTACAAAATGATGAATTAAAATAATTACGCAAAATCAACCTCAAAAATATTTTTAAACTTTTTAATCACTTTATGAGGCAGGATTGTGGCAATAATTAAAATATTTAAATTAATAATTACTAACAAAGGATGTATCAAATTCAAATAAAAAATTTTTAAATTTTTTTTCTTTCCCTTTTGGTAATGGCAATGGCGAGCTATCTAAAACTGCTCGCCTAGCAGTATCAGCTGTTGCACGATAAAATTTATCTTTTTGGTATAAATTTTTGTCGTAAATTTTTACACTTTTAATACTTCCATCATCACTAGTACTTATTTTTAGAGTTATAACCATTTTTACTTCACTAGCTGCATAAGACACATTCCAAAATTTTTTGACATGATTTTGAATTTTATTAATGTCTGTTATACTTAATTTTATGTCAGTTTGTTGAACTTGTCTGTTTGAATTACCTGCTATTTTTTTTATTTTTTTTAATATTTCAGTGTTATTATTTTTCTTTTTTTCCTTTTGATTATCTTCAACCTTTTTTTGGGATTTTGTTAGTGTATTTAGAATACCTTTTGCCAAATTCTCTTTTTGTTTATTCTTTATTTTTAAAGGCTTTTTCTTCGCTTTAGGCGGAAATATTTTTTTAACTTTTTTTATTTTAAGTTTTGGTTTTTGTTTAATAAGTTCTGCAATTTCTTCGATTTCTTTTTTCTTTTTTATCTCTATATTCTTTTTTTCAATCATTTTTTTGCTAGGTAACGGTGGTGGTGGAGGTGTTTTTTTAACTTTTTCTGTTTTTGATATCTTTGTGTTTTTTATATTTTTTTTTACTTTTGCTTCTCCTAACTTTAGAGCCGTTTTGGAACTAATTGGTGTGTCCTCAACAATATCAATAGGCAACTCAATTTGATCTTTTACTTCAAAAGAAGGTAAACCATAATAAGCAAACATAATAAGAAAGACATGGAGGCCAATAGAGATAAAAGTTGATTTAAGCATCATCTCAACTTTCTTTTAACTTAGCTACTAAAGCAACCTTCTTAAAACCTGACCTTTTAATTTTAGCTATTGTATCTAAAACTATTCCATATGAAACATTTTTATCACCTCTAACATAAATTCTTAGATTTTTATTACCTAGCGAAATTGCACTTAGACGGGGTAAAAGATTAAGAGGATCAATTGCTCTTTCTTGAATATATATATCTCCATTTTGTTTTATGCTTACTACAATTGGGTCACCTTTTGAGTTTAATTGAGCTGCCTTAGTTTTTGGAAGATCTACAGAAACACCAACGGTCAATAAAGGGGCGGTAATCATGAAAACAATCAACAAAACCAGCATAACGTCAACAAATGGCGTAACATTTATTTGGCTCATAGTTTTATTTTTTTTATATTTATTTTTATTAATGATACGATTATACATTTAATTTTCTTCAACCTGACGTTGCAAAACTGATGAAAATTCTATTGAGAAATATTCTAAATTGTTGGATATTTTTTCTAAGTCGTTTGAAAATTTATTATAAGCTGCTACTGCAGGTATGGCTGCTAATAAACCTAGAGCTGTTGCAAACAAAGCCTCAGCAATTCCTGGCGCAACCACTGCCAGACTTGTATTATTACTAATAGCTATAGATTGAAAAGCATTAACTATACCCCAAACTGTTCCCAACAAGCCTATAAAGGGTGCTACAGAACCAATCGAGGCAAGGAAGCTCATACCTTTTTCTAATTTTTCAATCTCTCTACTTATAGAGATGTGCATAGTATTATTAATTCTTTCAAAGATTTCGTTAAGTTTATTTGAAGATAAAGACTGCTTTGAATTTACTCTATTAAACTCTCTCATTCCAATTATAAAAACCCTTACTTGAGCACTATTGACATTTTCAGAATATTCTTGATATAAATCATCCAAATTAACACCAGACCAAAAAATATCTTCAAACTCTATAGAAAATTTTTTTTCTCTTCTTATGGTATTCGACTTGTTAATAATAATAGTCCAACACCATATTGATGCGAAAATAAGAAGAAACATTACTCCTTTAACAAAAGGATCTGCCTGAAAAAAAAGGCCTAATATAGTCATATCAGGTCCACTTGAAATAATTTCTGTCTTTACTTCTGAGTTCATTATTAAACCTTTAAAATTCTTATCAATTATTTTGAAAAAAAGGGTTTTTCAAAATTTTTTTTATACGCTTTACTTTAAAGCTACTACTCATAGCTACTATTTGAATAGCACCGGAGACTAATAACTCTTTTGATTTATTCATATCACTATGTCTAGATGCTATTTGATGTATTGTTATACTAGAATTTTTGGCATATTTAAGGCAGGTTTCTATTAATAATGTGTCATTCAAAAAAGCTGGTTTAAACCACTTAATTTCCGCCTTTCTAACAACTAAAATAATATCATGATTTTTTTTTAAATTTATTTGATCAATTTTTAATAAGTTTAATAGAGAAGTTCGAGCCCTTTCAAAATATTTTAAATAGTTTGTATGGTAAACAATCTGACCTGCATCAGTATCTTCGTAAAAAACTTTGACCACATAGTGATGTACATTATTATTAATTATACCATCAAGATTTTGAAAATTAATTTCCATTTACTTAAAATAATCCAAAAAATTATTTCTCCGTAGAATTCATCATATCAGACTGTTCTTCAGCATTTTTTGGTGGATTTAAACCTAAATGTCTCCAACCTGAAGCGGAAACAAATCTACCCCTTGAAGATCTTTGAATTAACCCCCGTTGTAATAAATAAGGTTCTATTACTTCTTCAATCATATCTTTTTGTTCTGATAAAATTGCAGATAAAGTATCTAGCCCTACAGGACCACCTTGATATTTTTGAATAATAACATTTAAATATTTTCTATCAATTGCATCCAAACCAGATCGATCCACATCCAACTGTGTTAAGGCATTATCAGCAAATTTTTGATCTATTATTTTACTATTAGATACGGAAAAAATATCTCTAACTCTCCTTAATAATCTTCCTGCAACTCTTGGAGTCCCTCTTGAACGTTTCGCAATTTCATAAGCTCCACTTTCATCAAGATTTAACTTTAGTTTATCAGCTAACTTCAGAAGAATTGTTATTAAATCTTTGGAATTATAAAACTCCATTCTAATTTGAATGCCAAACCTATCTCTCAATGGCGTTGTTAACAAACCAGACCTAGTAGTTGCACCAACAAGCGTAAATGGTGGTAAATCAATTTTAATAGTTCTTGCTGAGGGGCCTTCGCCAATAATTAAATCTAACTGGAGATCTTCCATTGCTGGATATAAAATTTCTTCAATATTTGGCGATAAACGATGAATTTCGTCTATAAATAAAACATCTTTAGGTTGTAAGTTTGTTAATAAAGCGGCTAAATCTCCAGCTTTATTTATAATAGGGCCCGATGTGGATCTGAACCCAACTCCTAACTCAAATGATATAATTTGTGCTAGCGTTGTCTTTCCAAGACCAGGCGGTCCAAATAATAATGCATGGTCCATAGCTTCTTGCCTTACGGAAGCCGCAGAAATAAACGTAGACAAATTTTTTTGTACTTGAGGTTGGCCAATAAATTCTTTCAACTGCCTTGGTCTTAAATTTAAATCTTGATTTTCTTTTTGCTCTAATGCTTCAAGATGAACTAACCTATCATACATTTTATTTTCGTCTGTCATTCTATTCTTCCTGATAGTTCTTTTAGAGCAATTGGTATAATTTCGTTGACAGTAAAATTCTTTTTTGTATTTAGACTATTATCATTCTTGATTTTCATTACAACTGGAAACACCTCACTTCTTGAATATCCTAAATTTACTAATGCAGATATACTATCCTCAACTGCAACTGATAGATCGTGGATATCATTATCTTTATTTAAATGTGATTTTACTTGAACTTTATCAGCCAAATTTTTATCAATAAAATTATTTGATATATTATTATTATTAAAATTGATAACTTTCTCAACTAATTCTGTTGTTATTCTTCCCGCAACTTTTGGTCCAATTCCATCTGCCCTTGAAATCATTGCTTTGTCTCCCGAAGTAATAGCCAAAATTATTTGGTCAACATTCAAGGTGGAAAGAATAGAAAGGGCCGCTTTAGGACCAACCCCTTGAACAGTTTGTAACAATTTGAAGATATTTTGATCCTTTGAAGATGCAAAACCATACATTACAATTTTATCATCTTTAATTTGCAAATCGGTAAATAATGTTAATTTTGATCCAATTTCGTCTAATGATGCTATTAATTTTGATGAAACATTCAAAAAATAACCAACACCATTAACTTCCAAGACAATCTCAGATTTACCTATAAAAGTGAGTATGCCATTTAGAGAAGCTATCATGTAAGACCTAAAGAATAATTATAGAAAACATTATACATTTTTTTCTTTTAATAAAGCTTTCTCTATTGCTAAATTTAAACCATTGTAATTCTGCGATAATTTTGAGTTTATATTATCGTAACCAATATGTTGAGCAGAAATTGCTATTGCTAATGCATCTGAACTATCTTCATTTTTAGGGATAATATTTAATAATTTTTCTATCATAGACTTTATTTGATCTTTTGATGCAGAACCATAACCAGTAACTGTTTTTTTTACTAACTTTGGTGGCAACTCTTTAATACTAATGCCTGCTTGGGCAAGTACCAAGATAGAAACTCCTCTCGCCATTCCAAGCTTTAAACTCGAACCAGTTCCTGGACCAACAAATATCTGCTCTATTGCAGATAAATTCGGATCATACTTTTCAACAATTACTTTTAACTTATTTTTTAAAAATAGCAGTCTTTCTCCAATTGAAGAAATAGAAGGTGGTGATATCCTTCCATCATCAACATGAACTAATCTATTACCTATTAATTCGATTATTCCCCAACCCGTATTCCTTAACCCTGGATCAATTCCAATTATACGCAAAGTAAAAACCTTTTTTATAGATCAATTTTTTTTATAATTTCTTCTTTAATTTCAAAATTACCATAAACACCTTGAACATCATCACAATTGTCAAGTGTATCTAAAAGCTTTAAAATTGAAGAAGCTTTTTTTTCATCATCAATTTGAATATAATTTTCAGGATGCCAAATTAATTCAGCCTGATCAGGGGCTCCTAAAAGAATTTCAAGTTTTTCACGAACGTTGTTAAAATCATTGACTGAGGTAATTATTTCATGATTAGTGTCGTCTGATTTTACATCATTAGCTCCAACTTCTATTGCAATATCAAAAATTTCATCGTCACTCTTTATATTTTTTTGATATACAATTTGACCAACATTATTAAACATAAAAGATACTGAGCCAGTTTCTGATAGACTGCCTCCATATTTTGTAAAGGAGGATCTTACTTCAGCAGCAGTTCTATTTCGATTATCTGTTAATGCATCTACGATTAAAGCTACTCCACCTGATGCATATCCTTCATATCTTATTTCTTCCAGATTAGAACTTTCTCCATCTTCTGCTTTTTTAATAACCCTTTCGATATTGTCTTTAGGCATATTTACAGCTCTACAAGCTGACAGCGCAGATCTTAATCTAGGATTGCTTGAAGCGTCAGTTCCACCACGAACCGCCACTTGAAGCTCTTTTGTGAGTCTAGCAAATTTTTTAGCTCTTCTGGCATCTTGGGCTCCTTTGCGATGCATAATATTTTTGAATTTTGAATGCCCAGCCATTTAAATATTCCTATTATTAATAAATTAATTATACCAAATAAGTTTGATCTAATTTGCCTCCTAATCTTAGAGGAATTATTGATTTACTCAAACCATTTGTGTCGGTTTCTATAACAACACCGCATAGAGTGGGTTCTCCAGATGAAACTTCAAGTCTTGATTTTTTTTCATTTGGATACATAAATCTATTAAGAGCATCATTTTTATTCATACCTATAATAGAGTTATAATCACCACTCATTCCTACATCTGTGATATAAGCGGTTCCTTTTTCTAAAATTTGATAATCTGCAGTGGGCACATGGGTATGAGTACCAACAACTGCAGATACTTTACCATCAAGTGCAAAACCAATAGCCATTTTTTCTGAAGATGCCTCACCATGAACATCTACAAGTGAAAAATCAACACTGGTTGTTAATTTGAGATCATTAATAATAAAAGGTATTTTATCAAAAACAGGATCTGATCTAGACATAAATAAATTTGTCATAATATTGGCCACACCTATGTTACCATTTTTTACTTTTACAATGGTCATACCTAGACCAGGTGTTCCTTCAATCATATTCATAGGCCGAAGTAATCTGTCAGATTTAGAAATATATGAAATTATTTCTCTTTTATCCCAAATGTGGTTTCCTGTGGTCAAAACATCCGCTCCTGCATTGAAAAAATCATCACAAATTGATGGCGTTACTCCAAATCCACCAGCAGCGTTTTCTACATTTATTATGATAGCGTCAAGTTTTAATTGTGTTTTGAATTCAGCTATTTTTTTTTGTGCTAAATTTCTTGCATTTCTTCCTACAATATCACCTAAAAATAAAACTTTCATTGATTCCTTCTTTAAAAAAAGTAGATTAGCATTCTCTAGATAGGATTTCTTTTTCTGTAATAATATAGTCTAGATTCATATCATGATTTTCATAAGGTATTTTTTCGATTTCTTGTTCACTATAGGTAAGACCTATTGTAATAAAAAACTTTTTTTCTTTTTGAAAGTATTTTTTTAAATTAAAGATTGATTTATCATAGTACCCCCCTCCATATCCAAGCCTAGACAATTCTCTATCAAACATTAACATCGGAACAATCATAATTTGAGGCAAAATGATATCTTTGTCGCAAGTAGGTTCCAAATTCCCTAAAGGGCCAACTTTTAATTTATCTTTCGGAGACCATTTCCTAAATAACATAGATTTTTTAATAATATCTACAACTGGCATACCCATAATTATATTTTTGTCCTCAAAATATTTTACAAATTGAAAGGGTTCTATCTCGTTACTTATAGGGTAATATAAAGATGCTGTTTTGATATTATGATTATGAAAAAAAATGTTATCCAAACAATATTTTATTTGTTTCAATAAGTTGATTTTAGAATCAACATCTAATATAATTTCAGATCTTTTTTTTTTTGCTAAAGTTCTAAGGATTTTCTTCATTTATCTGCTCAGTCGAAAATTCGAAAGCCAAACAGTCGTTGGATAAGTTATCCTATGTTGCCTGTTAAACAGGTGGGTGCTATAGTACTGAAACCACAGTTCCAGAAGTGATGGCTCCCTAAAGATACTTATGGCCCCAAGGATTAAAGTTCCTAACAAAAAATTCAGCTTTCAATTTATTTTATTTATTTTCGAGTAAAATTGCAACTTTATTCATTCTTTCAGTAGCTTTTGCTAACCAATCAGTCAAATCTACGATTTGATCTAAATTAAAATTATTATCAGTATTTGTCTCTTTGTTTAATAATTTATCTGCTAATATTATAGAAGTCATAGCTAATAATCTTGTCTCACCAATCACACCAGAAACTTTAGTTAAATCTTTAATGATAATATTTACTTCTTTAGAGGACTCAATAAGTCTTTCCTCTTCTCCGGCTATACATGACACAGGATACTTCATACCATTGATATCCACATTGACTGTTACTTTATTTGACATGAATGACCTTATTAATTATCAATATCAGATTTATGTATATTATTTAATTCAATTTTAAGATTATCTAAACATCTTTCTGCATCGCTAAATTTTAGATTAGCCTCTTTTAAATCCTTTTTTATTTCTTCAAGTTTAAGCTTGTTTGTAACACTTACAGCAATATTTTTTTCTAAAATTTTAATACTTTCTTCGAATTTTTTTTGGATATTTTTTAATTCTTCAAGTTTAATTGTTTTTTTATCATTATAATTCATAAGTCACATCACATTTTATTTTATCTAGTATATTAGATAAATTATTCAACAGTTCAAATTTTTAATAGATTAATTTTATTGAATTTAATAATATTTAAAATTATAGGTAGTTAATTTTATTAAAAAAATATTATCACAAACTTCTAAAGGATTTCAAAAATGAAAATGACTGGAATTATAAAAAGAATATTAAATAATTATGAAAGTGATAATCCGGGTGTTAAAGCAAATTTGGCAAATATTTTAATGTCTGGTAAATTAGCTGGTACTGGTAAATTAGTAATCCTTCCAGTTGATCAAGGTTTCGAACATGGTCCAGCAAGATCTTTTGCAAAAAATTCTTTAGGTTATGATCCTCATTATCATTTTAAGTTAGCAATAAATGGAGGTTTGTCCGCTTTTGCAGCCCCTTTAGGAATGTTAGAAACAGGTGCTGACACTTTTGCCGGTCAAATTCCTCTAATTATGAAAATAAATAGTTCTAATTCTTTATCAAGAGAGAAAGATGCTCCTACTCAAGCTATTACAGGTTCAGTTAGCGAAGCAATTAGGCTTGGATGTTCAGCTGTGGGATTTACTATTTATCCTGGATCTGATGCGGCTTTGGATATGATAACAGAAATTCAAGAAATCGCACTTGAAGCTAAGGATGCGGGTCTTGCTGTGGTAGTTTGGAGTTATCCAAGAGGGGGAGATATTAGTAAAGAGGGAGAAACAGCAATAGATATTGTTTCTTACGCAGCTCACATGGCTGCATTAGTGGGAGCTCATATAATTAAAGTAAAACCACCAACATCTTTTATTGAGTTAAATGAAGCCAAAAAAGTTTATAAGTCTGAGAATATCCCAATTGATTCTTTAACTGACCGTATAAAACATGTTGTGCAATCATGCTTTAATGGGAAAAGGTTAGTAGTTTTTTCTGGAGGTAACTCAAGAGATAAAGAAAGTCTTTTGACCGAAATTAAGGAACTATATTTAGGTGGAGCAAGTGGTTCAATAATTGGTAGAAATTCTTTTCAACGGCCATATGAAGAAGCCTTATATTTATTAAACCAAATTACAAATATTTATAGAGGAAAGTAATTTGAAAGTTAATGGAAATACAATAAAACCAGGTAATGTAATAGAACATAAAAATCAATTATGGGTAGCAACTAAAGCAAACCATGTAAAGCCAGGTAAAGGAGGAGCATTTGCACAAATTGAGCTAAAAAGCTTAAGGGATGGTTCAAAACTTAATGAAAGGTTTAGGTCCTCTGAAAATGTAGAAAAGGTAATCTTAGAGGAGACACCTCATATATTTTTATATAGAGAAAATGACAATCTTATATTCATGAACAATCAAACATTCGAGCAAATCACAGTAAATATAGACATGATAGGAGAACAAGCGGCCTTTTTACAAGATGGTATGAGTGTTACTATAAATTTATATAATGAAAGTCCTGTTTCTATTATTATGCCTGATAATTGCATTGAAGAAATAATTGATGCTGATGCTGTTATAAAAGGGCAAACGGTTTCCTCATCTTTTAAACCAGCTATTTTAAAAAATGGTATCAAAGTAATGGTGCCTGGTCATATTGAAGTTGGAACTAAAATAGTAGTTAGACCTCTAGACTGCACTTATGTAGAAAAAGCTAAAACTTAGATATAGTAAATATATCAAATATCTAATTTGGAGTGAGAATGAGTAATAAGTCACCACTATTAAATATCATTTTTCAATCTTTGAATAAGGTTACTAGAAATGTGCTAAGAGATTTTGGAGAAATAGAAAATTTGCAAGTTTCGCCAAATTCAATCAATAGATTTGTTGCCAAAACGGAAGATAAAATTTATTCATCCTTATTTGAAAATTTAACTAAATCAAGACCAGAATGGGGTATGAAACTAAATTCTAATGAAGTAAGTGTAAAAGATAAGTATTACTGGATATTTGATACATTAAATGGCCAATTTAACTTTTCTCACGCTTTACCTTATTTTGCTATTTCAATTTCTGTGGAATTTAATAACGAGATTATTTCCACGGCTATTCTGGATCCATTAAGAGATGAAATGTTTTTTGCAGAAAAAGGAAAAGGGTCATTTCAAAATGACAGAAGAATTAGAGTATCTAGAAGAAATTCAATAAACTCTAGTGTGTTTTCTTTATATGGAGATAGTAAAACAAAAGATAACAAAAATACTGATAATATTTTTAAACCGATATATGCCTTAGCATCAAAAAATTCGTCAGTTACACGTGAATTTGGTTCCTCCGCCCTAAGCTTTGCATGGTTAGCTTCTGGAAAAATTGATTGTTTATTCGCTCATAATTTAAACAAAAATCAGGTTGCATGTGGAGAACTTTTAATAAAAGAATCTGGCGGATACTTTACTAATTTAAAATATATAAATGCTTATAAAGCCCCAGGAGATTTATTAATTGGAGCAAACCCAACCTTACATAAGGATCTACTGAAGAAAATTAATAATATATATTAAATCAAGCAAATAAAATTAATAATTTTGCGTCATCAAAAAGTCATGTTTTAATGTTTATGTAATAATACTATGTGGGGATAAAAATGACTGATCCAAATAAATACGCTTTTAGAATGCTTCTTTTGTTAATTATTGTTATTATTCTAATTTCCTTTTTATTTGAACCTTTAAAACAAGCTTTTGAAGGTAACTCTGCTCTTAATAGTGTAATTATTAGTACTTTTATTTTAGGTACTATATTTTCATTCCGGCAAACCTTCCGTTTAAGTAAAGAAGCTAAATGGCTAAGATTTATTAAAAGAAAAGATAGTTTAATGCCAGCCAATGTTGCTCTTAAAATAAAACCTACACTTCTTGCCCCAGTTGCAGCCGTTCTTAGTGAAGATAGGAAAGATAACCCCTCATTATCTGCAAATTCATTAGGAACTATTCTAGACGGTGTTTCATCGAGATTAGATGAAAGTAGAGAAATTTTGAGATATATGATTGGACTTCTTGTCTTCCTAGGTTTACTTGGAACATTTTGGGGATTACTACAAACGATTTCATCTGTCTCTGGAGTTATAAATACAATTGATTTTAATATTAGTGGTAATTCTAACGATGGGAACACCTTATTTATGGATATTCAAAAAGGGCTCAGTGCTCCTCTTAATGGAATGTCTACAGCTTTTTCTTCATCCTTATTTGGTCTTGCTGGCTCTCTTATTTTGGGCTTTTTAGATCTTCAAGTTGGTCAGGCAAGTAATCGTTTCTTTAATGAATTAGAGGATTGGTTGTCTCAAATGGCAATTTTTACTGCAAGTGAAGGAGGAAACACTGGCTTAAGTGAGGCAGCAGTAGAAAATTTAGCAATTGTATCTAAGAGAGCCAACCAAAATGAGAATGAAAGAATAAGGATAACTGAAAATTTAAACGAATTAACAATTGTTTTAAATCGACTTGTTGAAAAACTTGATGAAGATAGAAGTGTGAAAGATCATTTAATTACTATTTCCTCAATTCTTAAAAATTTAAGTGAACAAAACACTAATAGTATTTCAGAATTTCAATCTAATTTA
>QBYJ01000039.1 GCA_003282885.1 SAR116 cluster bacterium AG-325-F22
ATAGCGCCCTATTCAATTGAAGAAGCTTATGAGCTGGTAAATGCAATTGAAAAAAATGATATAAATGAAATTAAAAGTGAGTTAGGAGATTTGTTGTTACAAGTTGTCCTTATATCTCAAATTGCTTCAGACCAAGGTGACTTTGATTTTGACGATGTTGCAGATGAAATTTCACAAAAGATAATAAGAAGACATCCTCAAATTTTTGATACAAATTATAAAGTTAATAACCTACCCCAAGATAGTTGGGAAAGAATAAAAAATTTAGAAAAAAATCATAAAACTAATTTAAATAAAAATACATTAGATCAAATTGAAAATAATATGCCTACTATTCTAAAATCAATGAAAATTCAAAAAAAAGTAGCATCGCTAAATTTTGATTGGATTAGTAAAGATCAGGTACTTAAAAAAGTTGATGAAGAATTAAATGAATTAAAAGAAGCCTTAAAAGAAAAAAATAATAAAAAAATTGAAGATGAATTAGGTGATTTGTTTTTTACATTAATAAGTTTATCTAGACATTTGAATTTAAATCCAGATCAAACATTAAGAAAAGCTAACCAAAAATTCATCAAAAGATTCAATAAAATGGAAAACATTATTGAAGATAAAAAATTAAAATGGCATAATTTAAAAATTGTCGACTTTAAAAGCTTATGGAACAATGCTAAAAGATTAATAAATGAGGATTAAATGAATTCTAATTTACCAAAAACAATTTTTATTACTGGTGCGACATCTGGTTTTGGAAGAGCCACAGCTACATTATTTAATGAAAAAGGATGGCAAACTATAATTACTGGAAGAAGAGCCGATCGTCTTGAAGAGCTTGCAAAAGAATTAGGACCAAAATCTTTACCTTTATCCTTTGACGTAAGTGATAAACAATCTGTTGAAACAGCAATTAAAAACCTCCCTCCAAATTTTAATAAAATATCTGTACTATGCAACAATGCTGGACTAGCACTCGGATTAGAAGGTGCGGATAATGCTGACTTAAATGACTGGGACCAAATGATTGATACAAATATTAAAGGGCTAGTTTATACGACGAGAACTATTTTACCATTAATGGTTGATAATGAAGAAGGTCATATAATCAATCTTGGATCTGTTGCGGGATCTTATCCTTATCCTGGTGGAAATGTTTATGGTGGTACAAAAGCATTTGTAAGTCAATTTTCATTAAATTTAAGAGCTGATCTAGTTGGTAAAGGCATTAATGTTACATCACTTGAACCTGGTCTTGCCGAAACTGAGTTTTCAATTGTTAGATTTAAAGGTGATAGAGAAAAAGCATCTCAAGTATACAAAAACACTAAAGTTATTAGCCCAGAAGATATAGCTGAAACAATTTTCTGGATTTCAACAAGACCTAAGAATATTAACATTAACCGAATTGAAATAATGGCTGGCGATCAAGCTTTTAATCCTTTTAATGTTGTAAAAAAAGACTAAGAAGCATCACTAAGATAAGGGTGATTTATGGGAATTGTTATTTCCTTTATATGATCCCAAATTTCATGATTGGAAGCTGCTAATATTGGACCTTTTGAATTTAAATTAAATTTTTCTTTGTTTTTTATCATATATACAACCCCACCAGCTTCTCTTATAACTACGTCTAATGGTGAATGATCCCAAGGTGTTACTCTACCATGAAATAAAAATTGAGTTTGATTATTTGCTAACATAATTGTTTCAATACCAGCACTTCCAATAAAAACTCTCTTGGTTTTATTCCTTAAGTTATCTAAAATAGACTTTCTATATGGATCTGGAATTCCTTTAGTTCCTCCTGAACCTAAAATTTCCCTGGAATTAAAAGAATTTATCGATAGTTTGGTAATTTTTTTAGTGTCAATATCCATAGAGCATGCCCCAAAATCTTTAAATCCATAAACAAATTTTTTCTTTAATGGATAATATATAAATGTAGCTATTGGAATTGAAGAGCATGCAAGCGAAATCATTGAACAAAAATTATCTTTTCCATTTATATAATTTTTAGTTCCATCAATTGGGTCAACAACCCAAACTAGATGTTCATTTAATAAATTTGTATATTGTTTTTTATCTATATATGAAGCTTCTTCGCCAATAAAATTTTTAATGTTAAGAAACCCAATTAATTTTTTATAAATTAATTCTTCACTTTTTTTATCAGCAATGCTAACAAAATCATCATCAGAAGTCTTAGTGGAAATATCATCCGATTTAAGATTATTAAAATATTTAAGAATAATTCTTTCATTAACGTCTTTAAGTAAAAGGCTGATAAATTTAACTATTTCGTCTCTTGTTTTTTTATCATTTATAAGGTTGTCAGTCATAATTATTTAATTACATTGAGTCAATTTTTATATGTGGAAAATTAGATTTAAAGTACTTTAATTTTTTAATAGAAATTTTTGTTTTTATTTTATGTCCTATAAAATTTATATCACAAAATATATCATTATAAACAAAGGAATTTTTGTGCAACCATGAAGAAATTTTTAATGAATCAGTAGGTATATAAAATAGTACATCTGAAAAATTTTTATCAATTAATTTGTCTAGATATTTTTTTAAAGTTTTCGTTCCTTCTTTGGTCAATGCGGATGTTTTAACAAATTTATTTTTAAATTTAATATCAATATTGTCGACATTAGAGTTTAAATCAGATTTATTAAAAACATTAATAATTTTGTTCTCTAACATTTGTTCAGTAAAACCAATCTCTTTTAATGTGTCAAAAACTAGTTTAGCTTGATTTTCTATGTTTGGGTTAGATAAATCATGTACAACTAATAAATAATCTGAGGAAAAAAGTTCTTCTAAAGATGAATTAAAAGAATTTATTAATTCTGTGGGCAAAGCAGAAATAAATCCTACAGTATCAGATAAAATTATTTTTTTCTTATTTGATAAATTTACTAAACTCATCTTTGTATCTAAAGTTGCAAAGACCATATCTTTCACTAATACATCAGAAGAACTCAAATTATTAAAAATTGTTGATTTACCACTATTCGTATAACCTACCAGAGAAAAAATTAAGTTAGAACCATTTTTTCTCGGTCTGCGTTGTACTTCTCTTGTCATCTTTACTTTTAATAATAATTTTTTTAATTGCTTAATTTTAGTATTAATCATTCTCTTATCTAATTCTATTTGACTTTCTCCAGGTCCACCTACTTTACTTAATCCCCCTCTTTGTCTTTCTAGGTGTGTCCAAGATCTAACTAATCTAGTTTTTTCAAAACTTAGATTAGCCAGTTCAACCTGTAATTTTCCCTCCTTAGTAGCAGCACGCAAACCAAATATTTCTATTATCAATTGTGTCCTATCAATAATTTTTTTATCAAAAAATCTTTCTAAATTTCTGTGTTGAATTGGGGATAAAGAACAATCAATTATGATAAGATCAATGTCATCTAGATTAAAATTATATTTAATCTCATTTGCAATTGTCTTACTTACTAATAAAGATGGTTTTGGAACATTAATATTAATAATTCTCTCAAAAATAATTAATCCACCTAAGGCTTCAACCAGGCTCCTTGTTTCTAAAGAACGAGAAATAAAATTTTTTTGATTAAATATTTGGTTTTGACAAAATTTATTATTTTTAAAAACTGGAAAAAGTAAAAAGGTTTTATATTTATTCATAAAATTACAAATTATTGCGTGAATTTCTAAAATATAAATTTCTTAAATCAATAGAGGTTTGACCAATTTTTCCTTCATTAATTTCTATATTATCAATCTCAATTATTGGTGTTACAAATGAAGATGCGCTAGTTAAAAAAACTTCTTTAGACTTATAAAGTTCTTGTTTTTTGAATTTTTCTTCTTTTACAATTAATTTATTTAATTTAGCAAATTGAGCAATTGTTTTTCTAGTTATACCAGACAAAATTTGACCATCGATTGGTCTTGTAATAATTTCATTATTATTATTTATAATCCATATATTAGAACTAGATCCTTCTGTAACGTATCCATCTGAGTCAATAAAAATCCCTTCGAAAGCACCTTTTATATTTGCCTCTGTTTTAGCTAATACATTAGGAAGTAACTGAGTAGTTTTAATATCTGGCCTTGACCATCTATTATCATCTAAAGTAATAGCCTTTACCCCAATTGTGTCATTACCAATATTATTTAATTTTTTGGTTACTATTATAGATAATAAAGGTTTGATATTCATACCTTTATAACTATGGTTTCTTTCAGCTATTCCTCTTGAAACTTGTATATAAACACTTCCAAAAGAAACTCTATTTATTTTTATTAAATTTTTTATTATTATTTTTAGAGATATTCTTGACAAAGAAAATTTTATATTTATTGAGTTTAATGAAGTAAATAATCTGCTTATGTGTTCTTCAAAATCATAAAAAATTCCTTTATTAAATAAAATAACTTCATATACAGAGTCTCCAAAATGATAACCTCTATCATTTATATTAATCTTAGAGTTTTCATAGTTTTGATAAACACCATCTACATAAGATATATTAGGCATTAAAAAAAATCCAAGTTAACAGAAAGTAACTCTTCTACTTTCTTCATTGATTTTACAGGAACAAACATTACTACAATATCCCCCGCTTCTATTATAGTATTTCCTCTTGGGGAAACTATACTTTTATCTACTTTTACCACAGCTCCTAAAGCAACATCTTTGGGTAACTTTATGTCCTTAAGAGGTTTACCTATTATTGAAGAAGATTTTAGTGCTTCAAACGACATAACTTCTCCGAATTCTTCAATTATAGAATGAACGTGTTCTATTTGACCACTTCTAACTTCTTGTAATATAGAAGAAGCCGTTAAATTCGGAGGACTAACGACACCTTCAAGGTCTAATGAATTAAATAAAGGTATAAAAACTGGTTGGTTTATAAGCGCTACAGTATGTGAGGCTCCTGATCTTTTAGAGAGCAAGGAGGAAAGTATGTTAACTTCATCATTGTTGGTGGCTGCAATATATGTTTCTCCTTGACCTAACCTTGCCTCTAAAATTATATCAGGATCTAAAGAATCTCCTAAAATTATAGTTGCGTATTCAAGCATTTCCGCAGCTTTTCTAGCTTTTTCCTTGTCTAATTCTAATATTGTCAAGTTAGTTTCAGGTGATAATTTATGAATCTCTTCAGCAACTCTTATTCCAATAGCACCTGCTCCAGATATTGTAACTTTTTCAGCAGTTGTTTCTGCATGACCAAATGCAATTAATGTCCTATTGATTTGATCTGTTGGGCAAGCTAGATAAACTCTGTCACCAGATAAAATGATATCATCGCCTCCTCTTGGCACAACTAGTTTAGTACCTCTAATAATAGCCATAATTGTAACTGTTAAATCTGGAAATAAATCAACTAAGTTTCTTAAAGGCGTATCTAGAATTGGGCAGTCATTTTTACAAGAAACACCTAACATGGTAACTGAAGCACTAGCAAATTCTGCAACATCAAACGCACCAGGTGTTCTCCATTGATTTACAATAGCAGTTGCCACCTCATCTTCAGGTGAAATTATTTTATTTACACACACATCCTTTAATAAATAATCTGAATATTTTGGATCAAGATATGATTTTGATCTTATTCGTATAATCATAGTTGGAGTTCTAAAAATAGACTTGGCAATGTGACAGGCCGCAATATTAATTTCGTCTGATTGAGTAACAGCAATTATCATGTCTGTATCTTTAATTCCAGCATCCTCAAGAACATCTGGGTAGGATGCAAGCCCAAGAACACCTTGGACGTCATAAAGCTCTGTAACTCGTTGGATAGCTTCAGAATTTGAATCAATTACCGTAATATCGAAACCTTCACTTGAGAGGTGCTCTGTAATCGACATACCAACTCTTCCAGCACCACATATTAAAACTTTTTGTTTCATTAAATCACCAAAATTATATTCATTTAGCTATATTTATTAATATTTATATTCAATTCTTTCAATTTTCTATGAAGAGCAGATCTATCCATTCCTATAAAAGTAGAAGTTTTAGCAATATTACCTTTAAACCTTTTTAATTGTTCATTTAGATAATTTGCTTCAAAATTTTTTCTTGCATCTTTTAATGATAGACTAAACTCACTTTTTATATGATTGTTTTTTTTCTCTTCATTATAACCTAATATATCTGGAGGTAAATGTGATGGCTTAATTATAAAGTTATTCTGATTACCATACATAATTATCAACCACTCTATTAAATTTTTTAATTGTCTGATATTACCTGGCCAATCATAATTTTGTAAAACAACTAATGTTTCTGAAGATATTTTCAAATTATTACTTCCTAATTCTTTAGAGATAAATTTAAGAAAGTAATCAACTAAATCATAAATATCTTCACTGCGTTTATTTAGAGGTGGAACAACAATTGGCGCTACTGATAGCCTGTAAAACAAATCTTCTCTTAAAATACCATCACTCATTGCTTTTAACAAATCTTTGTTACTTGCAGATATCACCCTTACATCGACATTTATTTTTTTATTTGAACCAAGTTTATAAAAACTTTGATCTTGTATAGCTTGAACTAACTTTCCTTGTGTTTGAAATGGCAAATCACAGATTTCATCAAAAAAAAGCGTACCATTGTTTGCTTGTTCAAATAAACCAACACTATATTGACTAGATTTATTTTCTTTCATTTTTTCATTCCAACCAAATAATACTTGCTCTACTCTTTCTGGAGAAAGTGTTGCACATGAGGCAATAATAAAAGGAAATGCGTTTCGATTAGATTCTTTATGTATCCATCTTGCAATTAGCTCTTTACCAGAGCCTGAAGGTCCAGAAATTAAAACTCTACTATTAGTTTGTGAAACTTTATTTGATTGTTGTTTTATATTTCTAAAAATACTTGAACTTCCTACTAACTTCATACGCTCATTTTCTTTTAATTCAAAGTCTAAAACTTTAATTTTTAAATTGCGTTCTTTAATAGCTTTATCAACTAAAAGAATTAATCTCTCAGATTTAAATGGTTTTTCTATAAAATCATAAGCTCCATTTTTTGCTGCTTTCATAGCAGTTTCTATATTTCCATGACCAGACATCATTATAACAGGTATAAATGGATCATGAATTTTACTCCAAGATAACAGTTCTAATCCAGAATTTGTATTATTATTCATCCATATATCAGTTATTAATATTGTAATATTTTGATTTTTTAGAATTTGTACTGCCATTTCATAACTATTAGCAATTACTGCGTTATAACCTTCATCTTTAAGTATTTCAGCCACCATTTCACAAATATCATGCTCGTCATCCACAACAAGAATAGAAATCTTATTTTTTAACATTTTATATTTCTCATAATTATTAATTTGAAATTAAAGGAAATTTTAACAAAATTGATGTTCCTTTTGATGCTTTTAATGATTTGATTAATATTGTACCATTATGGTCGTCTATAATTTTTTTTGTAATTGCCAATCCAAGACCTGTGCCACCTACCTTAGTAGTAAAATAAGGCTCAGTAATTTGAGAAATCATAGATTTTTTAATACCAGTTCCATTATCATTAACAGAAATATATGCAAAATGGTTTTTGATATTAAAACCAATTGAAATTTGAGCATTTTTTATATTATTTGAATTTATGTTCTCGTAGGAGTTCTTTATAAGATTACCACATGCTTGCCTAATTTGTTTTTCATCTCCCATGATTAGAGCATTCTCATTAACGTCGTCAGTTTTTATTAAAACATTTTGAAATGATGACTTCATTGGATTAATATAATCTACAATTACTTTATTTATATTAATTACTTTTAAATTTGGAGATGGCATTCTAGCAAAAGAAGAAAATTCATCCACTAAATGATGAATGTCATCAACCTGACGTGTTATCATATTTAAAGATTGTTTAAAAATGTTTTTATCTATTTTATTGTTGCTTTGTAATCTATTCATTAATCTTTCTGAAGCTAAGCGAATTGGCGTGAGAGGGTTTTTTATTTCATGAGCAATTCTTCTTGCTATATCGGACCAAGCACCCATTTTTTGAGCAGCTATTAAACTTGTGACATCATCAAAAGTCAAAACATAACCCAAAATTAAATTATCTGATTTTTGTACAACTAATCTTGTTATTAAATTTAATACTTTATCGTCTCTTACTATATAAATTTTATCTTCAACCACATTTTTCTTTGAAATTAAAAGACTATTAATCACATTAGTGAATTCAGGAACAATGTCTAAAATAGATTTTCCAAAATCTTTTTCAACAGATATGCCTAATAAATTTGTTGCTGTAACATTAGGAAGATTAATTTTAAGATTTTTGTCTAGTCCAATTACACCAGAGTAAACACCAGATAGCACTGATTCAGAAAATTTTCGTCTTTTATCTAATTGATCATTTGCATGCTCCAAGTCAACTCTGTTAGATTTAAGGTCTGAAATCATTAGGTTAAAAGCTTGTGCAAGCCTTTTAATTTCATTTATATTAATTTTAGAAAGTACATTATCTTCGATTTTATAATCCAAGTTACCTCCACCAACTTCTTCAGCACCTTTTATAAGTGAACTTATTGGTTCAAATAATTTATTTGCAATATTTAATCCAATAATTAGAGATAATAATAGTACGGTTATAGTAATTAACAAAAATATAACTATAAATGAAATTTTAATATCAAATTGTTTGATTTCTAACGATTGATAGTCAGAGACAGCAATAGATGTACTTTCAATCGCATTCAACACTCTTTGATCAACAAATCGTGTTATTAGTAAATATGCATCAATATATTGAGGCAATTTTATGAATGCTCTCATTTTATTAGAATCATCTTCTTTAACAATTAAAATTTCATCTTTATTTGCAGAATTATAAAATTTGGGAGGGATTTCTGTATAGGTATATTCAAAAACAAATTCTGAAAAAGCCAATACATTTCCTATAGAGTCGATAATAACTGCTTCTGATAAATTATGCTGACGAGTATATTTATCAAGAAAATGATTAAATTTCTTTTTATTTGAAGAAAAAACTACAGAATTAATATTTATTAAATTAACAAGCTCTAAAATATCTCCTCTCATTGCACTTTGATGTTCATCAAGATATTGATTAGCAACTTCAACAGATTGTGAAATAGCAGTAGAGATTTTCTTGTTAAACCAACCACTAAGAGCTGCGTCAAAAATAAATATTGAAAAAAAAGCAATAAATAAAGTCGGTGTCAAAGCTATAACGGAAAAAATAAACAATATTTTTTTTTGTAATTCTTTACCAGCTTTCTGTAATTTAATTTGATTAAAAATATATAAAATATTTTTTGAAAATACAAAAAACATAGCTACTAATATAAAAAATGAAAAGACTAATGATGCAATAAAAATGCTATTATAATCATTTATTAGTTTAAATTGGTGTAAGAATTCATATATGAACAAACATACTGATAAAGAAAATAGAATTGATACAAAAAATAATTTTTGTTTAAAAAAATTTAATAAAATTATTTGCATTCTATAACCCAGTTTTATAGAAAATATAAATATATATTATTTAAGACAAATTCCTAACTTTTTCTTTTTTTAACAACTTCAATATTATACATGTTAATTTTTGATCTTAAGGTATTTCTATTAAAACCAAGACATTTTGAAGTCTTAATTTGGTTTCCTCTAAATAAGTTTAAAGTTGTTTCAATTAGTGGTTTTTCAATCTTTGAAATAAAATTATCGTGTAAGTTATTTAATGACAAATTTTCATCAAAATCTTTAAAATACCTTTTTAAATAATTTTTAAAATATGTCTCTAAGTTTTCTTCATATTTGTTTTCAACAAATAATCTATCTTCTGATAGAACCTCCTGTATAAGAGAAGGCATTATATTTTCTGTTGATGATAAAAAGCATAATCTTTCAATAACATTTTCTAATTCTCTTACGTTACCAGGCCAAGAATATTCCTTTAGTAAATTTATACCTTCATGTGAAATAGACCTATGAATGAATTTATTTTGAAAATATTTTTTTAAAAAATGTAAAGATAAATCAGGTATATCTTCAAATCTGTCTTTCAAAGAAGGCATTTTTATAGGCACTACATTAAGTCTATAATAAAGATCTTCTCGAAAAATCCCTTTTGCAACATCATTATAAACATTACTTTTTGTTGAAACAAAAATTCTGGGTTTTATAAATTTACGATTATTTACTGTGAGTTGGGTTAAATCAGTTTCTAAAAAATTTAAAAAGTTTTTTTGTTCAGTAGAGGTTGATTCAGTGATATTTTTTATATAAATAGAACATCCGCTAAGATCTTCAATAGAGTTAATAACATTAGAAGTAAAATCTTTTAATTTTTTAATTAATTCTTCAAATTTATAATTATCAAAAAACTGTATATTCAAAATTAAAAAAATTTTATTGTTTGACATACTCAAGTCATGTATAGATTTTGCTATAAGTTTTTTACCTGTTCCACTTTCACCAGATATTAAAACAGATAAGTCTGTATTAACAATACGAGAAATTTTTTTATAAATTTCCTGCATAGCAGATGACTTCCCAATAACAGGACCTGAATCATAGATTGATTTTGAAGAATTATTTGAAGGAAAATTATTAATTTCTGTATTTTGTACAAGTAATGTATTTGACACTAATTTTAAAAGCTCATCTAAATCAAATGGTTTAGGTAAATATTCAAAAGCACCTTTTTTCTCAGCTCTTACAGCTGTTAACAATGTTGTTCTAGCAGACATAACAATTATTTTAAGATTTGGTTTCATTTTTTGTAATTTAGGTAAAACGTCTAACGCGTCACCATCAGGTAAACCTACGTCAGTTATCAAAATATCAGCAAAGTCTGATTCTACTAGTCTCCACATTCCAGCAGCTGTACCACTTGATTTAACATTATAACCCGCCCTACTTAACGCAGTTGAAACAACTACTCTAATGCTCCGGTCATCATCAACTACTATTATATTTTTAACGTTTTTTATATCCAAAATTCAAACTCCTTTGAGTTAATGTTTTTTTAAAGGGAAATTGATGCAAAAATTTGTTAATCCAGGTTCAGATGTAACATTTATTACGGCGCTCATTTCTTGCAAACTACTTGCAACAATTGATAAACCTAATCCTTTACCATCTGATTTAGTTGAAACGAAGGGATCAAATATATTAGGTAACATATTTTTTGAAATTCCAATTCCGTAGTCAATAATTTCAATTTGAAGAGGTAAAGTGGTTGGAAGGTCTTCTTTTGAAAAAGATGTTATTTTATTTGAATTAAAGCTGGTTTTAATTTTAATCTTACCTTTAATAGAACTTGCCTCAGAAGAATTTTTCAATAAATTTAAAATAATCTGGATTAAAAGATTTTTATTAGCAAATAATTTTGGAAGAGATGGATCATAATCATTTATGTATTCTAAGTTTCGACCAAAACTATTTTCTGCTACTCTCCTACAATGATTAAGAACTTCATGAATATTTAAATATTCACATTCAAGTTTTAAGTTATTGTTACTTATCTGCTCCATTCTATTTAATAATGATATAATTCTTTCACTTTCAATAGTAATTAATTGAGTTAGCTCTAACAAATTAGAATTATTTTTTAGATCCGCTTCAATTAATTGAGAAGCCCCTTTAATTCCTGCAAGAGGGTTTTTTAACTCATGCATTAACATATCTATCATAGATGAAAATGATTTGGATATTTTACTATTTATCCTTTGAGATTGAAACATCTCAGAAAGTGATAATTGACTAATTTGTACGATTATTTTGTTACTATCAAATGAAAGTGGAACAACATGAACTCTAACTTTTCTATTAGGAAAATTAACATTACTAAAATCTAAACTCTCTTCAGTTAGTCCAGAGTTAGTTTTTCTAACTCGTAATAATAAACTTAATATAGCTGAATCCTTTGGTAAAAAATTGTAAATAGACCTTCCAACGATTAAACTAGCACTAATTCCAAAAAATTCTTCACCAATTGAATTTATATAATCAATTATATTGTTTTTATTAATTAAAAAAACTGGAGTTCTTAATTCATTTAAAATATTATTATACATTTATATACTATAAATAAAATTATAATTTAATGAGTAAACGATTATTAATTAAACAATATTTATGATAAACATGATTAATTTAAAATAATTGCTTAATTTTTAATCGTAATTGGAGATTTGGGTGGGGGAAATTAGTGATAATTTAGTTATAGTATTACTTGCAGGGGGAGTTGGAAACAGATTAAATAAGCAAACCAGTAAGCAAATGATATACTGTGATAATGAAACAATATTAGAAAAAAATATAATTAATTTTCAAAAATATCTTAAAAATGTGCCAATTCAGATTGTATCTAATAAAACAGATTTACCAAAAATAAGCGAAATAAATAAAAAATATAATATTTTATTACCAGTTTTAGGTGGTAAAAATAGACACGAAAGTGTTTATAACGCTCTAATTACAATAAAAAATTTTAATCCCAAATACGTTTTAATACATGACTCAGCTAGACCATTGGTATCATCTAACGTGATCCAAAAATTACTTCAATATTATGATGAAGATATTACGTGTGTAGTACCAACATTAACCCTTACAGACTCAATAAGAACTATATCACAAACATTAATCAAAGACGTTGTCAACAGACAAGATAAAGTATTAGTTCAAACACCCCAATTATGTAATTATAAGCTTTTATTAAATGCTCATAAAAAAAGTAAAAAAAATTTTGAAGATGAAAGTTCCCTTTTTTTAAGTTATGGAATGAAA
>QBYJ01000040.1 GCA_003282885.1 SAR116 cluster bacterium AG-325-F22
TTCTCTACAATTAAACTGAAGCGATATCTCTAAATATATTTTTTAATTTAGTTTTATTCAATGTCTCCATTCCTTTTGTCAAAAATAACTGTGTATTTTTGGACTTTGATGTAAATCCGTAAAAAAGAAAATCTGTAATTGCAGTCATTGCAACGGTTTTAGGTAACCTATCATCTTTATATGAACTTAAAATAGAGTTATCGCCTAGATCATGTCCAAACTTTAAACTATATCTTAGTGATTTTATTACTGAAGAACAATCTCTTAAAGATAAGTTGAACCCTTGTCCAGCTAGAGGGTGTATTGAATGTGCAGCATCACCAATTAATATTGTCCTGTATGCAGTTGGATTTACTATGAAGTTTAAATCTAGTTTCCAACTGGATAATTTATTATTAAATTGATTCACTTTTTGTAAAGGCTTGAATTTAAGTTCAACGCGAGAAAAAAAACTATTCAAATTATCGCTCAAATATTGTTCTGGCTTAGTCTTTGATAAAATTTGTTTATATTTATTTTCCTCAATACTTTGAACAAAATTGATAATATTTTTATTTTCAAATGGCAAAAGACCTATAGGACCTAAATCTGTAAAAGCTTGAATAGCAGTATTGTTATGATTTTTTGACTGTTGTAAAAATCCAGAAAGAGCTACGTGGTTAACTTTTTTCTTAAAAGACTTTATTGATAATAATTTTCTTAGATAGGAATTTTTTCCATCTGCAGCTAAAACCAAATATGTTTTTATAATTGTTTTATCTTTTAAATACAAAGTTCTTTCAAAATCATCATGTTGAGTGTTTGTGACCAAACTTTCATAATGTTTGATATCCTTTAACTGTTCAATAACAGATTTTAAAATTATGTCATTTTTAATAACGGCTCCAAAATTTAATCTTGGATTGGAACAATTCCATTCTAGAGGAGAAAAGCTATTCATTCCAAATACCTGAATTTTATTTATAAACGTATAATCACTACTCTCAAGATTTTTTAATAGATTTAATTCTCGAAGTAACTCTAAACTCTTTTCATTAAAAAATGTAGTTCTTATATCATTGAAGTCCTTAATTTTAGGTTTAATCCACCCAATTTCATTTGATCTAAATAAATTAGACTTTTTAAGCATTAAGGTCATAATAGCACCTGTCAAACCTCCGCCTACAACACAAATTTTATGAAAACATTCCCTCGGTAAGTTTTTTTTAATTTCTACTGATTTCATATTATTTGTCTTACTTAATTATCATGTTTTAGTTTTAATATTTAATATTATAATATAAAAAAATAAATTAATATTATAAATATATTGAAGGTCTAAAATGGTTAACCCTGATTATAATATATTAAAAGATTGGATGTTCGGAAAGTTAACGTCACTTTTAGAGAATATACCACCTAATACTGAATACCCAATTTTAAAAATGTCACTAGGTGAGCCAACATTAAACATTCCAAACTTTGCAAAAATTATTTTAGAGGATAATTTTAACGACTGGGGTAAATATCCTCCAAGTATCGCAATTCCAGACCTTGGTGAGAGTATAATGAGATATATAGAACGAAGATATCCCAGCGCTAAAAATCTTTTAAAATTAGACAAGAATATAGTACCGGTTCCAGGAACCCGAGAGCCCTTACATTTAGTAGGTCTATTAGCAAAAAATTTGAAAGCTGGTAAAACTACAGCTCTTGTTACTAATCCTTTTTACCATGCATGGAGGGCCGGTAGTATTTCAAGTGGATCAGATATATATTGGTTAAATGCATTACCAGAGAATAACTATATTCCTGAAATATCTAATATTTCTGAAAAAACTCTAAATTCGTCAGTTATAATGTATATTTGTTCACCATCTAATCCACATGGAAGTGTAGCAAGTCTTGATTATTTAAAAGACGCCATTTTATTAGCCAGGAAACACGACTTTATTTTATGTGTTGACGAATGTTATTGCGATATATTTAGAATGAATCGACCCAAACCACCCGGTGCATTAGAAGCTGCAGCAAGTTTGGGAAATGGATTAGATAATTTAATAATCTTTAATTCCCTCTCAAAGAGAAGTAATGCTAGTGGGATGAGAGCAGGTTTTATAGCAGGTGATAAAAATATAATAGAGAGTTATAAATTATTAGTATCAAATGGCGCATCGCCAGTACCTATTCCGATACAAAAAGTAGCTGCATCCCTATATGACGACGAAGAACACCATGAAAAATCGTGCATACATTATGATCAAAATTTTTCCATTGTAGAAAAATACCTAAAGCCTTTTTACAACGATTTTAAATTACCAGACGCCGGCTTTTTTTTATGGTTGAAAGTAAAAGATGATCAGCAAGCTGCAAAAATTTTATGGAATAAATATTCATTAAGGGTGATGCCAGGAAGTTTTATGGGAATGAATGTGGATGGTCTAAATCCTGGCAAGGGTTTCTTAAGAATCTCTATAGTTGATAATAAAGATGTAATTGAAGAAACAATGAAAAGGCTTCGATTATTTTTACAATCAGAAATTTCATAATGGTTAAAAAAGACAAAGAAATAAGAGAAAACGTAATCTATATAGGAATAATAAAAAAAAGCCTATCAACTATACTTTTATTTTGTTCAATATCGCTTATAACTATTTTAGCAACTTTTAATCCTGTTGATAAGGGTTGGGGTGTTATGTCTGAGAAACCTCCTACAAATTTATTTAATGAGTTCGGGGCTTGGTTATCAGGACTTATAATTAGAGAGTTTGGAATTCTTCCAGGTTTATTATTATCTTTAGTTTTATTTATATGGTCTTTAAAGTTATTTAATAGTTCAGTAATAATTCTTTTTAAAACAAAGTTGTTTTCCATTTTTTTAATGATTTTTTTAAGTTCTTTAGGTGGAACATATTTAGAAACTCTTTTGGTTAATTCATTCAACCCAAACTTTTCGATTATTAGTCAACGTGGTTTGTCTGAATGGTTATTACTGTACTTTTCAAATGGAATATTTAAGGTTTTAGGTGTTGATTTAAATACTAGTGAATTAATAATTGGAATCAGTTCTTTTATTATATCCTTAATATTATTTATTTGGATATTATCTCTAGATACCGCTGAAATTAAATTCATAAAGTTTCTAACTAGGCCTTTATTAATGCCGATATTATGGATTTTAAGTATGTTTTATAATTTGTTTTTTGTCATACAAAAAAACAACGAGAATGTTCCAATGAAAAGTGAATTTGAACAAGGATTCTCTCATTATATAAAAAATAAACTATTAAATTTAAACAAAAGCTTAATCCCAAGAAAAAAACCACAAATAAGAAAAAAACCTATTTTGATAAGAAACAATGAAAAGAAAGAAGTTCAAAATGGTAAATTTAACAGAAAAGATTTTTTTCAAGATACCTTACCCTTAAGCTCAGAAAGTGGTTTCATACTACCATCTATACAATTATTAAAAAATTTAACCCAGGACATTAAGCCTCCAAGCAAGGATACTTTAGATTTAAACGCAAAAGTTCTTGAAGGTGTTTTGTCAGATTACTCAATAAATGGAAACATTGATTCTGTTAGATATGGTCCTGTAGTTACAAGATACGATTTACAACCAGCTCCTGGTTTGAGAAGTCAAAGAGTTATATCTTTAGCAGACGATATTGCAAGATCAATGTCAGTTGAAGCTGTCAGAGTAGCTATGGTACTTGGCCAAAATTTAATTGGAATTGAATTACCAAATAAAGTCAGAGAAACAGTTGTTTTAAGAAATATTTTAGAACATCAAGAGTTCCAAAGTACAAATTTCAATCTACCAGTCTGTTTAGGTAAAAATATAGCTGGGTATCCTATTGTTGCTGACTTAGCTAAAATGCCACACTTATTAGTAGCAGGAACTACTGGCTCTGGTAAATCAGTTGGCATAAATGCTATGATACTGTCACTGTTATATAAGCATACCCCAGAAACTTGCAAATTAATTATGATTGATCCAAAAATGTTAGAGCTATCAGTTTATGATGGCATTCCTCATTTACTTACGCCCGTTGTAACTGACCCCAAAAAAGCAATCGTTGCTTTGAAATGGGCTGTTCGAGAAATGGAAACAAGATACATGTCCATGAGCAAATTAGGAGTAAGAAATATTGATAGTTATAATGAAAGGTTGATTGAAGCTAGAAAAAAGGGGGAAATTCTCTCAAAAAATATACAAGTTGGATTTGACCCCGACACTGGTCAACCTTTATATGAAGATCAACAAATAAGTCTTACACCTTTGCCCTTTATAGTAGTTATTATAGATGAAGTAGCAGATTTAATGTTAGTCGCAGGAAAAGAAATTGAGGCAGCTGTTCAAAGATTAGCTCAAATGGCTAGAGCAGCAGGTATACATGTTGTAATGGCAACTCAAAGACCATCAGTAGATGTAATTACTGGTACCATTAAAGCTAATTTTCCGACTAGAATATCTTTTCAAGTTACAAGTAAGATCGATAGTAGGACAATTTTAGGGGAGCAAGGAGCCGAACAACTTCTTGGTCGAGGTGATATGTTGTACATGGCAGGAGGTGGCAAAGTCACAAGAGTTCACGGTCCATTTGTTGAAGACAGTGAAGTTGAAAAGGTAACTAAATTTCTTTCTGATCAGTCTATTCCAGATTATGATGAAACTATTACAGAAGAGCCAGAAAATTTACATGATGATAATTTTTACAATTTTACATCTAAAGATAATAATCAAAAAGATGAGTTGTATGATCAGGCTGTAGCTCTAATCTCGAGAGAGAGAAGAGCCAGCACCTCTTTTATTCAAAGACACTTTAAAATAGGTTATAACAGAGCAGCTACCATAATTGAAAAAATGGAAGATAATAATATTGTTTCTAAACCTGGCAGAGCAGGTAAAAGAGAAGTTTTAGTTGAGGATAATTAGTTGAAGAGAATAAAAATTTATCACAGAGCTAATTGGATTTATTTTCTAATAGTATTTTCAGCAGTGTTAAACTATCAAATACCAACTGCCTATAGTCAAGTTAATGAAATACAGTTAAAAATAAATAATTTTTTTAAATTATTAAAAAGTATGGAAGCAGATTTTATACAAGTGGGTCCTTCTGGTAATGTAAGCAATGGAAAAATTTATCTCGATTTACCAGGAAAATTAAGAATTGATTATCAAAAACCAAATAATATTTTGATAACGTGCAAAGGATTTTGGTTAACAATACAAAATCGTGATTTAAAAACAACAAATAATATCCCTCTTGAAAGTTCTCCATTCTCTATTTTAATTAAAAAAAAGTTGAACTTCGATAATAAATCTTTGAGAACTAATATTAATAATATATCAGGAGTTATCTCATTAAAAATTACAAGCCCTGAAAATAACAAAACAGAGGGGATAATTTTGGAATTTACTGAAAAACCATTTAGTTTGAAAAAATGGATCATAAAAGATACTTTTGGAGAAATTACGACAGTACTAATTCAAAAAGCAAAATATAATAATAAATTATCACACTTATTGTTTTTTCCAGATAATTTTCCTGAACAGAATGATTCCAACTAAGAGAAGTATAAAATGACAGCAGAGGAACTATTCAACAAGGCTAACAAGCTGTTTGGTGAAAAAAAATATTTGGGAGGATTAGAAGTTTATAAGAATATTTTCCTGATTTTCCCTAAAAATAGAAGGCTATATGACGAAATTAAGAAAAAAGAAAAAAAATACAAAAAAACTATTTATCAAACTTATTCACAAATTGAAATTGAGGAATTTTTAAAATCAGAAAATTCAGATCATGTGTCTAGAGTAATAAACACATTAAAAAATGTTTTAAATAAAAAAAGAAATGATATTTTAACAATATCGTTATTAGGAAACTTTTATGGATTAAACAAAGAAACAAAAAAGGCAATTTATTTTCAAAAGTTAGCCATTCAAATGGCTCCTTTTGAGAATGTGTTTTATTTAAATTTATCTGAAACTTTCCGAAAAAACGATCAGTTGGATGAAGCATTATCTGTACTATATTTTTCTAAAATTTTATCTCCAAAAGATGTCTTAATAGATCATAAATTAGCAAAATTAAATACTAGTCTAAAAAACTTTAAAGAATCAGACTTAATTTACTCAGACTTAATTAAAGATAAAAATATTAACAAAGATATAATTGCAAGTTATTGTGACAATCTTATAAAACTAAAAAAAGAAAATGAAGTAATTGCATTTATTAAAAAATTAGAACAAAACTGTAACATTGATGATGTTTTACAGGCAATTTTAGGTTTAGCTTACTACAAAAAAAAACAATTTGAAGAAGCTAAAACGTTTCTTCTAAATTCTATAAGTTTAAACAAGAATAATAGTAATGCATTTACTCTTTTAGGAGATTGTTATTTAGAGGTTAAAGATTTTGAAAATGCAAAAATAAATTATAACAAATCTCTCCAGATTTGCCCACATAACAAAATGGCTTTAAATAACTTAGCCTCTCTATTTTTTTTCAATGGTGATTTAATTGAAGCTGAAAAAACTTATAAACTATCCTTAAAACATAACGAAAATAATTATGATGCAAAGTATAATTTAGCCCAATGTCAATTGGCTCAATCTAAATTTTTGTCTGGGTGGAGAAATTTTGAGTTCAGATGGCTAGCAAACCAATTTCATTCACCTAAATTAAAAACAAACATACCAAAATTTGAAATTAATATGGGAAAAAAGAATTTACTTTTATGGAGTGAGCAAGGCCTAGGTGATCAAATTCTTTTTTTAAGATTTTTAAAAGATTTAGAACCATTTATAAATAATTTATTCATAAACATAGATAGTAGGCTTCACAAAATAATTAAAAGAGCTCATCCTAAAATAAAATTTTTTAATAAAAATGACTTTAATAAAAATTATAAAATTGATGCTCAAATACCATTAGGTGACTTAGGTTCTTTATTTGTTAAAGATAAATCTTACTTAATCAAAAATAGTAATAGCTATTTAAACTCAGATCCTTATTTAACAAAACATTTAAAAAACAATCTTAAAATCAATAATAGATATATTTGTGGCTTGTCATGGATTAGCAAAAATGATGACATAGGAACGAATAAAAGTGTAAGTTTAGAAGTATTAAAGCCCATTTTATCAATCAAAAATATATTTTTTTTGGATTTACAATATAATGATACAGCAGACGAAAGAGATAAATTTTATAATAAATATGGAATAAAGATAAGTAAGATAAAGGAAATAGATAATCTTAATGATTTAAATGGTGTTACTTCTCTGATAGATATATGTGATTTTGTTATTACAGTAAGTAATACTAATGCACATATTTCTGGTTCAATAGGAAAGGAAACATTCTTGTTATTACCTAAAGGTAAAGGCAAATTATGGTATTGGAGTTCTCTAAACAACAGGTCTATCTGGTATAATTCTATTCAGATTCTTCAACAAAGTGTAATAGATATATGGGATGACCCAATAAAAAAACTAAAAATTTTAATAAAGGAAAAAATTAATGGATGAAATTATAGACCTAACTGTAGGCTTTGATCAAAGAGAAGCCGTTGCATATCATACTTTTGTACAAAGTGTTTTAGAAACTGCTTCGGTTCCGTGTAGATTTATGCCATTAAATACAAAATCTTTAAAAGATTATGACGAGACACATACTGATGGAAGTAATGAATTTATATACTCAAGATTTTTGGTTCCGCATTTAATGAATTTTAAGGGGTGGGCTATTTATGCTGATGGAGATATGATTTGTCTAGAGGATATAAAAAAACTATGGGATCTAAGAGATAAAAAATATGCCGTTCAAGTTGTAAAACATAATTATGAAACAAAAGTAACTAAAAAATATTGGGGAAACAAAAATGAAAATTATCCTCGAAAAAATTGGTCAAGTGTTGTTATTTGGAATTGTAGTCATGATAAACATAAAATTTTGTCCCCTAATTTTATTCAAAATCAGACAGGATCTTTTTTACACAGATTTCATTGGTTAAATGATGATGAAATTGGTAGTATTGATAAAAAGTGGAACTGGTTGGCTATGGAATATGAAGAGAAAAAGGAAGTTAATTTAATTCATTATACAATAGGAACTCCTTGCTTTAAAGAATATAGCAATAAATCTTTTTCGTCTTATTGGAATAAATCTTTTTCTAATTTACTCGACGGCCATTATAAAAAAGAAGATTTAGGGTAATATTTCTTTGAAAAGTCTTAATATTGATGTTGTTATGTCTTGGGAATATGGTCTGGCTATATTTTTAGTTGGCCTGTTTCTTGTAATTTATGGTGTAAGACAAGATAAAAAAAAGGATGATGATTTTACAAAAATCCCATTAATTAAACCTACTACAAAAATTATGTTTGGAGTTATCATGATGATTTTTGGAGCAATTCAAATGTTACCATTAATTAAAGATTTATGAGTTATACTCTTTTTCTTTTTTTATTCTATACAAAAGCTCATGAGACCACTTAGTTTTTTTTCTATTACCTTTTTTGTGGTCCATATATTTACCTAAAACACTAGAAATAAAAACGTGGTCATCTGTTTTAAGACTAAAAAGATCTATCATACTAATGTTAAAATTTTTAATCTTTTTTTCTTTTTCTAAATTTTTTCTAACTACATCAAAAATGTAGCTATCATGCCACTCTTTTTCATTAAATAAATCACCATCGTCATACATCTTCATCATGTCTTCCCAAAATCTTTTATGTATAGGGTGTTTTGTGTTAAATATTAAAAAACCACATTCCGAATAACTTAGATGCTTCAGTGATATATTTTCTCTTCCAAGATAAGACATATATGAATTTGAATTAATAAGGGTATCAAGAAATTCTATTGGTATCTTCTTGTATGTTTTGATATCAGCATCTAACCATATAAGATATTTAGTTTTAACATTTTTTAGTGCAGTGGCAATAGCATAAACTTTGTGTGCAAATCTAAATACGTTAAAACGAAAATCGTCAGTATATTTTTCTTTTTCCTTAAATTTTTCAACAAACTTTTGATACTCTGGAATACTTTTATTGAAATCTTGGATAATAATTTTAGGTTTTACAGCACTGTCATCTATTTCAGAAGAGTTTTCTATAAAGGCTGTTAAAGTAACTTCATTTGGCCAATTAGCAAAAAAACTATTAATCATTTCTACACCGTAAGGGTGTTTATTTATATTAAATGTTGTTACTGCACTAAATTTACTTTTACTTATAGACATATTTTCTAAAAAGACCCTAAATTTGAAAATTATTAATCGTTTTCCAAGCAAAACTATTTTTAATTTCTTCAAGCTTAAACTGACAATAAGATAGCCACTTACATAATTTTATTCTGTCTGGTTCTTTGTCAAATTTTGGATTATCTAAACCTTGATTTAAATCAGCAAGTTTGAAACTCAGACCAAAACAACTATTATGTTTGTTAACAATAACAGGGATTCCCTTTAAAGTAGCATCAAGAGCTACTTGACTATTATATGCTATTACAATTGATGCATTGCTTAAATCTGTTTCTAAAGAAACATTATCTGTTTGTGTGTTTTTCTTTAATCCCAAATAATTGCCATGTTTATCTAAGATAGGTTCATTTGGTTTATTTCTTATTCTCACTTTTTTAAAAACTTCTTCATTAAGAATTTTTTTAAGTTCAATTAAAATATTTTTTTCCCAATTATATTCATTAAAATACCAACAAATTGCATTTGTAGGCGGTATAATTAGAATATTGTTCCCTCTTTCATTAAAACTTTTCCAAGGCATTATAGGATATTTTGTAGCAAAAAATTTATCCCAACGAAAACTTGATACATCTCTAATATAATTAATAGTATGCTTGTTTTTTGAAATTCTTAACCAACAATCACCGCCATATCCAGCTTCAAAATATGCGTGATCAATATAATACCTATCAATATTTTGTTTTGAAGCTTCTTTTAAAAGATGACCCGTTCCCCTTAATATTCCTAATGTAGCAATTGCATCAGTACTGGCAGGAATCCCATTTTTTATGAATTCATTTATATGAATGCAAACTGAATTCCAACCCTTAATATGTTTATTAATTGAGTCTGAAAAGTTTGTTATGATGTTTGCTGTTAACTGAACATCAGTTTTATAAGCAATTAATTTTTTCATTGTAAATTACTTTAAAGTAGATTTAATTTTCTAGATAATGTCTAAAATTGAATAATTCAAAATTAAACTCTCCGATTATGTTAATATATTTTCTATAATGTGGAGAAATACTTTTTTGAGACACGCCATGTAGAGAGTGAAGAGTATTTATAAAAAAAACAAGCCTGTTTGGCTTGTATTCAATTTCTTGAATTAAACTAACATTTTTATTTTTTACTCTAGACTTTCCATAAAATATAGGATTTTTCTTAAACCTATAAGTACATAAATTACCACCATGAGAATTGTCATCATCATTTCTCATGTATAACAAACCCGCAAAAAATTCTATTGGATTATCTAGATGAGGTTCTATAACAGAACTTCTTTTTTCAACTGGTGTGTTAATCACAAATTGAGTGTCTAAATTAAAATCTTTTTTTTCCAAAAAGCGAATTCCACAATGATTTTTTTGTAGATAATTATTTTTCATTGGTGGATAATTTACAATTATATCTTTACCAAATACTTTATAAACTTCTTCTACAAAATTAAAACTAGTATGGTAACGGATAAAAGTTTTCCAGATTTCTGGAATTAAATTGTCTGACAATGACTCTGCAGCATTCTTCCTGTATGCATAGTTTTGAAAATATTCTTGATTGTTTATTATTTTTTGATACTCGGGGAAAGATTCATCTAGTTTATTATAATAATCAACAGGTAATGCATTATCAATTACGATGTATGGGAAAGGTTTAGAAGTATATTTACCATTCCTAAAGTTTTTAAGAATACTATGCATAATACATTATTAACAAATTTCAATTAAAAACGAAGCTAAAATTAATTTTGATTTTTTATATATATATAGCATATATGTAAGAAGTTATCAAAAAATTAAAATTATTGATTTCAATGATAATAAAAAACTTTATCCAGATTTAAGAATATAATAATTCATGGTAAAGAATAAAAAGTGACTGATGAGTTTTTTATAACTATTAATTTGCACGAATTTTTATCAAAAATGCTACTCTTAGCACAGAAGTTAATCAGGAAATTAAAATATGATTATATCTCTTATTAATGTTAATCATAGAACTTAATTTTAATTAAATTGTCGAAGGATGTTAAAAAATGACCTTTAATTATTTAGCAGTATTGAAAAGTTTGGAAACTCGAAAGTTTATAAACAAACCAGAAAATATTATTAATTTAGGTGTTCAAACATTAACAATTTCTCATAATCATATAAACCACATAATAAAAAATAATTTATGTCAGCAAGAATTATTTCCTCAGTTGATCAAGTTAAAAGAAAAATTTAAAAATAATAAGAAAGTATCTACAGGTGACTTTTTTAAAACAATTGGATTTTCAGATTATCAATCTATAGACATTAATGAAGAGGAAAACAGTCTTCCTTTTGACTTAAACACTATAATAGAAGACACATATGGTTACAAAAAGCAATATGATTTAGTTATTAATAATGGAACAGGAGAACATGTTTTTAATCAATTTTCACTTTTTAAAAATATGCATAATTTATGCAAAAAAAATGGTATTATGTTGCATATCTATCCATTTATAGACTGGATAAATCATGGTTTTTATTGTATTCAACCAATTGCTTTTGCAGATGTGTCTGCAGCAAATAATTATGAAATATTAAAAATATCCTTTGGAAACAGCAACGGAGCAGAGGTTTCTTACAATATCGAACTAAATCAACTTTTTGGACAACTTAAGCCAAATGATTCCAAATCAGATATTTTTAAAGTAATGGAATTCGCAAAAAAACATCTAGATAAAAATATTCAAATAGTTTCCATGTTGAAAAAAAAATCTAATTACGAATTTATAATCCCTTTACAAGGAAAATATTTATCGGACGTGAAATCTTTAAACAAAAGTAATATTTATCAAAATCAAAAAGTTGGAAGCTCTCAAGCAATAGGTCAGATACCTGATAACAATAAAAGAAAGAATTAATTATTAATGCTTTTTAATTGTTAAATTCTAGAAAAGTTTTAATCTTAGGATATTTTGTTTCAAAAGTTTTAAAAATTGAATTCCATTCTTCTTCTTTTTTTACTGTTAGATGAATATTTCTCCCATCCTGAAAAAATTTTGTAGCAGGTATTGTGGCAATGACTACAAATAAAAATTTATTAGTCAGAGAGTACAATTGTTCAATAAAAAGTTGTATATCATTATTTGGAATATGTTCAATGACATCAGTGCATATAGTGCCATCGGTTTTCTCTGTGGGAAAATTATCAAATTCTTTAATTCCAGGATCATATAATTGAACAAACTCTATATTCCAGTAATCAGCGAAATTTTGATAGATAGTTTCATTAATTTTTATTTTTTGTATGTGTCCTAGGGCTTTTCCACAACCAAAATCTGTAATAGAATTACTTTTTGTAAGTTCAATAATTTGTTTAATTTTTAACCCCCACGGTATTAAAGAATAACCTGCAAAAGTTTGCTCTGGTGATAATTTTTTTGTACCTTCAACATGAAGTTTTTTATAAAGTTGAA
>QBYJ01000041.1 GCA_003282885.1 SAR116 cluster bacterium AG-325-F22
ATTTGATTTTCAATATTCATATTTATCCACACTTTTTATTGACTGTTTATATTTTAAAAAAAGATAAAACATTATTAATAAATTAATTAAATTCCAAAAAATTCCATTTAAAAATGCCATCTGATAAGAGTTAGTATAATCATAAATTTCCCCTGACAGCCATCCTCCAAGTGACATCCCAACTATAGTCGCAAAAATTAATAAACCAACTCTTTCAGCGACTTCATTTTCTGGTAATAACTTACTAATTATAACTGCGTAAATTGGAACAATACCACCTTGAGATAAACCAAAACAAATTGCCACTATATATAGCGATAATTGGCTATTAAAGGGTAAAAACATCGACAGAGAAATTGCTTGTAAAGTTGACCCAAGTATCAAAGTTTGAATTGGACCTATTTTGTCAGATAAGAAACCAAATAGTACTCTACTAGTTACAGCAGCAAATAGCATAAAGGATAATATTTCAGTTCCTACAGCTAAACCAAAACCATTATCAATGCACAAAGGAACAATATGCACCTGTGGCATTGACATCGCAACGCAGCAAAAAACACCTGCAAACATAAGTAAAACTTGAATTTTCTTGTTACTAATTGATAATTTTAAATTAGAATTCACATTTTCTTCTTTTTTTATTTTAGAGAAATCATTTTTTGAATTTGGTGACTTTTCCCCAAGAAAATAAAATAATATAGGGATAAAAATACTACAAATTAATGCAATAAAAAGATGAGCCTCTCTCCATTCACCATCTAAAAGAAAATCCTTAATTACAAAAGGCCAAACTGCCCCACAAAGATGTTGACCACTCGCAACTAAAGATACTGCAAGCCCTTTTCTTTTATAAAAAAATCTTGAAATATCAGCCATCATTGGCCCAAAAAATGCGGCAGCAGAAAAACCTAAGAAAAATTGAATTATTGAAAGCCACATGACATTATTAGCTAGTGTTGAAATTAAATATGAAAAAACCAAAAGAGTTAAAGCAAATATTATAGGTTTTGTAATTCCTATTTTATCTAGCATTCTCCCTATAATGACATTACCTATTCCATACCCAAACATAGTTGCTACATAGGGGTATGTAGATGCAGCTCTATCAAGGTCAAATTCACTTTGGATATTAGGCATTATAATTACTACTGACCACATTCCTGCAGTGCCAATAACGCTCATTATAAAAATTATTATTAATCTAATCCATGCCTGATTACTATCAAGGTCAATCAAATTTTTGTTCATTTGTAGTTGCTCTTCATGTTTATTTGATTAACATATTTATAAGATTAAACAACATGATATGTTCTTAGTTTAGGGAGGTTGTTGATGATATTATCCAAAGACGAGATGAATTTTTACAACGATAAGGGATATTTACTGGTTGAGGATGTAATTACGGAAGATCAACACAAGGAAATGTTAGCTCTGGTAAAAGATTTTTTTGAAAGATCTAAAAATGTAAAAAACAATGATAATATTTTTGATCTTGAAGATGGGCATTGCTCAACTAATCCCAGACTAAAAAGAGTTAAACAGCCTCATCAACATTCTCAATTTTTTTGGGATATAATAAAACAATCTAAAATTGAAGGGATACTTATTGATCTTCTTGGAAAAGATATTTCTCTAAAAACAAGTAAATTGAATACTAAGGCTCCTGGAGGTGGCGCTGCAGTTGAATGGCATCAAGATTGGGCCTTTTATCCACACACAAACGATAATGTTTTAGCATTAGGTTTAATGCTTAATGATGTGGATATTGATAACGGACCGTTAATGGTTATACCCGAAAGCCACAAGGGTCCAGTTCTAAGTCATAACAATAATGGAGTTTTTTGTGGCGCAATTAATCCAGATGATAAATTTTTTGATATTGACAAGGCTGTTACACTTACAGGAAAAGCCAGATCCATGACAATTCACCACGCTAGAACTCTTCATGGCTCAGCACCAAATAATAGCCAAAAAGATAGATTAATGCTGTTTTATGAGTGTAATTCCGCCGATGCATGGCCTTTAGTAGGTGTGGGTGCCTATTTAAAAAATAATGATCCAATAGAGTTATGTAAACAATTAGAAAAACAAATGGTTTGTGGTGAAGTGAGTTATCAACCTAGAATGGAGAGTGTTCCTGTAGTAATACCATTGCCACCAGCTCCAGATCATGGATCAATTTTCACAACGCAAAAAACTGGAGGTGCAAAATCAGCTTTTTAATTTTTGTAATCCGGTGATTGTCTCTCGAGTTTTCTTAATAAAGCTGGCCAAGCAAGTCTATCTCTTCCCAAATCAAACATGCCAATGGATTGATTTTGCGTTGTTTTTATAGCTTCTTTTGAAGGTAAATTAATAGACCCTGCTGATTGAGCTCTTATCTGAGCAGAACATGCTCTTTCAAGAAAATATATACCCATAAATGCAATACCGCATGTTTGGCCAACTGACAAAGTACCATGGTTTCTTAATATAAAGAGATTTTTGTTACCTATATCTTCAACTAATCTTTCTTTTTCAGTATGATCTAAAGCTAGACCTTCATAATCATGATAGGCTATATGAGGATGTATCAACATTGATGTTTGACTTATTGGTAACAAACCATCTTTCTGAATAGATACCGCGACACCGTCATTAGTATGTAGGTGAAGAACACACTGCGCATCTTCTCTTGCTGAATGTATGGCACTATGAATTGTAAATCCTGCAGGATTGACTTCATATGGAGTATCTATAACTGAATTACCGTTAAGGTCAATTTTAACTAAACTTGATGCTGTAATTTCATCAAACATTAACCCATAAGGATTTATAAGAAAATGGTGTTCTGGACCCGGTATTCTTAATGAAACGTGTGTATATATTAAGTCATCCCATCCATAGAGTGCAATAAGTCTATAGGTTGCAGCGAGATCTAGTCTAAGTTGCCATTCTTCTTGGGTTATCTGACTTTTTAATTTATTAGTATCGATCATATAGTTCATGACATATTACCCTTCATTATATTTCCAAATATTTAAGAACAAACATATAATATTATTATTCTTCTATAATTTCTATTTCTCTCTTTAATTTTGTTTTCGTTTCTTTTTTATGTAATTTAATTTTAAGTATCCCACTTACTAATTCTGCATCATCAACTTCTATATTTTGTTCTAACCTAAAAGTTTGTTTAACCGAGTTCATACGAATACCTTTATGAATAATACCTTCAAAAGGTGTTTTTGTTTTTTCTTTCACTTCTAACATCAAAAAATTATTTAATTGTTCAATAGTTATTTGATCCTGAGTTACACCAGCTAGAGCAATATTTATTTCATAATTATTATTGTCATATTTTAGAATATCGAAAGCTATATTGGTTTGAGGTTTAATATTAGATAAATTTTCTATTTCGTTAAAAATATCGTCATAACCAACATAAAACTTAAATATTTGTTTTTGTTCAAGGCTCATATCATTGATCTATTCTAAAAACTCTTTCACCCTCAATTAATTTAATCTTAGTATTACCTTTAACTTCATTGAGTTCGTCGGCCATTATTTTCATAACTCTCGTAGCATCATTTTTGTTTTTAAAAGATGAAATAACAAAACCTGTAGTATCTCAAACTCTGTAGACTTCACAACTCAACTGACTGTTTTTAATATTTATAGGTATCATAACATTTTGAAAAAATGCCATTATCATATCACAATTGACTTTAGAAGTTGACTGAAATTTTGCTATTCGAGAGTACATTTTTACCTCTTGTTAATTACATAACTAATATGTAATTGTATATTATTAATTTAATTTACAAAAAGTAACAATATGAAGATTTTTTATTTTTTAATTTTTATTTTTATTTATTCTCAAACTCAAGCTCATGAATGTGTTTTAAAAGGAACATCTGCCAAAGACATAACTATTTATAATACCTGTAAAGCTGATGCCAAGAATAAAAAGCCTATAAATAACGATTTAAATAATACTCTATTAAAAGCAAAAATTAAAAAATTGAAAAATGAAAACAACAATCTCAAAAATCAATTATTAGATATTAAAATCAGATTAAATTCATTATTAGCAAGAGTTAATTCATATATTAATTAACAAAGAAGGCATATTATATAAAATGAAAAAAGCTTTAGTCATAGGTGTTGGACCTCTTAATGGTCTTGGTGGACAACTTTGTAAAAAAATTGCTCAAAACAACTTTGAAGTATTTGTAGCGGGTAGAACAATTAAGTCATTAAATAAAGTTGTAGAAAGTATTATCGAAGAAGGTAATTACGCTAAACCAATAGTTGTTGATACAACAGATGAAAATCAAATCAAAATGATGATTAGAGAAATTGGTTCTGGTTTAGATTTTGCTGTCTACAATGTTGGGAATAGTACACCTGGCAAAATAATTGACATGGAGCCAAGTTATTTTAGGCAGAGTTGGGAATCTGGATGCTATGGTGGATTTTTATTTGCCAAAGAAGTCATAAAAGTATTTTTAAAAGAGAATACCCCTGGCACACTTTTGTTTACAGGTGCTAGCGCGTCTTTAAGGGGTAAATCAAACTTTGGAGCATTTAATTCAGCAAAAGGTGCTCTTCGTAATTTAGCCCAAGCAATTGCAAAAGAATATGCTGAAAACTCAATTCATGTAGGTCATATTATTGTTGATGGAGGTTTGGCAGGTGAGAGGATAAAACAAAGAGTGTCTGATTTTGATGAAAGAGTAAAAGATGGAAAATTAATAGATATAGATAGTGTCACTGATGCTTACATGTATTTATATAATCAAAATAAAAATGCGTGGACTTTTGAATTAGATATTAGAACATCTAAAGAAAATTGGTAATAGGAAGGAAATTGAAATGAAACTTTTTGATCTAACAGGAAAGGTTGCTCTAGTTACTGGTGGAAATGGAGGTATCGGTTTAGCGATGTCAAAAGCTATGGGAGAAGCTGGAGCTACAATTATAATAGCTGGTAGAAATGAAGAGAAAAACACTCAATCAATTAAAATTTTAAATTCTCAAAATATAGAATGTAAATCCTTTCATGTTGATGTTGTTGACGAGAACTCATGCAATAAACTGATTGAGAATGTTATTAGTAACTTTGGCAAATTAAATATATTAGTAAATAATGCAGGGACTAATATTAGAAAGAGACCTGAGGAATACGAACTTGATGAGTGGAAAGGAATAATAGACACAAATTTAATAAGTATGTTTACATGTTCCAAAGCTTCTTTTAAGCATTTTAAAGATGCTAATGGTGGAAAAATTATAAATATTGGTTCAATGCATTCTTTGTTTGGTGCCCCGCTCGGTAGTGCCTATTCTGCTAGTAAAGGTGGAGTTGTTCAATTAACAAAAAGTCTTGCTAATGCTTGGGCAAAAGATAATGTTCAAGTAAACGCAGTACTTCCAGGTTACATAGATACATCACTAACTCGACAGGCGAGGATAGATATTCCAGAACTTCAAAGTAGAGTTGAAGAGAGAACACCAGTAGGTCGATGGGGAGAGCCAGATGATTTAGGTGGCATAGCTGTGTTTTTATCAAGTGAGGGATCTAATTATATTACTGGAACGGCTATACCCGTAGACGGCGGTTATTCTATAAATGGATAAATTTTAATTATTAAAATTTTAAAAAAAAATAGTTCTTTATGTTAGGAGGATAAAATGAATAATGTGTTCAAAGGGTGTATGCCAGCGCTTATGACCCCTTGTAATAATGATTATTCTCCAAACTTTGAATTACTTCTTGGTAAAGCTAAAGAATTAATCGACAAAGGAATGTCAGCAGTGATTTACTGCGGCTCAATGGGTGATTGGCCACTTCTTTCAGACGAACAGAGGCAACAAGGTGTAGCTAAATTAGTAAATGCAGGTATTCCCACAATTGTAGGGACAGGAGCTATTAATTCAAAAAAAGCAACAGCTCATGCACAGCACGCCCAAGAGGTAGGAGCGCTTGGTCTAATGGTTATACCAAGAGTACTCTCAAGGGGACCGTCATTAATAGCTCAAAGATCTCATTTTGCTTCGATATTAAGTGCAGCACCAGACCTACCAGCAGTAATCTACAATAGTCATTATTATGGTTTCTCAACAAAAGCAGATCTATTTTTTGATTTGAGGCGAGAATTTCCCAATTTGGTTGGATTCAAGGAATTTGGAGGCTCAAAAGATTTAACCTATGCAGCAGAAAATATTACATCGCAAGATGAAAATATATCATTAATGATAGGTGTTGATACAACAGTTTTTCATGGTTACGTCAATTGTGGTGCAGTAGGTGCAATAACTGGCGTTGGTAATGCTTTCCCGAATGAAGTGTTGCATTTAATAAATTTATGCGAAAAAGCAGCTACAGGTGACCCTGTTTCAAGATCAAAAGCTATAGAACTTGAAGATGCGTTGGCTATTTTATCATCATTTGATGAAGGTCCCGACTTAGTTCTTTATTATAAATTTTTAATGGTTCTTAACGGCGATAAAGGTTACGATTTACATTTTAATCCAACAGACAAATTAAGTGATAGTCAAAAAATGTACGCCAAAAAACAATATGATTTATTTGTAAAGTGGTATTCAAGCTGGAAAAACAGTTAAGTTAAAAATGTATTTTATTTGTATTATTTTTCGTCGACACTATTTACTTCATAAGTGTCAGCTGTTGAATTATTGTTAATTGAGTAATTTTTTTTATTTTTCATTTGTTTACACGTTTCTTTGATCACCATACCAATTACGATACCGCCAGTTAACCCTATCGCTGTTCCTTTCAATAAACCTAATCCAAACATTAAAATCACCTCAAAAATAAATGGTGAACGCGAGAGGATTCGAACCTCTGACCTACTGCTTAGAAGGCAGTTGCTCTATCCAGCTGAGCTACGCGTCCATAATCATAATTTTATTATTTATTACTTAAAAATACTTTAGTCAAAACAAATGTATTAAAAATTTGTATAAATTAAACATAAAAACTATCAAAATTAGTAATAAAATATTTTTTGCATACAAGTCATTGGTTTAGGTATCTTATCTAATTTTTCGATCCCAAGGCCGACACTTAATACTATAGATGATAGCTTCGAGGTGACCTTGTCAAAAGTCCATGCAAAATCAGTTGTTTTAAAAAAATCTTTATCTTCCCAAATCACATAAGCACCTTGTTTTTCAGCTAAAAGATTTCCTATTTCAATAAACTTACCATTAATTCGTCTATATACTTTTGGATTATCCATATCTTTTGATCTATCAAAAAGAAATTCAAATTTGTAATTATCATCACTGCAGTCAAAGCCAGCTGATGGTAGATATATATCATTAGCTATTAATTTAGAGGGAAATAAAAAAATAATAAAAATTGCTAAAATAAAATTAACTTTAAAAAATTCCATAAATTATACTTTCTATTTATTTCTAAACGTTATTCTATTAACTTAAAATATTATGTAAAATATTTTATTGTAGGAAATTAATGACACTTTTTATCGATCACGTTGTAATAACAGTAAATGACATAAATTTATCTATAGATTTTTACACTAATATATTAGGAATGGAACTAAACGAGTTTACATCAACTTCTGATAATATCAGAAGAAAATCACTCAAGTTTGGTAAACAAAAAATTAATTTACACGAAAATTTAAAACCATTTGAACCGCATGCATCAAATCCAACTCCTGGATCTATGGATATTTGTTTTGTGAGTATGAAATCATTAGATCAATGGATGAAGATTTTTAAAAACTCACAAATTCAAATTGAAGAGGGACCAGTAATCAAAACAGGAGCAAATGGCCCGATAAAATCTATTTACATAAGAGATCCTGATAATAATTTAATTGAAATCTCTAATGAAATTTAAAATTAAAGATTTATATAATTTGAGTTAAACTGACTAATTCACGTGTTCTGGTAACCTTAAAATCCCATTTTTTATCAAATTTTTTTATAAGTGATTGTAATTTTTTTGAATCCATTGCATTTTTTGCTTTTTTAATATTTTCAAATTCATATATAGCAAGATGAAAATTTGAATTTTGTACCCACCCTCTTTTTGCATTTTTAGCCATAAACTGTTTCTTAGCTTCATATAAATGTTCATTTTCATACCAATAATCAAAATCTTTACTATCTATCTGACTAGTATCAGATTTAACAATAAGGTAAGCTGACATGTTTTACTCCTCATAAACTATAAAACTTCAGTAATATTAATTTATATCAACTCAATATTAAAAATAAAATTATTGACAAAAACTTATTATAGTTTTGTTATAATAATTAGGTATTTAGGAGTTATATATGAACTTTAAAATATTTGGAAAGCAAGTCAAAGTTGGTGAAACTTTTTCCAAATATGCAAAATTAAATCTTTTAGAATCAATCCAAAAATATTTTCCTAATCCAATCTCATCAATTATAAGTGTTTCTAAAAATAACAAATTATTTCATATAATAATTGTACTTCATATTAATAAAAAAATGGAGTTTACAGCTCAATCCTCTGGACAAACTGCTAAATTAGCATTCAATGAAACCTTAGAAAAATTATCAAAACAACTACGAAGATATAAAAGAAAAATTAAAAATTATAAAAATAATGAAAATAATAATAAAGCAAACTCCTTAAATGCTCAATTTCACATAATTAATGAACCTCCGACATCAATTTCAAAACAAAAAGAAACAAATTATCAAGAACCACTTATTTTTGCAGAGTTGGATACTGAAATTGAAGAATTGACTGTCATAGACGCTCTAGAAAAAATGAAAATGGGCAATATTTCAGCTTTAATGTTTAGAAATAAAAAACATAGTGGATTAAACATGGTTTATAAAAGAGATGATGGTTTAATTGGTTGGGTTGATCCAAGAGGCAATAGAAATTTAGCAAAAATATAATTAATTCAGTTATTGAGCTGTTCTAAGCGTTTGTCACGTCTACACATGAATCTATAATATTCATATTTGTAACTTTGCTTTTTATAATAATCTTGTTGTTCTAATCTAACAGGATAAAACTTAGTCTCTTTTTCTATAGGCACTATAGATGTTATTGGAGCTAAAGATAAGATAATTGATTTTTCTTCATTTGTTTTATAATAAATAGCCGGACTATACGATCTTCCCCGGTCACAAAACTGTCCGTTATTATCTTCATAATCAATTGTTTTAAACACATGAACCACTAATTCTTTAAAACTAATTATTTTAGGGTTATATTTAACTAGAGCTGCTTCACGGTGATCGCCCCATTGCCCAGGTATGTATTTGGGATCTTTTGTGGTACCTGCAGTGAATCCACTTATTACCTCATCAACCCCCTTCAATTTTTCAGTATCTGCTTCCGTACACCAAAAACAGCCACCAGAATAAACAAAGGTCTCAGCTAATGATGAAAAACTGGAAAAAATTAATAAATTAAAAAAAAAGAAGACTTTAATAATGATTTTATTCATTATTTTATATTAGTTTATAACCAAAGTTTTACAATAAAATATTTTACATCTTTTTGAGGGTTGAAGTGAAATGGAGAAATTTAAATCAAATATAGATAATAAAGCTTTAGAAGACTTAAATTTTAAAATTGCGAATGGTAGAATTTTAGACTGGGGGTCGAATTATAACAATGATGCAGGTATTTCATATGAAAAAATATCATACATAATTGACTACTGGAAAAATCAATTTTCGTGGAAAAAAGAGGAAAGTAATCTAAATAAATTTAACCAATTTATTTTTACTAAGGATAGTGTAAAAACACATTTTTTGCATGTAAAATCAACTGAAGAAAATGCTCTGCCTCTTCTTTTAATTCATGGATGGCCTGGTTCAATTTTTGAATTTTTAGATATAATTCCTTTACTAACAAATCCTGAAAAAAATAGTCTTAAAGGTAATCAACCTTTTGACTTAATAATTCCTACTTTACCAAATGTAGGTTTTTCATTTTCTCCATCGCAAAAACCATTGAGCTTACAAGAAATTTCTAGCCATTTTATTGACTTGATGAATACCCTTGGTTACAAAAAATATTTCATACAAGGTGGTGATTTAGGATCATTTATAGCTTCTATTATGGCTGTTAATGCTCCAAAAAACATTTCAGGTGTTCACTTGAATATGCTACCGCTACCTAGAGGTCTTGATAAAGAAGCTAATAATCCAGAAGAAGCAATATATTATGAAAAGCTAAAACACTTTATGAAATTTGAGACAGGCTATCAACAAATTCAGGGTACTAAACCCTTTACATTAGCACATGCTTTAAATTCATCTCCTGTGGCTTTATGTTCATATATAGCTGAAAAATTTCATACTTGGACAGATAATGATAATGATTTGTTTGATAAAATTAATATAAATACTATGTTAGCTAATATATCTTTATATTGGTTTTCTGGATGTATAGGTGCTTCTTTTTGGCCATATTTAATGCGTCACAGATCGGTTGATTGGCCTATTAATAAAAATTCACCAATAAATGTTCCAATGGGTTACAGTGAATTTCCAAAAGAGATATTTTCACCACCAATTACTTTGGCATCTCAATTTTATAAAAATATTGTATTATGGTCATCTCATGCTTCTGGAGGTCATTTTGCAGCTATGGAAAAACCAAGAGAATTAGCAATTGACATAAATAAATTTGTAAATAAAACACAATAAATTTTGTATATTAGAGCTGAGTAATATGTGAGACTCTAATGGACAATTCTATAAGGGGGGGCAGATAATGAGTCTAGATTTTTTAACTGATGATTTGTTGATTAAAAATAATAATTTTGACAGGCCTGTAATTGTTACAGGTGCTGGTGGTTGCATTGGAGCATGGATTCTTACAATTCTACATAGATCTAACATTCCTTGTGTAGCTCTTGATTTGTCCAATAATAAAGATCGACTTAAACTTCTTCTTGGTAATGAAGCATCTAAAATTAAATGGCAAGTGTGCGACATTACCGATCTTAAAATGCTAAAGAAAACTATCATAAGCTTTAATCCAGGTGCTATAATTCATTTAGCGGGTCTGCAAGTACCATTTTGTGCAGCAGATCCAGCATTAGGTGCTCGTGTCAATGTAGAGGGCACAATTAATATTCTTGAAATTGCTAAAGAAGCAAATATTAAGAGGACTGTTTATGCTTCGTCGGTTGCTGCCTTAGGAATGCCTCCTAAAGGTCCTTGGAAAGAAACGTTATATGGTGCATATAAACTAGCTAATGAGCATACAGCATTTGTTTATTGGGCTGACTGGGAAGTTCCATCTATCGGTATTAGACCTAATATTGTATATGGTTTGGCTAGAGATCAAGGAATGAGTTCAAAAAACACTTTAGCTATTCAAGCTGCAGCTCTAGGCCAAAGCTTTGTAATACCATATACTGGAAAATATAGCTGGTTATATGCAGGTGAGTCAGCTTTAGCATTTATTACATCTGTAAGCAAAGACATGGTTGGCTCATACGTTTTTAATCTTAATGGTCCATGTGAAACAATAGAAAATGGGTTATCTATAATTAAGAAGTTAAAAGAAAATTCATCCGTAAGCTGTATTGGTCAATCGCTACCATTTCCTCCAGATTTAGATGATCTGCCTCTGAGAAATCATATTGGTGAATATCCTTCCATTTCCGTTGAAAAAGGAATTGAGAATACGTTGAGGGCCTTTCAAGTACTAAAAGTTGAAGGAAGATGTCCGCCTATGCCCATTTAGATTTTGTTTTAAAAATGATTTGTAAACTTTCATTGCCAAATTCAATCACTGGAATTTCAATGGTATTAATAATAATAACAGATGCCTATTTTGTCTCACAATTAGGAAATGGCCCACTCGCAAGTTTAGCTTTAGTTTTTCCATTTTTAACACTGATGCAAATGATGTCTGCTGGTGCAATTGGTGGGGCAAGTACTTCATCTATTTCAAGATTTTTAGGAGCAGGATTAATTGAAGATGCTAATTCAGCTATTTGGCATGCAGTTCTAATATGCATTTTTATTTCATTAATTTACACAATAATATTTGGATTTTTACCAAATCACATTTATTCATCAATGGGTGGTAGCAATGATGTTTTGGACGGAGCTGTTGTTTTTTCACAGATTGCTTTTGGAGGAGCTGTTTTCACGTGGTTACTCTTTATTTTCTCAGCAATTTTAAGAGCTATGGGAGAATTTGTTGTTCCTGCAAAGGTTCAAATTTTAGGTTGCTTATTTCAGATCTTTTTAGGTGGGGTTCTTACAGTAGGTTGGTTTGGGTTTAAAAGTTTTGGTATTATT
>QBYJ01000042.1 GCA_003282885.1 SAR116 cluster bacterium AG-325-F22
ATTAATTAAATTTTAAAAATGTTGTAAAATAAATTTTAAATTCTAATTAAATCTGAATATCAATAAGTGTCTGTTTAAATGCAAAAAAATGAATCTCATACAAGTACTAAAGATATGACAATTGTACAGGCCGACGATACAGTTGATTTTCAAGTGTTGCAAATTGACAATTGGGAAAAAACTAAACAAGTTATTTCATTGAATATAAAAGAGATTGTTTGGAAAGCGTGGATAGAGCCACTTAATTTTATAAAATATGAAAAAAAAATACTATATCTAGGTTCAAACTCTCAATTGATTTCAAATAGAGCTGAAACTCAATATTATGAAACAATTTTTTGTGAAGCTTCAAAATATTTTGAAGACTTATTAAAAGTTACTATTCTCACAAAAAATATATCCAAAAAATTAAATTCTTCTAAAATTGAAAAGCACCCTAATACTGAGGTTAATACTCCAATTAATAATGATCTTTCATTTGTAGATAGCGTGTCTATGAATATTAATAAAACACTAAACTTTGATAATTTTGTAGTTGGAAACTCTAACCAGATGCCTTATGCGGCGTCTAGAAGAATATGTGATATAAGTTCATTTATTTATAATCCACTTTATATTTATGGTAATGTGGGCATGGGAAAGACACATTTATTAAATGCAATTGCAATAGAGTTAAAAGAGAAAAATCCAAATATAAAAGTTGTATTAATGTCTGCAGAACGATTTATGTATCAGTTTATAAAAGCTATAAGACAAAAAGATACTATAAAGTTTAAGGATCAATTTAAATCTATCGATGTTTTAATGATAGATGATATTCAATTTATTGGTGGTAAAGGTTCAACTCAAGAAGAGTTTTTTTATACATTTAATAATTTGATAAATGAGGGCAAAAAAATCATAATTTCATCTAACAAGTCACCCGTTGAATTAATTGATTTAGATGAGAAGTTAAAGTCAAGATTAGGGGGAGGGTTGGTTGTTGATTTTTTACCAACTAATTATGAATTAAGACTAGATATACTTAGAAAAAAAGTTAATTTATCAGGTCTAAATATACCATTTGATGTTCTTCAATTTTTAGCTAAAAAAATTGTAAGTAATGTTAGAGAATTAGAAGGAGCCTTAAATCGTATCTGGGCTAATCACGAACTTTCAGGTAAAGATATAAGTATAGAAAACTCAGAAAATTTATTATCCGATATTTTGTTAATTAATGAAAAAAATATATCTATTAGTCTTATACAGGAACAAGTTTCACTTTTTTTTAATTTGAAATTATCTGATATGGTATCTTCAAGACGCTCTATTAACATTGCCAGACCTAGGCAAGTTGCTATGTATATTAGTAAAACAATAACTAGTTTTTCTTATCCTGAGATAGGCAAAGCCTTTGGAGGCAAAGATCATACTACTGTAATTCATGCAGTTAAAAAAATTGAGGCATTATCAATTGTAGATTTAAAATTAAAAAAACAAATATCTGATCTTAAAAAATCTATCCTTACTATTTAAATAATTCACATTAAACGTAAAATCTTTGACACGTAATTGCTTGCTGAAATAAGTCTATACATGTTATAATAATTCAATAATATTTATGTTTATTTGTAAGCGATTGAGGTAAATTATGAATTTTACAATTGATAGAAATGCACTTCTTAAACCACTTGGACATATATATTCTGTAGTCGAAAGAAGAAATACAATACCAATATTATCTAATGTTTTAATAGAGACAAATTCATCAAATGTGTCATTTACAGCTACAGATATGGACATGGATATTGTGGAAGTGACTGGTTGCGTTGTTTTTAAACAAGGAAAAATAACCCTAGCAGCCCATACTCTTTATGATATTGTTAGAAAGCTTCCTGATGGAGCTGAAATTAAAATTGAACTTGTTGAATTAAATGTACAAGTTTCAGCGGGTAAATCTAAATTTATTCTTCCAACTTTATCGGTAGACGATTTTCCTGTAATGACAGAAATTGAAAAAGGTAATGAATTTTCTATAGAATCTGTTGATCTTGCAAGTTTGATTGATAACACAAAGTTTGCAATTTCTTCGGAAGAAACTAGATATTACTTAAATGGTATTTTTTTTCATGTTCCTGAACCAAATAAAGATAAGTTAAGAGCCGTAGCAACAGACGGGCATCGTTTAGCTCAAGCTGAAATTCCACTTCCTGAAGGTGCTGAAGCTATGCCTGGGATAATTTTGCCAAAAAAAGCAGTTGGAGAAATAAGAAAACTAACTGATGGAACTGATGGTAAAATTAAAATCATCATTTCCAATACCAAAGCTAAATTTATTTTTCCAAACTCCGTTTTGACAACAAAATTGATAGATGGTTCATTCCCAGATTATCAAAGAGTTATACCTAAAGAAAATCTAAATAAATTAGTAGTTTCAAACTTGAATTTTTCAAAAGCAATTGATCGAGTTTCTACTGTATCTATGGAAAAATCACGAGCTGTTAAGCTTTCGTTAAATAAAAATTTATTATCGTTAAATGTTAATAGTCATGATTTAGGCAATGCGTCTGAAGATTTAGAAATAGATTATAATTATGATAATTTAGATATAGGGTTTAATGCAAAATATCTTCTAGATATAGCATCCCAAATTCAAGGGAAAGAAATAGAAATTTTATTATCAGATTCAGCTTCACCCGCTTTGATTACAGATCCAGACCAAGATGGTGTTATTTTTGTCTTAATGCCTATGAGAGTTTAATTTATTTATAAGATTAGATAAAGCATATCTAGGATAGAAATGAAAAATAATTTTTTAAATGTCAGAGATGATATTCAAACGAATGAAACTTCAAACAAATTTTATATAAAAAAACTAAATTTAAAAAATTTTAGAAATCACGTTGATTTAAATTTGAAGATTTGTAAATCGTCTTTATTATTATACGGAGATAACGGTTGTGGTAAGACTAATATTTTAGAGGCTGTCTCTTTATTAAATCAAGGCAAAGGTCTTCGAAAATCAAACATAGAAGATTATTTAACTCAGAAAATCTTGTTTAAAGGCGGTTATAATATTTGGGGAATAAATGCAGACTATATCTGCCCCAAAGGTAAGTTTAACATAGGAACAGGACTGAAAGAAGATACACTTCAAAAAACGCGAATGGCTAAAATTAATATGGATAAATGTTCTTTAAGTTCATTAGGAAAAATTCTCAAAATATCTTGGATTACTCCTCAAATGTGTATTTTATTCCAAACTGGCATGAGCGAAAGGAGACGTTTTATAGATAGGCTTACTTCATCGTTAGATAGTTTACATCTAAATAGAGTATACAAATATGAAAAACTCTTAAGACAAAGAAGTAAAATTTTGATGCAACTCCACAGTGATAATACATGGTTAAATACTTTAGAAAATCAAATTTCTGAGTTTTCAGTCGCTATTACCGCTTCTAGATTAGACATGGTTCAAGAGCTAAACGATTTGTATAATAAGGAATTAATTGATAATTATTTAATAGATCATTTCCCACCAGCAGAGATAAAGTTGAAAGGAAAAATTGAAGAGCTTCTTACTAATAAACCTGCTTCGGAAGTAGAGGGTTATATTAGAGATATCTTAAGAAAATCTCGTTTTTCTGAGGAAGAAACTTTTTTTGGTCCAAATAAGACTTTAATAGAAATATTTAATAGAAAAAATAATAAAAATGTCAATTCTGCCTCTACAGGTGAGCAGAAGCTTTTATTAATATCTATTATTTTATCTCACGCAAGAATGCTAAATAAAAAATTTAATATGGCACCCATTTTATTGTTAGATGATATTGTTGAGCATTTAGATAAAAAACACCGAAGTGCATTATTTTTAGAGGTTTCCAGGCATGAAGGTCAATCTTGGTTTACTAGTACAAGCAAAGAAGCTTTTGCAGATTATCCAACTTTAATTGATAAAATAAATCTTCCAAAAATAATTAATTGTTTCAAAGGTCAATATGATTTTAAATATGGAGAAATATAGATGTCTGAAAGAGATATAGAAGTTAACAATAAAGATTACGACGCAGATTCTATAAAAGTCCTCAAAGGTTTAGATGCTGTTAGGAAAAGGCCTGGAATGTACATTGGCGATACTGATGACGGTTCTGGATTGCATCATATGGTTTATGAGGTTTTGGATAATTCTATAGATGAGTCATTAGCAGGTCACTGCAATTTAATTCAAGTCAAATTGTTTAGTGATGGGTCTGTTACTATAAGTGATAATGGAAGAGGTATACCAGTAGATATTCATCCTGAAGAAGGTGTTTCAGCGGCAGAAGTAATTATGACTCAATTACATGCAGGCGGAAAGTTTGATAACAATTCATATAAAGTTTCAGGAGGATTACATGGAGTTGGTATTTCAGTTGTTAATGCACTGTCAGAAAAATTAATCTTAACTATTTATAGAAATGGTAAAATATATGAAATTAATTTTAAAAATGGTGTAGCTACAGATCGTTTGAATATTATTGGTGAGAATGATCAAAAAACTGGTACAGAAATCAATTTTAAACCTAGTGAAGATACTTTTACTAAATGTAATTTTGATTATCAAACTTTAGAACATAGAATTCGAGAGTTGGCTTTTTTAAACAGTGGTGTGCATATAGATTTAATAGATCAAAGAGAGACGGAAGAGAAAAAAGTTTCATTCTTCTATGAGGGAGGATTGAAAGCTTACATAGAGTATTTGAATAGATCTAGAAATGCTATACATGAGGTTATAGCCACCTCACAGGAAAAAGAAGGTATAACAGTAGATATTTCTATGGAATGGACTGATGGATACCACGAAACCACTCTTTGTTTTACAAATAATATACCACAAAGAGATGGAGGTACTCATTTAGCAGGGTTTAGAGCAGCTTTAACTAGGGTAATTAACTCTTATTCTATTAATTCTGGTATAGCTAAAAAAGAAAAGCTTCAATTATCTGGCGAAGATTGTAGGGAAGGTTTAACTACTGTATTATCCCTAAAAATTCCTGATCCAAAGTTTTCAAGTCAAACTAAGGATAAACTTGTATCAAGCGAAGTTCGTCCTGTAGTGGAACAATTAGTTTCAGAATCGCTGCACCAATGGTTTGACGAACATCCGACAGAAGCTAAAAAAATAATAGCAAAAGCATATGAAGCTGCAAGTGCTCGTGAAGCAGCTAAAAGAGCGCGTGAATTAACAAGAAGAAAAGGCGTTATGGATATTGCCAGTCTTCCTGGTAAATTGGCGGATTGTCAGGAAAAAGATCCATCAAAATCAGAAATATTTTTAGTTGAGGGTGACTCCGCTGGAGGGTCGGCTAAACAAGGAAGAGATAGGTCTAATCAAGCAATTCTTCCTTTAAGAGGTAAAATTTTAAATGTAGAACGAGCTAGAGTTGATAAAATGTTATCATCTGCAGAAATCGGAACTTTAATTACTGCAATTGGAGCAGGTGTTGGGAATTCCGAAATTGATATAGAAAAAGCAAGATATCACAAAATAATTATAATGACTGATGCAGATGTAGACGGAAGTCATATAAGAACATTATTGTTAACTTTTTTCTTTAGACACATGCGCCCTCTTGTTGATGCTGGGTACTTGTATATAGCACAACCACCATTATTTAGAGCAAAACATGGTCAGTCAGAAGTTTACCTTAAAGATCAATTAGCTTTAGATGATTATTTAATCAAATCAGGAATTAAAGATGTTTCTTTGTCATTAGGAGATAATGAAACCATTTATGGTGAAGATTTAAGATTGTCAGTAGAAAAATCAATTTTTGCTAAAAGAATTATAGATAATCTCTCTAAAAAGTTAGGTTTTCCAGAAATTATCTCTCAATTAGCTATTTTAGGTCTTTTAAATCTAAAACTTTTTAATAACAAAAATAATCTTGTACAAATTATGCAAAGATTAAATAAACCATCCAGTAATTCAACCAATGAATGGTCCGCAACCTACAATAGTAACGATAATGATGAAAAGAAAAGATTTTTAGAAATTTCTAGAGTAAATAGAGGTGTAAAAGATATTTTTATCATAAATGAGGAAGACTTGAACTCTGAGGAAGTAAAAGCTTTAGATAACATGAAAGATTTTTTAAACCGTCACTTTACAGAAAAATGTATTTTTAACTTAAACACCGAAAATTACGAATTAAATGGACCTCTGGATTTGGCTAAAAGGGTGACTGATTTAGGCAAAAAAGGTTCACAAGTAAATAGGTATAAGGGATTAGGTGAAATGAATCCTGTTCAGCTTTGGGAAACCACACTTGATCCCAATTCAAGATTTCTACTTCAAGTAAAAGTAGAAAATGAGGGTGACGCAGAAGAGACTTTCTCTACCTTGATGGGTGAAACTGTAGAGCATAGAAGATCATTTATTCAAGACAATGCGTTAAAAGTTAGCAATTTAGATATTTAACTTTTGTTATTGTAGTTATCTTTCCTAACAATATGGTCCGAGATTTGTTGTGATGTAAATGCGCTTAATGTCCACCCAAGATGTCCATGACCAGTATTATAGAATACTCCAGGTAATTTTCCACTTCCTACATTTGGAACCATACTTGGTGTCATTGGTCTCAATCCTGCCCACGGGATTGCGTGCTCAGTAGATACCCTTGGAAAAATTTCATTACACCATTTAATTAAAGGGTTTATTCTGTCCGCTCTAATATCCTTATTGTAACCATTAAACTCTGCGGTGCCCGCTACCCTAAATCTATCCTTTCCTAATCGGCTTGAGACTATTTTGGCTTTGTCATCAAGTAAAGAAACGTATGGAGCATTGTTAACACTTTCTTTATCGTTAAGAAGTAATGTAATTGAATAACCTTTCACAGGATAAATATTGACTTTATCACCAAGTTCATTAGCAATGAATTTGCTGTTCACTCCAGCGCAGATAACAATAGCATCATAATTATGTTCACTTAATAGGTTAGCTTTATTAAATGTTATTACAGGTTGCTGTTTGTTGTGACCTACTTTGGTTATATTAGTCTCATAATAGAACTTTACACCTTTTTTCTCACAGGCATCAGCAAGTAATTTAGTAAATTTATGAATATCCCCAGACATGTCACTTTTAGTATAAAATCCTCCAACATAATTTTTTAAATTTAGAGTTGGTTCGATGGACAACATTTCATCCAATGAAATTTCTTTACGATTTAACCCGGCTTCAGCAAGCCACTTATTAACTCTTCTTCCATGTTCTAACGAACTAGTGCTATCGCATAAATGCATGATACCCTTTTCTTCAAGATCTAAATTAATTTTTTCAATATTAATAATTCTTTTAAATTCGTCTCTACTCTCTATTGCCATTTTAGCAGTTAAAATTGTATTTTTTTTATGGTTTGGAATATTTGAAATAAAATTAAGTAACCAACCAATTTTATGAAAATTTAATTTTGGATTGAACAGCAGTGGAGCGTCTTTTTTCAACATCCACTGAATACCTTTAATTATTGTTGACCAACTATTCCAAACTTCTGCATTGCATGCAGATAACTGGCCTCCATTTGCAAAACTAGTTTCCATGGCCGCATAGCGATTTTTATCAAAAACGGAAACTTCGTAACCTCTTTCTAAAAGTTGGTAAGCAGTGGTTACTCCTGTAATTCCTGCGCCAATAATTGCTATTTTTTTCATAAAAATCTCCGTAACAAAATTATTGTAAAAAACAATATACCCCATCTGTCACGGAACCTGAAAGATTGACCAAAATTGGCTTACCCCTTCGGTGGATGAAAAATTCATCACTCTCCAGATTATCAACTTTTAGTGTTTCGGGTGCCTGAGAGTTTCCGGGGTGGTTGCTCCTTCGGCGGTTAAAAAACGCTCTCACACTAAAAGACACTGATTTTACAACATAACAATTAAAAACAAAAAAAACAACATAATTAAGGTTATGACATTTACTTCTCAGATCTTGTCACTATAAAAACACCTATACATGAAAGAGATAAACCAAATAGATCAAGGTACGAAAATTTTTCGTTTAGGATTATAAATGCCATTAAGGCTGAAACAGGAGGAACTAAAAAAAATAAAGTAGATGTTTGATTTGCTTTATTGTGTTCTAACAACCACATCAAAATTAAAAAAGCTCCAAGTGAAACTGCAAATATTTGCCAAGACATAGCGAAAATAAACTCATTCGAAAAGTTTATAAAGTAATTTTCAAAACAAAGCGCAAGAAAAAAGTGAAAAATTGTGGCACTTAACGCTTGAAAAAAATTATTACCTAAAAGTGACAAATCAGATCCTGTTTTCTTTTGCCATATTATTCCAATAGACGAAGAAATTAACCCAATTAACCCTGCAAAAAATGCAAAAAAAGTTAGACCTTCTATTAAGTCAGACGCAATTATAATAGACGTTCCAAAGAACCCAAAGCAAACGCCTATCAACTGAATCTTAGATAAAGTCTCATTTAAAAAAACTTTTGCAAGAATAGACGTTAAAATAGGTTGCAATGAAACAATTAGCGCTATTAGGCTAGCAGATATACCTTTTGATAAAGCATAAAAAACACCACCTAAATACAGCCCATGAAATAGTAAACCGCTAATAGAAGCGTCTTTAAAAGCTTTTAAAGAGATTTTTTTATTTTTTGAAAAAAAGATAAAAAGTAAGAAAAAAAGAAAGGCTACAATTCCAAATCTAATTGAAAGTGAAAAAAAAGGTGTAGCATTTTCAACTATTATTTTGCTAGTAATAAAAGCAGAAGACCAAAGTAAAACAAAAATTATTGGTATGATATTAAGAATTATTATTCTCTCTCATTAAATAGTTTCGTGAAATTACAAAATTTTTTCTATTGGACCCTCTAGTCCAAGCCATTTATTTTACCTACCTATCACCTTAGATGTATTTAAGAGTCTAGTATTATTACCTGTAATCAAAGCAAGAGCGGCACGCCAATGTAAGGCATAATAAAATATACAGTTAAAATTTTGCATTAAAAAATTCTTTATGATGAGGATTATTAGGGTCTATAAAAAAAACACGCATACCTTTTGTCACTTTTTTAGCGCCTAAAATACACCCAAATTTTTTGATTCTTTTAATATCTATTATGTTTATTAAATAATTCACCTTATTGGAGTGTGTTTTAATAGCTTCCTTAATTTGTAGTTGATTAATTTGTATTTTTGCGCTTTCAACTTGATTATGAAAAGAATATTTAAATTTTATCATTTATTATTTTCCAAAATAAAAACAACTTAGGATATTACTGAAGTCTTTTAAATATTAAATCTGCAGCTTTGTCTCCAGAAATAAAAGCTGATTCAACATTTGGTCCCTCCATAAAATCACCTGCAATGGCAATAGGAAATTTTGGATCAATTTGAGGTCCTGATGAAACTTTCGTTACTTTAGCATATTTCCAAACTTGTAAACTATGGAAATTAATTTTTAAGTTTTCTTCAAATGGATATATAATTTTCTGTATTTCAGAAAAGATTTTATTTTTAATCAAAACTCTATCTTTATTTAAACTTTTATTTGAAAAAGCTGCTTTAGCGTGTGCCGTCCAAAAACGCAAGTTACTACCAGCCGCCATCCAGCTTAAAATCCCTTGTTTGTTATAATAATCAAAAAAATGTGGAATATTTTTAGGGTCCTTATCAAAGAAAAACATTAGTGCAACGCAAGCATCGTAAGAAGCAGTTTTAAGAGTTTTTTTTAAGGTTGGGAACTCTTTCATTAAGTCTATGTTTTGAGGAGCTGGAAGAGTAGATATTACACCATCATATGTTTGCCAAATGCTATTTTTGTTGTCAATAGCACAGATTTTGTCACTATATGGTATTAAACGGGTAACTTTAGCATTTTGGGTAATATTAAGATTTTGAGATAAATTCATTAAAAAATCTCTCATAGATTCAAAGCCCCTATATCTTGGAGGTGAAAAACTTCCATATTCTTTAATATATTTTTTGTTTATTCCATTTTGGATAATTTTCTGGAAATTATCTGATTTTGCATTAAAAAATTGTGCACCATGATAAAAATAATATGACTTATCTTTAATTTTAACTTCTCGGGTTCCTATTCTTCCTCCTATAAAGTTACCCTTGTCAATTATAGTTGTTTCCAAACCATAAGATTTTAACTTTAATGATGAAGAAATTCCTGCTATTCCTGATCCAATAATTAGAATTTTTTTTGACATATGTAAACTTTCACAAAAACTATATTTTATAGGATAAAAACATAATATGGATAATTTTTTTGTAAAATCTGAATTTATTTTAGAAAAATTTAAATTTGAAGAAAATTTTGAAATTCCGTCAGTTAAAAATATGAATGCAGAAAATGTGATTAATGTTTATGAGGGTATGCGTCACTTTTTTCCAACTTATCAGGAAAGTAGTCAAAAAACAACTTTGGCCCCAAAGTTAGAAAATATTTTAGATCAATTTGAAGCTTTGTTACTTGATGCGTTTGGGGTTTTAAATACTGGTGCTACATTAATACCAGGAATTGTAAAAACATTAAATATAGCTAGAGAAAAAAAAATTACGCTTTTAGTAGTTACAAATGGTGCAAGTAATAATTCTTACAAAAAAAGAGATCAACTTTCTTCCTTAGGGCTTGAGTTTTCAGATGAAGAAATAATTTCGAGTAGAGAAGCTGCTGAAATATTCCTATCATACAATCAACCAGAAGGTCCTTTAGGTGTTATGGGCAACATAGGGGATGACTTAAATATACCTAATCTGAATTGTATTCATCTTGAACAAGATTACTTAATGTTTGAGGAAATGAACTCATTTATTTTGTTAGGCACTCTTCGATGGGATACTGTATGGCAAGAGCTATTATTTAATTCTTTAAAAGAAAAACCAAGACCATTGTTTGTTGCTAATCCAGATTTGGTTGCTCCTCATGAAGAAAAGTTTAGCATAGAGCCTGCATATTATGTATCACACTTAATTAAAAATGGAATTCATCTCCCCTTTTGGTTAGGTAAACCTTTTCCAACAATATTTGAACTTGCTGTGAATAGAATTAATGAACTATCTGGTAGGCACATACCTTTGTCCAAAATAGGCATGGTTGGTGATACACTGCATACTGATATATTAGGCGCAAATAGTTTTGGTTTAAAATCAATATTAATGACTAAACATGGATTGCTTAAAAATATTAATGTTGGAAAAATGATTAAACATACTAGTATTATTCCTGACTATATTGTCGAGAGTCCCTAATAAATGAATACTTGTTCAATAGATGATTTAATTTTTGAAAAGGTATGTTTCTCTTATAAAGAGAAACTTAATAAAAAAGAAATTTTAGATAATTTTAGTTATAAAATAAAAAAAGGAAAATTTACAACTATAATAGGTCCTTCTGGTTCAGGAAAAACATCTTTGTTAAAATTAATTTCAGGTATAATTAAATTTGAAAAAGGAGAAATAAAATTTGAAAATGAGACCTTACAACTTAAATTGAGAGATATAAGTTTAGTGCAACAAAATGCTTCACTTATGCCTTGGATGAATGTTTACCAGAATATTGAGTTAGGAAATATAAATAAAAGAAATAAAAAATTTAATAAAATTAACAAAATTATTAAAGATTTAGGTTTGCAAGAATATGTAAACTTCTTTCCTTATCAATTATCAGGCGGTTTATTACAAAGAGTTGCAATTGCAAGAGCATTACTATTTAGACCTAAATTATTACTTTTAGATGAGCCTTTTGCTGCTCTAGATAATTTAAGTAGAGAAATTATATCAGCCGAACTTATTTCAATTATTAAAAAAGAAGCCATTACAGTTATCATGGTTACACACTCAATAGAAGAAGCAGCATTACTGAGTGATGAAGTTTTAGTCACTGGATTGGCGCCAATAAATGTTATTAAAAGTTTTATTCCACCTAAAAGTAAAAATTCTGAATCTTGGCAGAAACTAGGACTTAGAAAATCATTAGAAGATAAATGTTTTCATAAGTATTTAAAATCAATAAGGGATACTTCATACAAAGCTTTACAAA
>QBYJ01000043.1 GCA_003282885.1 SAR116 cluster bacterium AG-325-F22
CAATATCAGGAGACTTTATAATTGGATTTCCAGGAGAAACTGACAATGATCATCAAGCAACATTAAATTTAATAAAAGAAATTAATTATTCACAAGCTTATTCCTTTAAATATTCTTCTAGACCTGGAACACCTTCGGCTGTTTTTTTTGATCATGTAGATGAGGATGTAAAAAGTGCAAGATTGCAAGAGGTTCAAAACTTACTAAGAATTCAGCAAATGAGTTTCAATAAGAAATCTATAAATTCAACATTAAATGTTTTAGTATTAAAAAATGGAAAAAAAAACAATCAATATTTAGGAAGAACTCCGTTTAATCAATCTATTTATTTTAGCTCTAATGACAAAAATTTAATTGGATCGACAATTGATATAACTGTTACAGAAGCGTTTCAAAACAGTTTAACTGGTATTGTCCAATCTAACAAAAGTATTTGAAAGTCCATTAATTTTGAATTTAAAAATAAATAAACAAGAAATTAAAATTGAATTTCCTAATAACGCTTTAGTAGCGGCCCTAGTAGGAAATCATAGCGTTAATATAATTAAATTAGAGAAATTGATTAATGTAAACATAAACCTATTTGGTAACCAATTTCATATTTCTGGAAAAATCGAAAAGGTTAATTTAGCAAGAGAAGTGATATCAAATACATACAATAAATTATCTGAAAAAAAAATAGAAGAATTTAACTTCGACTTTTCAGATTTTGAAACTGAATTGAGAATGTTAAGTGGCAAAACTAACTTAAACTCTGCTCCCCGTGAAAAGATTGACAGTTTTATAGATTATAAGTTTGAAACTTGGAAAAAAACTATAATTCCCAAAAGCCTTGGTCAAAAAAAATATTTTGAAGCTTTGAATAATTACGAATTAGTTTTCGGTCTTGGCCCTGCTGGGACGGGCAAGTCTTATTTAGCAGTTGCAAAGGGTATTGATATGTTAAAAAAAGGTATTGTCGAAAAAATAATTTTAACAAGACCTGCCGTAGAAGCTGGAGAAAGATTAGGTTTTTTACCAGGAGATATGAAAGAAAAAATAGATCCTTATTTAAGACCTATTTATGACGCACTATATGAGATGATGCCGTCTGATAGGGTCGAAAAAAAAATTCAATCAGGAGAAATAGAAATTGCACCCTTAGCGTTTATGAGAGGAAGAACATTTAATAATGCATTTGTTATTGTTGATGAAGCACAAAACACAACCTCAGTTCAAATGAAAATGGTTCTTACTCGAATAGGTCAAGGCTCTAGAATGGTAATTAATGGTGATTTGAGTCAAGTAGATCTTCCCAAAGGACAGGTTTCGGGATTACAAGAATCTGAAAAAATACTTAGAAAAATTAAAGAGATTAAGATAATCTCATTAGAAGCAAATGACGTTATTAGGCATCGAATAGTTGCCAAAATTATCAAAGCTTATGATCATTTTAATAAAGTTTAAGATTTTTTTAATATAATGATGACTCAAATAAAAAAAGACCGTCATAAAATATGGAAGAATAGTATTCTTAGTGTAGAGGCTATCATCGATGAATCATTATGGGACAGGCAGTTAATTTTTGATTTTCAAAAAACCTTAAATAAAATTTCTTATGAAATATACAAAAGCTCTGATTTGATGAATACTAATAAAATAAATTCTGTTTCTGTTTTGTTTGCAGGAGACAAAAAAATCATTGAACTTAATAATCGTTTTAGAAAAATAAACTTACCAACGAATGTTTTATCATTTCCATCTTTTATAGAAAGAAACAAAAAAATATTTTTAGGTGATATAATTTTCTCTGCAGAAACTATTTTTAAAGAAGCTAAGAGAGATAAAAAGAGTTGTAATAATCATTTAATTCATCTTTTTATCCATGGTTTTTTGCATTTGCTTGGTTATGATCATCAAACAGAAGATAACGCAAAAATAATGGAGGGTTTAGAAGTAAAAATTTTAAAAACTTTAAAAATAGATAATCCATACCAATAAGTTAATATTAATTACTAAAACTAAGAAATTGACAAATAATGAAGATTAAATTTCCAAACTTTTTAAGAAAAAAAAATTCAAATAATTTAGACGAAAATCTGGACAAAGAATTAGAGCAGTTTGTTGCAAAAAGAATTAATGCAGACGACTCAAATGGTAACACATTAAGTCATGAAAATGAGTTATTAAAAAATCTTGCTGGGTTAAGAGGTATAACAGCGTCAGACGTAATGGTTCCAAGAGTTGATATTGTTTCAGTAGCAATGTCAGATGATTTCGATGAAATAGTTAAGCAGTTAATAAAAACTAATCATAGTAGAGTACCTGTTAGAAATGAAAGCTTAGATGATATAGTTGGTATTCTTCATATAAAAGATGTTTTAGCTAATTTATTTTTAAAAGAAAAACAGGACATAAAATCTCTTTTAAAGAAACCTATATTTGTATCTCCTTCAATAAGCCTACTAGACTTGCTCTATGAAATGAGAGTTAAAAGACGTCATTTGGCCCTCGTGGTTGACGAATATGGTGGTATTGATGGGCTGGTAACTATTGAGGATTTAGTAGAAGAATTAGTAGGAGAAATTGAAGATGAACATGATTTATCTTTAGAATATCGGTTAGACAAAATGGATGATGGTTCAATAATTGTAGATGCTAGAATAACAATTGATCAACTTGAAGATTTTTTTTCATCAATAAGAAATGAAGATCTTAATGATGAAATTGAAACTTTGGGTGGTTTTATAATAAGTATAGCTGGCAGGGTTCCTGTAAAGGGCCAAGTAATTAAGTACTCTCCGGCAGGTTTTAAGTTTGAGATACTAGAGGCAGACCCTCGCAAAGTAATATTGGTTAAAATAAGAGGCCTTAACAAAACACCACCTTTTGAAAAATTAAAATTATAAATATTTCATTGAAAAAATACTACAAATCTACTGTTTGGTTAAATGCCACAATATTTTTTTCTGGTGCGATTGCAACCTTTGCAGTTCCGCCCTTTTCCATTTTTTTATTCATTTTTGCATTGGGTTTTGGTGTCTATCTTACTACTTCAAATACTTCGTTGAAAAAAACTTTTATATCAGGGTGGTTTTTAGGATTTGGTTGGTTTTCATTTGGTTTATATTGGATTGGGTCTGCTTTTATGGTAGCTGACACTTATCATAAAGTGTTGATGCCAGTTGCTATTATTATTTTACCATCAATATTAGCAGTTTTTTGGGGTTTTGCCTGTGTTTTGTCTAAATTAGTTTCAAAAAAAAATCATTCGTCTATTTTTTTGACAATAATTCTTTTAAGTTTATTTGAGTTTTTAAGAGCAAAATTATTCACTGGGTTTCCATGGTTAATGCCGTCCATAACCCTGTCTACAAATGATTTTTTAATCCAAACATTTTCATTTATTGGGAGCTTTGCGGCAAATCTATTTGTTCTTAGTCTGTCAGTCCTACCTTTCATTTTTATCTGTTACTCTAGAAATAAATATTTTATTTTCAGTTCATTATTTATTCCCATAGTAATTTTACTCACTTTTAGCTTTATTCGTTTTTATAATAAAAACATTCAAAAAATAGATAATCAGTTAATTACACTTGTGCAGCCTAACATAGAACAAAAAGATAAGTGGATACCAGAATCTCGAAATTCTAATTTAAGAAAACTTATACAATTATCGCTTCAAAACGAGACTGATTTTAAAGATATTGATAGAATAATTATTTGGCCTGAAACGAGCTTTGAAGGATCAATCCCAAATGAAATGAATTTTTTATCTAACATTAGCAAAGAAATTTTAACAAATCCAAAAGCAATTTTAGTGATTGGATTATTAAGAATTGAGACAAACAAATTATTCAATTCATTGGTTTTTTTAAACTCCAAAGGAAACATAATAAATCAATATGATAAAATTCATCTTGTACCTTTTGGCGAGTACATTCCATTTAGAGACAATTTAAGTACAATTGCAAATTTTTTAAGCGCTAAAGATTTCTCTAAGGGGGAAATAAAGCCAAACTTTAAATTAAAAGGATTTGGAGAGATTGTAACTCTAATATGCTATGAAATTTTATTTACTAATGAAGTAGTAACAAGACTAACTGAAAATACAAATCTGTTAATTAATATTACTAATGACGCTTGGTTTGGAAAAACAGTTGGACCTTATCAACATTTAGCCCTTGCAAAAATCAAGGCAGTTGAATTAGGGATTCCTTTGGCAAGAGTTGCCAACACAGGAATATCAACTTTTATCTCACCATATGGAAAAGAAATAACAAGGATACCTCTTTATAAAAGTGGTGTTAAAACAGTGTCATTAGTCGCTCCTTTAGAAAACACAATATACAAGAAATACGGTGAAATTATTTTTTTTGTTTCAATTTTATCTTTATTAATTATAAACAAATTATCAACTTTTAAACTTGCAAGAGAATAAATAATGAAAAAAAATTTTCTATTTACATCAGAGTCTGTTTCTGAGGGTCACCCTGATAAAATTTGTGACAGGATTTCTGATACGGTTGTAGATTTAATGTTAAAAAAATACCCAGAGGCCAGAGTTGCTTGCGAAACCATGGTATCTACCAATAGGACAATCATTGCTGGCGAATATAGACTTCCAGAAGGTATTTTGATAGAAAAAGAAGAGATTGAAGAGCAAGTTAGAAAAGCAGTAAAAGATATTGGATATGAGCAAGAAGGTTACCATTGGAAAAAAATGCATTTTGAATGTCACCTTCATGCACAATCCTCAGACATTGCTATTGGAGTTGATCAATCGGGTAACAAGGATGAAGGTGCAGGTGACCAAGGATTAATGTTTGGTTATGCATGTAAGGAAACAAAAGCATTAATGCCAGCTCCTATATATTATTCTCACAAAATTTTAAAAGAAATGTCAGTAATTAGGCATAATAATAGAAATAGTATTTTACTTCCAGATAGTAAATCCCAAATAACTTTAGAATATAAAAATGGTATACCAATAAAGGCAAGTTCTATAGTTGTTTCTACACAGCACGTAAAAAACTGTTCCCAAGAAGACATTAAAGATATTGTAAGAGACGTTCTAAAAAGAGTGTTACCAGATGGTTGGATGTGTCCAGAAGAAGAATTTTATGTAAACCCAACTGGCATTTTTGAAATAGGTGGACCAGATGGTGATGCAGGCCTAACAGGTAGAAAAATCATTGTTGATACTTATGGTGGTGCTTCACCACATGGAGGAGGAGCTTTTTCAGGAAAAGATCCAACTAAAGTTGATAGATCAGCTGCATATTTAACTAGATATTTAGCCAAAAATGTTGTCGCCGCTGAACTTGCCTCAAGGTGTACAATACAGATTGCATATGCAATAGGAGTGTCAAAACCTTTGTCATTATACGTTAATACTGATGGCACAGGAAACATAGATGATAATGAAATTGAAAAAATTCTTAAAAATTTAATAGATATGTCTCCAAGGGGTGTAAGAGAGCATTTAAAATTAAATAAACCAATATATGTACCCACATCTGCTTATGGACACTTTGGGAGAGACCCTAACGAAGGTGTCGAAGGTTCATTTACTTGGGAAAAAACAGACTTAGTTGACTCTATATTGAATGAGTTAGGTTGAATTTGAGCTTTACCTTAAATGAAGAATCACCAAGATTTTATGGTCGAAGAAAAGGGAGGAGAATTTCTGAATCAGGGATTTTAGCTCTTAAAAAAGGTTCAAAATTAATCATAGAATTTGAAAATTTTTTTGAAACTTTTTTTATAGACAAAAAAAAAATCATACTTGAAATTGGTTTTGGAGATGGTGAAAATCTTGTAAATTCAGCCAAAAAAAACCCTGACACCTTTTTTTTAGGGGCAGACCCCTTTTTAAACACAACTGTAAAATGTATTAAACAGATATTAAAAAGTAACTTGAAAAATATAAAAATTTGGCCAGATGATGTTAGAAAAATCATAAAGTTATTTCCATCAAGTAGTATTTCAGAGATAAAAATATTATTTCCAGATCCGTGGCCCAAAGTAAAGCATCAAAAACGTAGATTAATACAGGATGATTTTATAAATAATATAAGTATAATTTTGAAAAAAAAAGGAACAGTTACAATTGGTACTGACCATAAAATTTTAAAAAGTTGGGTTTTAGAAAAGTTTCAAGCAAGTTCAAATTTTGAATGGCAAGTTGAAAATTCAAAAGATTGGAAAACAAGACCCAAAGAACTTTTTGTAACAAAGTATGAGAAAAAATCATTGAAAGAAAAAAGAAAACCAAGTTGGTTTATCTTTAAAAAAAAATGAAATATTTATAAACTTTTAATAATCATTATCAAAGTTATTGATTTTTATTGTAATTAATTTATAATAAAATAAAAGTGGGTCTTTAGTCCCACTTTTTTCATTTTAGGAATTAGAATATTAATGCTTGATGAACACATAAGAGATTTATTATTTATAAGATTGAAAAAATTGGGCTATCATCTTATACGTGTTAAAATTAAGAACTCTGGTATAAAAAAAACATTGCAGATAATGGCTGAGCGGACCAAAGATAGAAAAATGGATCTTAAAGATTGCACTTTTCTTAGTAGAGAGATTTCTTCATTTTTAGAAGTTGACGATCCAATTAGTTCATCTTATGTTTTGGAAGTTTCATCAGGCGGTGTAGCAAGACCGTTGACAATGATTGAGGATTATAAATTATTTAAACAGAATAAGGCTAAGATTGTCTTAAAAGAAAAATTTAAAGGAAAAAAAACCTACAGAGGATTTCTTCAAGGAGTTGATGAAAACGCTGACATTATACTACAAACAGAAGAACATGAGATAAAAGTTAAATTTTTTGAAATTGACAAAGCTAATATTGATCCTGATTGGGCTATTAAGAATAATCAAATTAAATAATTCTATTAATATGTGAGGAAATAAAAATGGAAGTAAAATCCATACCTAGACTAGAATTAATACAAGTCGCTGAGGCTGTTTCAAGAGAGAAGTCTATTGAAAAAGAAGAAGTTATTCTAGCAATGGAAGAAGCTATTCAAAAAGCAGCACGATCTAAATATGGGTTAGAGAGAGATATTCGAGCAAACATAGATAGAAAAAATGGATCAATTGATATCGCTCAGTTTACTGAAGTAGTTGAAAATATTGAAAATGAGTTGACACAAATGACATTTGAGGAGTCTGAAAGAAAAAACCTTAATCTTATTATTGGAGATTTTTATAAACAGTCTCTTCCACCTATTGACTTTGGACGTATTGCTGCTCAGACGGCAAAACAAGTTATTTCTCAAAAAGTTCGAGAGGCCGAACGTCAAAGACAATATCATGAATATAAAGATCGTGTAGGAGAGATTGTTGTTGGTACGATAAAGAGAGTTGAAAATCACTCAATTACCATTGATCTTGGTAGAGCCGAGGCAACAATAAAAAAAGATCAGATGATACCGCGAGAGCAACTCAAACCTGGAGAAAGATTAAGGTGCTTTATAGTTGAAGTGACCGAAGAAACAAAGGGTCCTCAAATTTTCTTATCTAGAGCATCTAACCAGTTTTTAGCTGCTCTGTTTACTCAAGAAGTACCTGAAATTTACGATGGCATAATAGAAATAAAAGGCGTGGCAAGGGAACCTGGAAGTAGAGCTAAAATATCGGCATTCTCTAATGATCCTAGCATTGATCCTGTGGGAGCTTGTGTTGGGATGAGAGGCTCTAGAGTACAAGCTGTTGTAAACGAACTTCAAGGAGAAAAAATTGAAATTATTCCATGGTCAGACGACCCTGTATCATTCGTTATTAATGCATTAGCACCAGCAGTACCCTCAAAAGTTGTCATGGATGAAGATGCAGGTAGAATGGAGGTAGTTGTTCCTGACGATCAATTATCTTTAGCAATAGGTAGAAGAGGTCAAAATGTAAGATTAGCCTCACAGTTAACTAATTGGTTTGTAGACATATTAACTGAGGCAGAAGAATCTGAAAAAAGACAAGAAGAATTTAATGAAAGGAATAAAATTTTTATTGAAGCTTTAGATATTGATGAAGTTATAGCTCATTTAATGGTCAGTGAGGGTTTTACATCAGTAAATGATATTGCAGATGCATCAATAGAAGAATTAGTTTCAATTGAAGGGTTTGACGAAGAGATTGCTAATGAATTAAGTGAGAGAGCTAAAAACTTTGTTATGATTGAAACTGAGCGTGTTGAGAGTTCTCTTAGAAAACTTAAGATAAGTGAAGATTTATATAATTTCGAAGAACTTAGTAAACCAAGTCTTCTCAAATTAGTTGAAAATAATATTAAAACTTTGGATGATCTTGCTGAATTAGATAGTGAAGAATTATTTAATATTTTAGGTACAAGTGTTTTTATAAACGAAGATGATGCAGGCTCTGTAATTATGAAAGCAAGAGAGCATTGGTTTTCTGATGAAAATATTGAAAAATAACCTTTAGTTGAGGGAATTGATACCATGGAAGAAAATAAAAACGGTGAAAGAAAAAAGTTAAGTCTTGCTTCAGGTGGAAAATTAACATTAAAAAATTCTATTTCGTCACCTAAATCTTCAAATAGTATTACTACAAACTCCAGAGGTGGAAGAGGTACCGTTCAAGTTGAAGTTAAAAGAACAAAAAGACCATCGAACAGACTAAATATTAATGAAAAGGTTATCGAAAGACCTAACAAAGAAAATAGTTCAGGATTGAGTGTTAAAGAAATTCAATCCAGAAGTAGGATGCTACAAGAAGGCTTAGCAAAGACCGCAGCCGAAGCTGATACAATTGCTGCTGAAAAGGTTGAAAAGGCTAAATTTGAAGAAGCTCGGATTGCTGCTAATGCATTGGAAGCTACAGAAGCCGCTTCATCTCTGGCACCAAAAGATAAAATGCTAGCTAGAAGAAAATCAGAAACTGAAGAAATACTAGAAATTAAAAAAATTGAAGAAGAACAAATACAAGTTCAAATTGATGCTAAAAAAGCAGAAGAGGCTGCTTTACAAGCTGAAAAGGATAGGCAAAAGCTATCTGATACTGAAATACCCTCGAACAGCAAATTGTGGATAGTAAATAAAACCCAAGAAAAAGAAGTATATAGAGAAAATTCTAAGAAAACATCGTTTAACAGAGGATTTCAAGAGAAAAGACAAGGAAAAATGACAATTGCTCGGGCATTAGATTCAGACAATGTAAGAGTTAGATCTTTAGCGTCAATCAAAAGAAGACGTGAAAAGGCAAGGATGCAAGCAGATCAAACACCTGCTGTAAAACAGTTTAGAGAAGTTACAATACCTGATACAATTACAGTATCAGAATTAGCTAACAGGATGACAGAAAAAACAGCAGATGTTGTTAGAGAGTTAATGAAAAACGGAATTATGGCCACAGCCACTGAAGTCATAGACTCTGAAACAGCTGAGCTAATCACAACTGAATTTGGTCATAAACCAAAAAGAATCTCAGAATCTGATGTAGAATTAGATCTCATACTCGAAGAAAGTAATCCAGAAAAACTTACTACCAGACCACCTATTGTAACAATAATGGGCCATGTAGATCATGGTAAGACTTCTTTGTTAGATGCTTTAAGAGAAAGCAAGGTTGCCGATGGTGAAGCAGGAGGAATAACTCAACACATAGGCGCATATCAAATAACAACAAAATCTGGTTCTCAAATTTCATTTATAGATACGCCGGGTCATGAAGCATTTTCTGAAATGAGGGCCAGAGGAGCTAATGTCACAGACATTGTTATACTAGTTGTTGCAGCAGATGATGGAATTAAACCGCAAACGATAGAAGCAATAAAACATGCAAAAGCTGCCTCATGTCCAATAATAGTTGCCGTTAATAAATGTGATAAGCCCGATGCAAATCCTCAAAAAGTCAGAACTGAATTATTGCAACATGACCTTATACCTGAAGAAATGGGGGGTGATATACAATGTATCGATGTTTCTGCAATAAATAAACAAGGACTAGATAATCTTCTTGAAGCACTTGAACTACAGGCAGACTTAATGGAGTTAAAGAGTGATGCAACAATACATGCTAACGGTGTGGTAGTAGAGTCTAAGGTAGAGAGAGGTAAAGGTTCTGTAATAACTTTGCTTGTAAAAGCAGGCACGTTGAAAGTTGGAGATATTATAGTAGTAGGTAGTGAGTCAGGTAAGGTCCGAGCCTTACTCAATGATTTAGGGAAAAGAATAAATCAAGCCGGTCCATCTATGCCAGTTGAAGTTCTTGGTTTGTCAGGCACGCCTGACGCTGGTGATTTAGCTCATGTAGTAGAATCAGAATCTAGAGCTAGAGAAATTGCTGAATATCGATCCAGAAAATCAAAACAAAAAGAGGCAACATTATCAACAAGAGGATCTGTTGAACAAATGTTAGCGGATATTCAAGCTGGTGAATCATCTGAATTACCTGTAATTATTAAAACTGATGTTCACGGATCTTTGGAAGCTATTAAAGTTGCTTTAGATAAATTAGGTAATTCACTAGTAAAAATAAGAGTGTTATCTGGAGCAGTAGGTGCTATAAGCGAATCAGATATAACTTTAGCTTCTGCTTCCGCAGCGCTTGTATTTGCTTTTAATGTTAGAGCTATTCCTCAAGCAAGAGAACTTTCTAGAAGAGATAATATCGAGATAAGATATCATTCAATAATTTACGAGCTAATTGAGGATGCAAAATTAGCACTCACAGGTATGCTAGATCCTGATTTGCAAGAAAACTTTATTGGATATGCGGAAATTAGAAAAGTATTCTCAGTGTCTAAAATTGGTAAAATTGCTGGTTGTTTTGTTAACGAAGGAATAGTAAAAAAAGGTTGCAGTTTCAGATTGCTTAGAGATAACAAAGTTGTTCATCAAGGAATGCTTAAAACCCTTAGAAGATTTAAAGATGAAGTTAAAGAAGTTCGTGAGGGGATAGAATGTGGAATGGGATTTGAAAATTATAATGACATTCAAGAAGGTGATGTAATGGAATGTTTTGAAGTAAAAGAAGTTGCCCGCAGTTTGGATTCAATCGATCAAAAAGTTGGATAGTCACTTTCATGATTAAAAAGTTTGATTATAAAACAAAAAGAAAATCTAAAAATAATTCAATTAAATCACAAAGGCAACTTAGAGTTGGAGAAGAACTAAGACATCTAATTTCTAATGTTTTGCTTCGACAAACTTTTTATGATCAAATTATTGAAAACAATACTATAACAATTACCGAAGTCAGTGTTAGCCCTGATTTGAAAAATGCTTGCGTTTACATAATGCCTTTGGGAGGTGAAAATAAAACTAATGTATTAGATAGTCTTAACAAAGCAAATGGACGCATAAAAAAATTAATTTCAAACAACATTAATCTAAGGCAAATCCCAAAACTTCAATTTAGAATTGATGAAACTTTTGAATATGCAAGAAATATAGAAAATATTTTACAAAAGATTAAAAAGTAAAATTAATTTAAATAATTAGGTTGGAAATTATCAGTTACATTAATGGTTGGATAATACTTGATAAGCAGATTGGAATAACATCTCGTCAAGCAGTTACACAAATTTCAAAAACATTGAATATAAAAAAAATTGGACATGGAGGCACACTTGATCCAATGGCAACTGGAGTTTTACCTATAGCAGTGGGTGAAGCAACAAAATGTATTTCTTTTATGCAGAATAAAAGTAAAAAATATTCCTTTGTTATTAAGTGGGGTCAAAAAACAGATACAGATGATGCAGAAGGGAAAATTTTAGAGAATTCAAATGTAAGACCAACTAAAGATCAGATATTTAAAATAATGAATTCTTTTAATGGTAGAATATATCAAAAACCTCCTATTTATTCAGCTATTAAAATAAATGGTGATCG
>QBYJ01000044.1 GCA_003282885.1 SAR116 cluster bacterium AG-325-F22
TAACAACTGGTGGAGGCCCACAGATGACTGTGGAGGAAAGAATGAAACCGGCTATGCACTTTAAACCAGAGCTTGCTTCATTAAATATGGGATCTATGAATTTTGGTCTTTTCCCAATGTTGAAAAAACATAATCAATTAAAATTTCCTTGGGAAAAGGAAATGTTAGAAAGAAGTAAGCACTCTCTTTTCAAAAATACTTTTGAAGATATTGAAAATATTATGACACTTGGTTACGAAAATGGGACAAGGTTCGAGTTTGAATGTTATGATGTTGGACATTTGTATAATCTTCATTATTTCCATAGAGAAGGGATGCTGAAAGGGCCTTACTTTATTCAATTTGTAATGGGTATTATGGGAGGAATAGGAGCGGACGCGGATAATTTGCTTCATTTGAAAAAAACAGCAGATAAATTGTTCGGAGATGTAGGATATGAGTGGTCGGTTGTAGGTGCTGGAGCAACGCAAATGAAAATGAATGCAACAGGTGCTTCACTAGGCTCGCACGTCCGAGTTGGTCTTGAAGATTCTTTATGGGATGGTCCTGGTAATCTTGCCAAAACAAATGCTGACCAAGTAAAGAGAGTTAGAGATATCTTAGAGGGTCTTTCCTTGGAAGTGGCTACTTCAGACGAAGCTAGAGAAATGTTAGCACTTAAAGGAAAAGATAAAACTAACATTAAATAGAAAGTAGAAAAAGATGAATTATGAGAGACTTCTTGAGGGGAAGAAAGCTCTAATAACTGCTGGTGCTGACGGAATAGGGTATGCCATAGCCAAAAGATTTGAGAAAGCTGGTGCGAAAGTTTTTGTATGCGATATCAATCAAGATGCAGTTAATAAAGTAAACGATATTGAGGATAATATTAAAGCAATGCTATGTGACCTTAGGCAAACACAATTAATTGCATCTATGGTTGAGGCAGGTTTTGATTATTTAAAAGAAGTTGACATAATTGTTAACAATGCAGGAATAGCTGGTGAGACTGCTGGAGTTGGTGATCAAACTTTAGGCGGGTGGCAAGAGTGTCTTCAGGTTAATATGACCAGTCACTTTGAAACCATGAGATTAGTTGTTCCTCGTATGAATGATGAAGGGTCTATACTTTCAGTTTCATCAGTGGCAGGAAGAGTTGGTTTTGCATACAGACTTCCATATGCTGCAACAAAATGGGCTGTAATAGGAATGGTTAAAAGCTTAGCTATTGAATTAGGCCCTAGGGGCATTAGGGCTAACGCCCTTTTACCAGGGATTGTAGAGGGTGAAAGACAAAACCGAGTAATTGAAGCTAAAGCCAAAGTCAAAAATATTTCTTTTGATAATATGAAAGACGAAATTTTATCGGGTGCGTCACTTAATAGATTTGTTACCCACGATGATTTAGCCGAACAAGCCCATTTTTTGTGCAGTCCCTTAGGGAAGAATATATCTGGTCAGGCTGTAAGTGTCTGTGGAAATATTGAAAAAGCTGGTTAAATTATTCTAAGATTTCATCTAAAATTGGATAAATATAAGACTTAAATAATTCTGGGTTTTCAGACATAGGGAAATGTCCTATGCCAGGAATTATGACCGCTTTAGCTCCTTTTATTCTGCTTGCTGTTGTTAAAGTTCTTTCAGGAGTACAAGAACAGTCGTATTCACCAGATAATAAATATACAGGACATTTTGAGGTATTTATCAAACCTGAGCGATCATCAAAATCGCCGTCATGCCAATAAAAGTAAAGATCTCCTTTAAAAATCCCGGGACCTCCTTGCATATAATGCCATAATGTCTCATGTCTAAATTTACTAGGACTTTGAGGAGCTATTTGAGATGAAACAAATGCAGATTGAATTAATCCACCATGAATATCAGGTCTATATAACCAGTCCAAATCGTAGTAGGGTTCTAGTTTATCTGAACCTTCAAGGGCAATGACAGCTTTAAAATAATTACTTTGTTCTAAGGCAAGATGTAAAACAACTCTTCCTCCCATGGAACAGCCCATAATAACAGGTTCATTTAATTTATAATTATCACAAAAAGACATTATAATTTTTTTATATAGACTTGTAGTTAATTTATAATCCTTTAATTCGTAATTTTCTGGAGGATTAGATTTTCCATGCCAAGGAAGATCAAAAGCAATAACTCTAAAATTTTTGGTTATTTTTTGATCATTTAAAATATGGCGAAACTGACGCCCGTCTGACCCTGCTGTATGAAGACATAGTAAAGGAATACCTTGACCAGCTTCTTCAACATAAATTCTGTAATTTGTGTCATCTACATTTATATTTAAGTATCTGCCAATTATATCTTCAAATTCTATATTCATACTTTTCATAGTTAACCTACTTAATAGACTGTCTATTTGATGCAATAAGATCTTTAAAATACTGAAGGTTTTGCATAAATGGAGTCAAATTGCCGTCTACAATAATTAATTTTTTAGCAAGCATAGCAAAAATATCGTGATAATCTCTTGGAGGAATATTAAGCCAATGCTTTTCCCAAGCAATTTTTTCCCCATGAATTCTAAAAGTTCCACTTCTAGTTAAAATTGTTCTTTTAGTTGTGGAGATAACTTTACCTTCAATAATTTCAAATAAATAATCATTCTGTCCAATACCAAAGGTAAAAGTTAAATTTACCCAACGACCTTTTTCAATTAATCGTTTATTAGAATTAATTTTAACTATCCATGTTTCAATCGATTGCATAACAACACTTTTTTAAATTTATTAAATTATAAATTTTTATAAATATTTTACAAAAAATTTCTTTATTATAATATTTTAAAGAAATGGGGAGTGAATATGTTTAATATTAATAGTTTTTTACACTCAGATGCCTTAGGACCAGCGATTGAATGGAAGGGTTATCCAAAGTTTAACTTTATTGGTGGGCATAATGATAATGAAAGCATACCGATTATATCCTTAAAAGAATCTATAGATAAAATAATTTTAAAAGAGGGAAAAACATTAGCTAAATATGGATTGGAAAGTGGTCCCCAGGGATATCTGCCACTCAGGCAATTCATTTCAAAACAATTAAGAAGAAGTGCAAGCATTAATTGTTCAGAAAAAGAGGTGTTAGTAGTTTCTGGATCGTTACAGGCATTAGACCTAGTAAATCAAACATTATTAAGAAAAGGTGACACAGTTATAATCGAAGAAGAAAATTATGGTGGTACTATTTCAAGGCTTAGAAGGATCGGCGTTAATATGATAGGTATTCCATTGGAAAAAGATGGAATGAATATTGAGGTTTTAGAACAAACATTAGAAAGTCTTAAGAAAAAGAAAGTCAGACCAAGATTTATTTACACTATTCCAACAATTCAGAATCCAACAGGCACTATTATGTCTGTGAATAAAAGAAAAGCTCTAATAAAATTATCTAAAAAATTTGAAATACCAATTTTTGAAGATGACTGTTATGCGGATCTTATTTTTGATAAAGAAAGGCCTCCAGCAATAAAATCTTATGATAATGACGGTTATGTAATATATTGTGGCTCTTTTTCAAAATCTATTGCACCGGCGTTAAGGGTAGGATACTTAACAGCTGATTGGAGTATTTTATCAAGAATACTCCCTTATAAAACTGACGCTGGAAGTGGATCATTGGAACAAATGGCACTTGCAGAGTTTTGTAAAATTAATTTTGATTCCCATATAAAAATATTAAGAAATGAACTTAAAAAAAAGTCAGATTCCATATGCAATGCGTTAGATAAATACTTTGGTTCTACGGCAGATTATAATAAACCTGTTGGTGGAATTTTTGTCTGGATTAATTTACCTAATAATGTAGATACATCACGCTTATACGAACTTGCATTAAAAGACGGTGTCGCGATTAATCCTGGAAATGAATGGTCGATTAATTCTAGTGGAGATCATAAAATTCGACTTTGTTTTGGTAATCCGTCAATAGAAGAAATTGATGAGGGAGTAAAAATTTTAGCCGAAATATGTCAAAAGGAGTTTGGTGTACCAATTCAAATAGCTAATTCATAAATATCAATTGATAAATGCTAATTCTAAAACAGCTTTAGAAAAATTTTTAGGATCCTCTTGAGGTACATTATGCCCTGTTTTTGGTAGAACTTGGTGTCTAACGTGAGCTAAGAATTTTTGTTTAATTTTAGAAATATTAGACAATTCTGAAACACCATCAGTTTCACCGTCAATAGTTATACTTGGAACTGAAATTGTTGGTTGCTTAGACAAGTCTTTTTCAATTAAATCAAATTTTGGATCTCCAGCAACTATACCAAATCTATGTTTGTAACTATGCACAACCACATCTACAAAATCAGAATTATCAAATGAGTTTTTGCTTAAACTATATATTTCATCATTAAAATCCCAAGAAGGTGACCATGTTTGCCAGAGATATTTTATAAAATCATGACGCTTGTTTATTAAGCCCAAACGACCTCTTTCACTATGAAAAAAATACTGATACCATAATTTTTTCTCAATATTTGGATTTGATGGTTTTGAAGAATTTTTTATATCTTGAATATTATAGCCGTTACAAGAGATTAATCCTAGACATCTTTCTGGGTAAAGAGCAGCAACTACACACGCCGCCCTACCTCCCCAATCATAGCCAGCTAAGATAGCTTTATCTATTTTAATTGAATTCATTAAATTTAATAAATCGTATCCCAGTGCAGCTTGTTGACCAGATCTTAAAGTTTTTTTTGCTAAGAATGAAGTTTTTCCATAACCCCGTAGATAAGGCACAATTACTCTACATCTAGCATTTAACAAAACAGGGACCACTTCAAGGTATGAACGAATATCATAAGGAAAGCCATGCAGTAGGATAACGGGAACACCATCTATTGGACCTGATTCAAAATAGCTTACATTTAGATCCCCAGCTTTTATTTGTTTTAAATCTGCAATCAATTTTATTACTTTCTAATTAAATTATGAGTTTAAAGGCAGGTTGTTTTTAGTTTTAACTCTACCTAGAGCAAAGTTTGTTTCGATAGAAGCAATCCCTTTTACTTTGGTCAATTCTTCTCTCATAAAAATCTCATAATTTTTTAAGTCTGATGCTACTACTCTAAGTAAATAATCTCTATTTCCTGTTACCAACCAACAATCCATAACAGCGTCTAAAGATGTGATTTCTTTTTCGAATGACTTTAGGATTTGATCAGTTTGATTTTCTAGTCTCACAGAAACAAATGCTGTTACTGGATACCCATAAGATACTTCATCTATAATTGCAGTGTAGCCAGCAATTAAACCTTTTTGTTCTAAACTTTTTACTCTTCTTAAACAAGGTGACGGTGATAGTCCTACCTTTTCAGCCAAATCAAAATTTGTTAATCGACCGTCCTTTTGAAGAAAAAATATTATTTTTTGGTCTATTCTATCAATATTGCTCAAAAGACCCTCTTTAAAGTAAAATATTTTATAAAAAATTAATTATGAGCATATTATGCTAAAATTGAAAGTAAAATTGTTACTTTTAGTCATTTATTTCATTAATAAAGTGTTAGACTTTTTTAATGTTAAATAAAAATAAATTATTGAAAATTATTGAGAAGAAGGTTTTATGGCTTTCTTGTTGGATGATACATAATGCTAACCATCTTAGGAATAATGAAGATGGTTTAAAAGTAGGGGGTCATCAGTCTAGTTCTGCCTCAATTGTTTCAATAATGACAGCATTATATTTTAACATTTTGAGACCAGAAGATAGAGTTGCTGTAAAACCACACGCTAGTCCAGTATTTCATGCGATTCAGTATTTGTCTGGATTACAAACTAGAGAAAATATTGAAAATTTTAGAGGCTTTGGAGGTGCACAGTCATATCCGTCTAGAACAAAAGATATTGATGATGTTGACATTTCAACAGGTTCGGTTGGGCTTGGTGTAGCGATGACTAGCTTTGTTTCACTTATCCAGGATTATGTTTCAAGAAAACAGTTTGGTAAAAAAATACCTCAAGGAAGGATGATTGCGTTAGTTGGAGATGCTGAGCTTGATGAAGGTAATGTTTATGAATGTCTTCAAGAAGGATGGAAACATGACTTAAGAAATGTTTGGTGGATAATAGACTATAATAGACAATCATTAGATGGAGTAGTTCATGAAGGATTATCTGAGCGTTTAGGTTCTGTTTTTGAAGCTTTTGGCTGGAACCTCATTATTTTAAAATATGGTAAATTGCAAAAAGAAGCATTTGATGAGCCAGGAGGTCATTTATTAAAAAAATGGATTGATGATTGTCCAAATCAGCTCTATTCAGCCTTAATTTATGAAGGTGGTTCTACTTTTAAGCAAAGAATATTGGACGATATTGGCGATCAGGATATTGTTTCCGAATTAATAAATAAAAGAACAGATAGCGAGTTTCTAGATCTAATGGCAAACTTAGGCGGTCATTGTGTTCAAACATTGATAAAAGTTTTTGAAAAAGTAAAAGATGATAAACCAACAGCGTTCATTGCCTATACAATCAAAGGTTGGGGAACACCTTTAGCTGGTCATAAAGATAATCATGCAGGATTAATGACCAAAGCCCAAATGAATAGTTTTAAATTAAAGTATGGTATTTCTGATGGGAATGAATGGAATAGATTTTCTGATGAAAAAAATAATGTTGAATTAGATAAATATATTAAAAATCTACCATTTCAAAAAGCAAAGCATAGAAAATTTCAAAGTAAAAAAGTATCAGTTGATGAAAACGTTTTTATTAAGGAAACAAAAATTTCAACGCAAAATGCTTTTGGTAAAATTTTAGATCAATATGCAAAAAATAATACTGACTTTAGTCGAAGGATTTTAACAACTTCTCCAGATGTCTCTGTTTCTACTAACTTAGGTCCTTGGATAAATAGGAAAGGTTTATTTAGTAGAAAGGATAGTTCAGATACTTTTAAAGATAGAAAAATTCCTTCAGCTCAAAAATGGATATTTTCTTCTCAAGGACAGCATATAGAACTTGGTATTGCTGAGATGAACCTTTTTTTAATGTTAGGTGCAGCTGGACTTTCTCATGAATTTTTTGGTGAGAGGTTATTCCCAATAGGTACAGTATATGACCCCTTTATATCTAGGGGACTAGATGCAATGAATTATGCTTGTTATCAAGATGCTAGATTTATGATTGTTGGGACTCCATCAGGAATTTCTTTAGCTCCAGAAGGAGGAGCTCATCAGTCCATTTGCACACCTTTAATTGGTATAAGTCAGCCAGGACTTTTAAGTTTTGAACCCGCGTTTGCAGATGAACTAGCTTTAATTATGAATTATGGATTTAATTACCTCCAAGACGAGGCTGGTGGATCTATTTACTTGAGATTAACTACCAGATCTATTGATCAGCCTATGAGAGAGATAGATAACGAGTTGAAAAATAATATTATAAAGGGAGGTTATTGGTTAAAGAAGCCAGGTTCAAATCCAGAAGTTATTATTGTTTATCAAGGAGCTGTTGCAAGTGAAGCAATAGAATCAACAGCTTTATTAGGAGAAAAATTTAAAGATTCAGGGGTGCTAAGCATTACAAGCTCTGATAATCTATTTCATAATTGGAAAAATCAAACCCTATCATTTAAAAATAAAACAAGTCAAAGCCATATTGAAAAATTATTAGAGTTCATCCCAAGAGATACCAGTATTATAACCGTTGTAGATGGTCATCCCATGACTTTATCGTGGATAGGATCAGTTTATGGTCATAAAACAATTCCATTAGGTGTCGATAGTTTTGGTCAAACAGGTAATATTAAAGATCTTTTTACCGAGTTTCGAATTGACACAAGTAACATATGTAACCTAGGGTTTAATTACAGTTAAAAATAATATCTTAAATAATTAATTCAGAAAAGTGGGGAGTATAATGATTAAGTTAGTAAGAATGTTATTCATTTTTGTAGGATTTTTGGGTCTTGCCTCAAATAGTTTTGCAGCTGATGTAACAATGAGAATATCTATACAATTACCAATGAAAAGCCATTTAGGTCAAAACTTACTTCTTTTTAAGAATGATGTTGAAAAAAAGTCAAATGGAGAAATTGAAGTTCAAATTTATGACTCAGCTCAACTGTACAAGGATAAGGAAGTTCCTGCAGCTGTTGGATCAGGTTCAATAGAATCTGGAGTTGCTTCTTTAACTAGATACGTTGGTGATATTCCTGCAGTTGATTTGTTCTACCAACCATTTTTATTAAATAGTGAAGAAAAAGTTAGAAAAGCAGTTGCTAAAGGTTCATCTATAAGAGGACCAATTGATAAAGCAATTGAAGGAACTGGGTCTACAGTATTGTGGTGGCAAGCATACGGAAGTGCTATTATGCTTTCAAAAGGTGAGGCAATTAAGAATCCTTCTGATATGAAAGGAAAAAAAGTAAGAGTTTTTGGAAAAACTTTAGGTGCTTTTGTAAAGGCATCTGGGGGAGCTGCAACTTTAATTTCAGGATCAGAACAATATCTTGCTTATCAACGTGGAACAGTTGACGTAGGAATGACGGGTGTTTCTGGTGTGAAATCTAGAAAGTTATTTGAAGTTATGGATACAATAACAAAAACAAATCATGGTGATATTGAGTTCCTGGTAGTCGCAAACACAAAATGGTTTAATTCTTTATCGAGTAAACATAGAGATATTATTATGAGTTCTGCAATGATGGCTGAAAAAGATGTAAGGGATAAAGTGTCTGCAATTGAAGCAGATGCATATGCTTTAGCTAAGTCAAAAGGTATGAAGATTGTTACTCCAAGTGCTTCTGACATAGACGCATTTAAAAAAGCATCTAAACCTGTTTATGATGCGTATAAGAAAAATGCTGGTAAATTAGGTGAGCAGTTACTTGAAGCTGCATCTAAGTTATAAAATAACATAAGGAGACAATTTTAAAATTGTCTCCTTATTTTGGTATTTATAATGACGATTTATGAAAAGCTTATTTTAAAATCTGCATGGTTGTCTGCAATTCTTTTTGGTCTTGCTGGTATAATGTTAACATATGAAGTTGGTGCGCGTTATTTATTTATTGCTCCAACTAGCTGGGCTGCTGAATTAAGTCAACTAGCTTTAATTTATGGAACATTGTTAGCTATGCCATGGGCCTTACAACATCGAAGGCATATCCAAATAAATGCTATAATTCATAAATTAAGTGAACAGAATCAAAGAAAAATTGGAATTATTATGATGTTGGTCTTAATAGTTTTTTCTTTTTATGTAGTTGTTTATGGGTTTGAAATTTTTATAGATTCTTTTGAAAGAGGAAGAACAACGGGTAGCTTACTTGATCTTCCTTCATGGATAGCAGAGTTACCAGTACCTTTCTGTTTTCTTATGCTAATAATTCAAGCAATTTTAGAAATTAAGAAAATGGCAAATGGAATAACACCTCCATCAGGTGATCATTAATAATTTAAAGGTTAAATAATGACAGTTATAATGGTTCTAGGAGTAATGTTCGCTCTTTTGTTGGCAGGCTTGCCGGTCGCATTCTCCTTAGGTGTATTAGGTCTTGGAATGCTAGTTATTGGAGGGTTTTCTCCATTAATGGCACCACAAGCTATATTATCAACCTTGGATGGATTTATATTGTTAGCTGTTCCTCTTTTCCTTCTAATGAGTAATATTTTATTGAGAGGTGGGTGTGGTAAAGATTTGTTTTCAGCAGTTCAAGCTTGGGTAGGTCATTGGCCAGGCGGGTTGGCCGTAGCAACAATAGTTTCATGTGGAATTTTTGCAGCAATTTCTGGTGTGTCTGTAGCTACTGCTGCAACAATTGGCGTTGTAGCAATCCCCGAAATGATTAAAAGAGGTTATAACAAAAATTTTGTATATGGTCTTCTTGCAGCAGGAGGTACATTAGGTATTTTAATACCACCAAGTTTACCAATGATTGTATATGGCTTTGTCACTGAGGAATCGGTTATTTCTTTATTTCTTGCTGGCATTGGTCCTGGTATTTTTTTGATAAGTTTATTTATTATTTTTTCAATAATTTATTCTAAATATTTTGGAGGTTATAAACGTGTGCCACCAGCAAGTTGGAAAGAAAGAAAAAAATACTCGATAAAAGTTTTGCCAACTATAACTTTAGCGGTTTTAATACTTGGAGGAATTTATACGGGTGTCTTTACCCCAACTGAGGCAGCTGCGGTTGGATTTTCTTTAGCTCTTTTTTTAACTACAATATTACTTCGTTCTTTAACTTTAGCTGATTTTAAAAAAGCTTTATTCGAATCTATGGTAACAACAGCAGCTATTTTGGTGATTATTGCTGGAGCAAAAATTTTTGGAAAGGCGATAGCGCTCTACAGAATCCCGCAAGATATATCTATGTTTATTGAAGCAACAATCCAGAGCAAAGCTGTTTTCATGATCACCGTTTGTTTGATTTTAGTTGCGATGGGTTTGGTTTTTGAGACTTTATCCATGGTATTAATAATGGTCCCAGTATTGTTACCAGCTGCCATGGGTATGGGTGTAGATCCTATTTGGTTTGGTATTTTTATGGTAATCATGGTTGAATGCGCATTGATCACGCCCCCTGTTGGCCTTAACCTTTATGTAATACAATCTGTTGCTAAAACTCAACTAGGTGAGGTAGCAAAAGGTGTTGTTCCTTTTTTAATGATGATGATTTTGACTGTTTACGTAATGTATATATGGCCTGACCTCGCGCTTTATATACCTTTTAAATTATAATTTTTTATGAAATAATTATTTAAATAGAAAGAATTAATCATGAAAATAAATAAAGCATTAAATTTAAAAAAAAGCCAAACAGATATTTTAAGAACTCTCATGAATGACAGAGACTTTATTCCCATTCCTTCATGTTTTGACGCTCTTTCTGCTAAATTAATAGAGCAAGCGAAATTCGATGTTACTTTCATGTCAGGATTTGCGGCTTCAGCTTCAAGAATAGGCTCCCCGGATCTTGGGCTTATGACTTTCTCAGAAGTTTTTGATCAAGCAAATAATATATGTAATGCAATCAATATACCTATGATAGTTGATGGTGACACTGGTTATGGAAATGCAATGAATGTAAGGAGAACACTAAAAGAATGTTCTAAAGCTGGGTGCGCAGGTATTCTAATTGAGGATCAATTGGCACCAAAAAGATGTGGCCATACTCCAGGTAAAGATGTTGTTGAAAGAGAAGAAGCCTTTGACCGAATTAGAGCTGCAAGTGATATGAGAAGTGAGGGTTATGATATTTTAATAATGGCAAGAACAGATGCCAATCATACTCATGGATTGAAAGAATCTATTACAAGAGCACAGAAATTTTATGAATTAGGTGCAGATATATTATTTGTAGAAGCTCCCAAAAATAAAGATGAAATGAAAACCATTTGTAAAGAAGTTCCAGGATTTAAAATAGCAAATATAGTCGAAGGTGGTATTACACCAAATTTACCTATG
>QBYJ01000045.1 GCA_003282885.1 SAR116 cluster bacterium AG-325-F22
CCATCAAAATCAAAAGGTGAATTTTTATCAAGAACTTTTGCTGGAGCCAAAAGATTAGCACTATTTGACGATTATGAAGAAAGATTTAATATAAAACACTTTGATCTAGCTATCGATTTTGGATGGTTTTACTTTCTTACTAAACCATTTTTTTATGCTTTGTCTTGGGCAAATGATTACTTAGGAAACTTTGGATTAGCAATTTTGGCAATTACAGTCATTGTAAAATTACTATTTTTCCCATTAGCGAATAAATCTTACAAAAGTATGGCTAAAATGAGAATACTTACTCCACAAATTCAAAAATTGAGAGAAAGAGTGGGAGACGATCGTCAAAAATTAAATCAAGAGATGATGAACTTGTATAAGAAAGAGAAGGTTAATCCAGCTGCGGGTTGTTTACCTATTTTAGTACAAATTCCAGTGTTCTTTGCACTTTACAAAGTTTTGTTTGTATCAATTGAAATGAGACAAACGCCTTTTTTTGGATGGATTGAAGATTTATCCGTTCAAGATCCAACTAGTATTTTTAATTTATTTGGATTATTACCTTACAGTACATCTATACTTCCAGACTTTTTAAATATTGGAATATGGCCCTTGTTAATGGGAGTGACAATGTTCTTACAGCAACGTTTAAATCCAACACCCCCAGATCCAATTCAAGCAAAAATTTTTGCTTGGATGCCAGTTGCTTTTACATTTTTATTAGCTACTTTTCCAGCTGGATTAGTCATATACTGGACATGGAATAATCTACTTTCCATATGCCAGCAATGGGTAATAATGAATAAGATGAATAAAGAGTCTAAATAAGAAAGTTTTAAAAACTTGTTGTATGAAGATGCAGAAATTGAAAAAGCTAGGAAAATTTTTTCTGGTGAATGTAAGTTTGTTGCTGCAGCTCTTAATTCTAGTGCTATTCCCCCTGAGGAGGGTAACGAAGTCGCTTTTGCAGGTAAATCCAATGTTGGGAAAAGTTCGCTTGTAAATGCATTAACAAATAGAAAAACATTAGCAAGAACTAGTCAAACACCAGGAAGAACAAGACAATTAATATTTTTTGACCTTGTTTACCAAACTAATAAGCTAAGATTAGTTGATTTACCGGGTTATGGTTATGCAAAAGCCCCTAAAAAGGATATACAATTGTGGACGTCTTTAACCGTAAAATATTTAAAGGGTAGACCTTCTCTTCGAACAGTATGTTTATTAGTTGATTGTAGAAGAGGTATTGGAGATTTTGACAAATTAATAATGAGTGAATTAGATAAGGCTGCGGTTAGTTGGATTTTGGTTCTTACTAAAACTGATAAAATGAATATTGAAGAAATTACTAAAATTAAAGATAAATCTAATGAAGTTATATCTAAACATCCAGCAGCTTATCCTGAAATAATGATGACCTCTAGTCTTAAAAATAATGGTATTGAAATACTTAGGACATATTTAGCAAGTTTTGCATAAAAAAAGGATAAAATGATAATTGAATTAGAAATTTTATGATACTAAGTATAATAATAAATTTAACAAATGGTTTATGCATTGACTGAAAATAAAGATAAAATCCAATCTGAGTGGCTTAAAAAAGCTGATTTACTTACTGAGACGTTACCGTTTATGAAGCGTTATGCAAATAAGGTAATAGTTGTCAAGTTCGGTGGTAATGCAATGGGCAAAAAAGAATATGTTAATAGTTTTGCTAAAGATATTGTTTTATTACAACAAGTCGGCATGTTACCAATTGTTGTTCATGGAGGTGGTCCGCAAATTGGAGAAATGCTATCTAAGTTAAAGATAAAAACTGAGTTCATAAACGGGCTAAGAATTACAGATGCCGCCACAATAGATGTGGTTGAAATGGTACTCAGCGGAGTTACAAACAAATCAATAGTCAGTGCTATCTCAAATTCTGGCGCTAAGTCAGTTGGAATTTCAGGTAAAGATGGGAATTTGATTACAGCTAAAAGGTTGTTAAAAGTAGACGATAAATCTGATTCGAACGTTGTAAAAGCTGTTGATCTTGGTTATGTTGGCGAGCCTGAAAAAATTGATCCTAAGGTTATTAATGCTCTTATTAATGAGAAAATGATACCAGTTATTGCCCCTGTTGGTATGGGCTTAGATGGACAAACCTATAATATAAATGCTGACACTGCTGCAGGAGCCATCTCTGCAGCTATGAAAGCATCTAGAATGATAATGTTGACGGATGTTTCAGGTGTTCTTGATCAAAACGGAAATTTAATTCCAGATCTAACAATTAGCCAAGCTGAAAGTCTCATAAAAAAGAAAATTGTTGTTGGAGGTATGATACCTAAACTCAGAACATGTATTGAGGCTGTACTAGGCGGTGCGGAAGCTTCAGTAATTATGGATGGAAGAATGTCACATTCATTGTTATTGGAATTATTCACAGAGCATGGAGTAGGCACAATTATAAGAAGAGATTCAAATTAAATTTATGAATAATTTACAATCTATAAATTTTAAAAATAATTATGATTATTGGATTTTTGATCTTGATAATACTATTTACGATTTTAACCTAGGATTGTTCAGAAGAATATCACAAAGGATGACGATTTATATTAAAAATTTTTTCAATCTTAACCACGCTGACGCACTCAACTTACAAAAAAATATGTATACAAAATACGGTTTGACTTTGAGGGGTTTAATAATTGAAAAAAAAATGGATCCAGAACCATTTCTTGAATTTGTTCATGATGTAGATTTTGAAGATTTAAAAAAAGATCATCAATTAAAGAAATTATTACGAAAAATTAATGGTAAAAAGTTTATTTATACCAATGCATCATTCAAGCATGCTAAGAATATATTGACGTCAATGGGAATATTTGAAGAATTTGAAATTATTTTTGACATAAAAGATTCTAATTATATAGCAAAACCAGATCACAGCTCTTACTTAATGATGAAAGAAAAACTTGGATTAAATGACAAAAATATAAATAAGAGCATTTTTTTTGAAGATACTGCAAAAAATTTAAAGCCTGCCAGTGAACTAGGTATGAGTACTGTTTGGATCGAAAATGATTTCAATAAAGAAGAGGCCAACCTTTTAAAGAAATATATTAATTTCACTGGATCAGATATAAAATCTATCCTAAGTAATATGCTAGATTCTTAAAACTAAAAGTTATTAAAATTTAAATTGAAGGACATGTAATGAACATTGAAAAAATAAAATCAGTAATTGATAGAGTGTTTGACAATAATGAGGATATAAACCCAAACACATCTGGCGAAGTTAGAGATTCTATTGAAACTGCTTTGGATTGTTTAGATGAGGGTAAGTTAAGAGTTGCTGAACCACTTGGGAACAGTAAATGGCATGTTAATCAGTGGCTTAAAAAGGCTGTTTTATTATCTTTTAAAATAAATGATATGGACGTAATATCAGGAGGTCCTCAAAGTTTAAATAGTGATCCAACAAATTGGTGGGATAAAATACCTTCTAAGTTTTCTGGATGGAATAAAGAAAAATTTAAACAAGCAGGATTTCGCGCAGTACCAGGAAGCGTGGTAAGACATTCTGCTTTTATCGCGCCTAGTGTTGTATTAATGCCTTCTTTCGTAAATATAGGTGCTTATGTAGACTCTGGGAGTATGATTGATACTTGGGCAACTGTTGGGTCTTGTGCACAAATTGGTAAAAATGTTCATATATCAGGCGGCGCTGGTATTGGTGGGGTATTGGAACCTGTTCAAGCAGGACCAGTCATAATTGAAGATGACTGTTTTGTGGGTGCAAGATCTGAAGTTGCAGAAGGTGTTGTAATTGAAACTGGTGCAGTATTATCAATGGGTGTGTTCATTGGAGCTTCAACAAAGGTTGTTGACAGGAATACAGGAGAAATTTTTGTTGGAAGGGTGCCAGCATATTCTGTTGTAGTCCCAGGTTCTCTTCCAGGGAAGTATTTACCAGATGGTTCACAGGGGCCAAGCTTGTATTGTGCTGTTATAGTCAAAAAAGTCGATGCGCAGACTCGTTCTAAAACATCTGTTAATGAATTGCTAAGGGATTAGATATGGAATTTTATGTCTAATATAATAAATGCTATAGAATTTACGTCTCAGTTAATTAGATGTGAAAGCATTACTCCAAAATCTGATGGTGCCATTGATCTTATAATTTCTTGTTTAGAACCTTTGGGATTTAGTTGTAAAAAAGTTGATTTTGGAGAAGGTACTGAAAAAGTTGAGAATTTATACGCAAGATTTGGTAATTTAGAACCTAATATTTGTTTTGGTGGACATGTAGATGTGGTTCCAACAGGAGATATTGATAACTGGTCCATAAACCCATTTGGTGGTGAAGTTAAAAAAGATAAAATATGGGGCAGGGGTGCTGCTGATATGAAATCTGGAATAGCAGCATTCATAGCTGCTATTTCAGAGTTTTTAGAAGTCAATAAAAATTTTAATGATTTGGGTAGCATTTCTCTTATCATTACAAGTGATGAAGAAGGTAAAGCAATAAACGGAACAAAAAAAGTAGTTGATTGGCTTATAAATAAAGGAGAATCTATATCAGGATGTATCGTTGGAGAACCCACTAACGTAAACAAAATTGGTGACACAGTAAAAATTGGAAGAAGAGGAAGTTATACTGGCTCTCTAGTTGTTAGAGGTATTCAAGGGCATGTAGGATATCCACATTTAGCTGAAAACCCAATAAATTCATTATTAAAAATGCTAGAACCTTTATCAAAAATCTATTTAGATGATGGGACTAAAGAATTCCAACCTAGCTCAGTCATGATTACTAGCATTGATGTAAATAATGATGCCAGCAATGTCATTCCAGGAGAAGTTAAAGCCAAATTTAATATAAGGTTTAACACTTTGCACTCTATTGATTCACTCACCGCCATGTTAAAAAAACAATTTGATGCTATTACACCAAAATATGAATTTGAATTTTTTTGCAATGCTGAACCATTTCTAACGAGTGATGAATTACTCCGATCTACACTTCAGAAGGCAATTGAAAAAGTTGTGAAAATTAATCCACAAAACTCTACTTCAGGAGGCACTTCCGATGCTAGATTTATTACAAAAATATGTCCAGTGATTGAGTTTGGCCTAGTTGGGAAAACAATGCATAAGGTAGATGAAAATGTTGAGGTAAATGACATTATAAAACTAACAAATATTTATAATACGTTTCTATACAATTATTTTGGAGTAAAAAAAATTGATTAATCCACCTCCTAGCCCTTTTGTTGTAAAAGATGGTTTTGTATCTGCTTTTAAATTCATGTCAAAGAAAGATAACGTAAGTAATGTTTTTAAATTAAATAATAATAGTTTTTGGGATAGTTGTTGGATCGTTTTTTTTGTTAATGCAGTTGTTTCTACACTTGCTTCATATGGTATTAAAGCTAATCTTGATGGAGATATTCAAAGTGGAATATTGCCAAGATTACTTTTAATTACTGTCATAGATATTTGTTTATTCTCAATTTTAGTAAATAAAATTTTTGAAAAAATCGGTAAAGGTGAATCCTTTTATAAATTTATTATTCCTTTTAATTGGATACAGTCGTTTCAAGCAATTTTAATGCTATCATTTGCTATTTTAGGATTAATTTTACCGCCATCAATCTTTGTTTTTTTTGGGATTGGTGTTGTAATATGGGTAACTTTCTCTCTCTGGAGGATAGGCAAAGAAGAGGTTGGTTTATCAGGATGGGGAGCAACAGGAATGATTTTTTTATCAGTTGTCATAGAAGCAAGTTTAGGTATGTTTTCTAGATCATTATCAATGACTATGTAAAAGCTAATCATATTGTTGGTTGTCATATATAATTGGCCATTTATCATTCAGTAAGTTTTCAGGATACTTTACTTTTTCTAAATAAAGGCCATCTGCTGGGGCAGTAGGACCTGCTAAATTTCTATTTTTCCCTTTAAGAATAGTTAAAATTTTATCAGGGTTCCATGTACCGTCTCCAATTTTAACTATAGTCCCAGCAATTATTCTTACCTGACTATGCAAAAAACTTTTTGCAGAAACTCTCATTATTACTTCTTCATTCTCCCTAGAAAAGGAAATTTCATCTATAGTTCTTATAGGGGATTTAGCTTGGCATTTTATTGTTCTAAAACTTGTGAAATCGTGTTTTCCAATTAAATGTCCAACACCTTCTTGCATTAAACTGATATTTAATTTTTTTCTAAAATGCCACACTTTCCCTTTTTCTATACCGGGAGGAGCTGCTCTGCATAGAATTCTGTATTTGTAAAAACGTTTGATTGCGCTAAATCTAGCATTAAATTCTGGTTTAACAGGTTTAGCGGAAATAACTCTAATATTAGTGTCTCTTAATAAAGAGTTGAAGGCAGAGATAATATAAAAAGGATGTCTTGATGTTAATCTATGACTTTTTGGTAAATTTATATGAGCAACTTGACCAAGGGCATGTACACCAGCATCGGTGCGCCCTGAACCTTGAATCTCGAAATTCTGATTGAAAATATTTTTTGTAGCTTCTTCAAGACTGCTTTGTACAGAAATACCTTCATTTTGTTTCTGCCACCCAACTAGATCGTTACCATTATACTCGATTAATAATGCATATCTTATGCAATTTTTAATTTCCAAATTTTTCACCAATATTTATCTTTGTGCCATTTAAAAAATCGTTTGCAGAAATTACTTTCTTTCCTGGTTTTTGCAGAAGTTTTATTTCTAAAGCGGACTTATTCCCACAGGCTATAATAATTTTTGAGTCGGTATTAATTATAGTTCCTGGTTCAGAATTATGAACAATATCACTAATATCTGTGTTTATAACTTTTATAATTTTATTTGAATATTTAGTATAGGTTCCTGGAAAAGGATCAAATGCTCTAACTTTGTTAAATATTTCAATGGAGGTTAATTTCCAATTAATTTCAGCTTCATTTTTATGAATTTTGTTAGCATATTTAATACCATTGAGTTTTTGATTTATTGGGGAAACAATCCCTTCTCCATAATTTTTAATAGCTTGAACCAGCAGTTTTGCGGTAGTTTCAGATAATTTATCGTGAATTATTTTAGAAGTATCATGTTTTTTTATATTAATAATTTCAGATGAAATTATTGGCCCTGTATCCATTCCTTTTTCCATTAACATAATACAAGTTCCTGTCTTATTATCACCAGCTTCTATGGCTCGTTGAATTGGGGCAGCCCCACGCCATCTAGGTAAAAGACTAGCGTGGCCATTTATACATCCATATTTTGGAACTTTAAGAAATTTTTCTGGAAGAAGTAATCCATATGCTACAACAACTACTATATCAGGTTTAAGCAGATTAAATTCAGAAAATATATCTTTGTTTTTTAAAGTGATAGGAGTTACAACATTCAGATTTAATTCTCTAGCAGCAATCTCTACAGAAGATTTTTTTGATTTCATTCCTCTTCCGTTAGGGCGGGCAGGTTGAGAAAAAACTGTTATGACATTGAAATTAGACGCAACTAATTTTAGACTTGGAACTGCAAAATCTGGTGTCCCCATAAATATTATATTCAATTATTCCTCATATTTATAAACCTTTTAATTTTTTGCATATTCTTTAATGGCCTTTTTAAGAATTATCTCTCTTTTTAGTTTAGAGATATGATCAATAAAAAGAATACCATTTAAATGATCTATTTCATGTTGTATGCAGGTTGCCAGCAAACCGTTAGCCTCAAGAGTTTTATTTTTTTTATTTTCGTCTATATAGGTTACTTTTATAGATGAAGGCCTTTTAATTTTTGCGTTGTATCCAGGTATAGATAAACAACCTTCTTCCCTTTCCTTTAAGTTTTTATCAAAAGAAATTATTTTTGGATTAATCATTTTAATTGGAAAAGGTTCAACTCTATCATTTTTAACTTTCTCATAATATTCTTCTTCTGAAATATTTTTAGGGTCAAAATCTGTTTTCCCACAATCCATTACAATTAATCTTTTATCAATTGCTATCTGTGTAGCAGCAAGACCAACCCCATTTGCGTTGTACATAGTCTCCAACATATCATTTAAAATAGTTATAATATTCTTATCAATATCAATAACTGGTTTTGCAGTAATTTTTAAAAAAGGATTAGGTACTTTTATTATTTCCTTAATGCTCATTTGTAAGATAACCCTTATAATAAGTAATTTAGTAGTAGTTAATTTATAATCAATTTGTAATATTACACTATTTACAAATGGAGTTGAAATGGATTTCAAATATTTAATAATATTTATTTTAATTTTTATTACACTCTCAATTATAATTTTTTTTGTATGTAAAACTTATTATCAAAATAAAAATAAAGTTGATGACCAAATTATTTCTTCCAAAAATGAAATAAATCAAATATCTGAATTGAAAGGAGCCGTCTCTCAATTAAGCAGTATTATAGAAGAAAGGTTAGGGAATTTTGGATCGACAATTGGTAATAGCTTAACTCAGCAAACACAGATCACCCAAAAATCTTTGACGGAAATGTATGAAAGACTAGCCGTAATAGATAAAGCTCAAGAGAATATAAATTCTTTATCTAATCAAGTTAATGATTTGCAGAATATATTATCAAATAAACAATTAAGAGGTGCTTTTGGGGAAGTTCAACTTGAAAATATAGTCAAAGATGCACTACCGCAAAACGCTTACCAATTTCAATATACACTGCTGTCAAATAGTAGAGTAGACTGTATTGTCAAAATGCCAGAACCTCCTGGCCCTATTTGTATTGACTCTAAATTTCCATTAGAAGATTATAAAAAATTTACTAACTCCCAAAACGACCAAGAAAAGAAAGATAATCTAAAATTATTTCATAATGCAGTTCAAAAACATATAAGAGATATTTCTGAAAAATATATATTACCTGGTGAGACTGCAGATTCAGCTATTATGTTTTTACCAAGTGAATCTATTTATTCTGAAATAAATATTAGATTTCCTAAATTAGTAAACGAAAGTAGGAACAAAAAAGTATATATGGCTGGCCCAGATAATTTAATGCTTCTTCTGCATACTGTTAGGGCAATTTTAAGAGACGCTACAATGAGTCAAACAGCTGGAAAGATACAAATTGAAGTTGATAAATTAGGTAATGATTTAAACTTATTGGCGGATAGAATATTTAAGTTAGATAAACATTTTGACTTGGCAAGAAAAGATTTGGATGAAATAAAAATTTCGCACAGGAAAATTGAAAATAGAGGGAATGTGATTACCTCAATCGATTTAAATGAAAAAAAGCAATTAAGTGATTAGATTATAAGAGGTTTCTTGCCTTTAAAGCTTGAGCAATAGTTCCATCATCTAGAAAGTCCAATTCTCCTCCAACAGGCAAACCATGAGCAAGTCTTGTTATTTTTACATTAAACTTACCTAATCTTTCTGCAAGATAATGAGCTGTTGTTTGTCCATCAAGTGTAGCTGAAATAGCAATAATTACCTCTGTAAATATTTTACTTTCAAGTCTTTTTTCCAACAAATCTATATTTAATTGATCAGGGTTCACGCCATCTATAGCCGACAAAACTCCGCCTAGAATGTGATATTTTCCATTATAAACGTTAGATCTTTCTAATGCCCACAAATCTGCAACAGTTTCGACAACGCATAATAATTTTTGATTTCTAGATGAATTTTTACATATGTGGCAAAGATCATTTTCATCTAAATTACCACATTCAACGCACTTTTTTATATTATTTGCAACGTTATTCATATCTTTTATAAGAGGAAGAAGTAATGATTCTTTATCTTTAAGTAAATGTAAAACTACCCTTCTAGATGATCTAGGACCTAATCCAGGAAGCTTGGCTACTTTTTTTATTAATTTTTCAAGAACTTGTTCTGACATCCATATTTCCCAAGTATAACCTTAGTTAGAATTTTTATCTTCAATCGAAGTAATTTCAGCTTCAGGAAAATGTTTAAATACTTCTGCAAAATGAGGATTAGATTTTATTTTTTCTTTATTTTTATATAATTCAATATTCTGTTTTTCTACAATTGTTTTTTCACCTCCTTCTTCAGATTGAGATACAAGCCATTTAGTCTGAGTTATATTTTCAAGAATGGAAGACAATTTTTTTAGGATTTCTGAGTCTGTATTATCCTTTAATCGTAACTTAATAGATCCTTCAGAATAAGAGACTAAATGCACATTATTTATAATTTGAGCGTGAAGCAACGCCTCTTTATGCACTAATAGTAGATTTAACACTTCTTCAAAAGTTTTTGGAACATCAATATTTTTTGGTTCGTTGTTCTCAGGACTTTCAAAATGTTTGACTTCTTTCGAGTCATTTTCAATATTAGATTTTACATTATTAGTATTATTGTTGTTTAAATTATTTTTAGTTTGATTTGAAATTTTTTCTAAGAATTCACTTGGGTCTGGCATTAACGATCCATAACACAATTTAATGATTGCCATTGAGCCTGCTTGTTGTTCGTTTGGAGCATATCTTAATTCTTCCACACTCTTGATTAAAATTTGCCAAAATTTAACTATTTTGGGTAGACCATACGATGAAATTTTAGAAATACTTACTTGTAATGCTTCAGTAATATTTTGATCAAATTTAATAATATTTAACCTAGATGCTAAGTGACTAATTTCCAATAAATTTGATATAATTTGGATAGGTTGTATACCATTTTGTACAATATCATCATAGACTATTAGAGCTTCTTCACATTTATTAAGAAGACACATCTCAAACAATTCTAGGTTCTTTTCATAACCATTTAAACCTAGCATGCTCAAGACAATCTCATCTTTAATATTGTCTTGGCATAGCGAAGCTGCTTGATCTAGAAGAGATAATGCGTCTCTAACAGAGCCCTCACTTGCTTTACATATTTGATAAATTGAATCATTTTCA
>QBYJ01000046.1 GCA_003282885.1 SAR116 cluster bacterium AG-325-F22
CTGGATTTGTTTTTGCATTGTCCGTAGCAAAATCTATGATGATGGATAATTATTATAGAAATTGCCTAGTTATTGGAGCTGATTCAATGTCAAAACTTTTAAATTGGAATGACAGAACTACTTCAGTTTTATTTGGCGATGGTGCAGGAGCTGTAATACTTCAAAAATTTGAAAACATTGAAAAAAGATTAGATGATTGGGGAATATTATCTAATGTTATTCATTCAGATGGTAATTTATATGATTTATTAAAAACTAATGGAGGTGTTTCTTTTAACCAAATGACTGGATTTATTGAGATGCTTGGAAGAGAAGTATTTAAGCATGCTATTGATAAATTATCGTTGTCTTTGGAGGAAGCTTTATTACTTTCAAATAAAGAAATTAATCATTTAGATTGGTTGGTGCCCCATCAAGCAAACCAAAGAATAATTTTAGCAGTGGCTGATAGATTAAAAATAAATTCAAAAAAACTAATTTCAACTGTCAAAAACCATGGCAACACTTCTGCTGCCTCTATACCATTAGCTTTAGATTATGCCATATCTAGTAAAAAAATTGAAAATGGCAACCTTGTTGGATTACAGGCAATTGGTGGCGGATTAAGTTGGGGAGCTTCAGTTATAAGAATTGGAAAGCCACAAAATTAAAAAAAAACTTTAATATTATCTAAATTACATTAATATAATGACATGAGAAAAACTTGGACTAGAAACGACATCATTGAAGCTATTAGTGATAATGTGGGATTGTCTTTATCAGATTCTTCTATGATAATCGAAGAAATTTTTGACTTAATTATGTCTGAACTTGAACATGGCAAAGATGTAAAGATTTCCTCTTTTGGAACATTTTCTGTAAGACATAAAAAGAAAAGAATTGGAAGAAACCCTAAAACTGGGCTTGAAGCACCTATTAATGCAAGAAATGTAGTTACTTTTAGTTCTTCAAATATTTTAAAATCGAAGTTTAAATAAAATTATAGCTTAATCCCAATGTATGAAGAAAATAATTTTTATACTATATCAAAAACTGCAACCATTGTTGGTGTTCAGACTCATGTATTGAGATTTTGGGAAAAAAAGTTTTTTATCTTAAAACCAAAAAAAAGCGTGAGCGGTAGAAGATATTACTCTTCCTCAGATATAGAATATCTATTGATGATAAAAAAATTATTATATCAAGAAGGATTTACCATTAAAGGAGCAATAAATTTAATTAATAAAAAATACGAGGACAAACCTGCTAATTCTCAAGACAGAATTAATCAAAATATTCTATTAATAAAGTCACTTATCGGAGAAGGCTTATCTTTAATTAAAAAAAATTTAGACTAATTAATTAAATCCTGCTTGTTAATAAAGTTATTTATTTCTGAATAGTTTCTTTTTAAATTATGTTTAATAGCTAAATTTTGTAAATAAAAATTAGAAAAATCATTAAAAAAACTTCGAGACATAGTTGTATTTAAATTATTGTATCTTTCTTTGTTTAATATATATTTTTTTGTTTTAATATTTAAAACTTTAACTGCAAAAATATAATTTTGAGAACGCAAATAGTTAATATCTTTGTTTTCAATATCAAAAATTTTGTTGATTAAAAAAATATCATTAATCTTATCTATTGATTTACTTGATCTTTCAACATTAGATTTTAATGGTAAATTATTATTCATTTTAAAAACTTCTTTTTTTGCTCTATCTTTTGACCTTGAAATTACTTCTTCACTTAACCAATTTTCATAGACATTATTTTTAACTTTTTCAAAAGGTGGAAGTTCCTCTAAGTTTTCTCCAACAACTTCGATTAAATTATAAATATCTCCGACAGAATTAAAAATTTCACTTAATTCATTTACTTCAGTTCCCCAAATATTATTTAAAAAAATTTTATTTTTATTAAGAGGTCGTATTTCGTTAGAATAGGAATAAATCGATCCATTTTTTGAAATCATATTTATTTCTTTGATAAATATTTTGTTGTTAAGTAATTTAGATTTTGAAATTTCGTCTAAGTTATAACCTTCAGCTATTAAATCTTCTATTTCTTCTAGTTTTTCAAAAAGAATTTCAATAGATAATTCTTTAAGTAATTTTTCTTTGACATCTTTAATGGCATCATTGTAATTAACATTTCTTTTGGGGGCTATGTTTATAATTTTATATACACTAAATCCGAATTTAGTTTTTATAGGTCCTAAAACTTGATTTAATTCTGCCTTAAATATTTTGTCAGCGCTATCTGATGGTAAGTCTGATTTTTTTAAAAAACCAATATTTGTATCACTTTCTGATAAATCAAAGTATTTTTTTGCTATTTCACTAAAGTTAGTACCTTTACCAATTGAATTGATAAATTCATTTGCTTTGACTTTATCTTGCGTAGTTATTTGTAGAATTTCTCTTTTTTCTTCAATAAAGTAATTAGATTTTTCAATTTCATATTTTTCGTCAATTTGTTTTTGATTAATCACCACCTGATCTTCAAAGATGGAAGGATTAATTTCTAAATACCTAACATTTCTAGTCGAAGGTATTTTATAATTTTCTTTAAAAGATTTATAAAATGTTTTTAAAATATTATCTGAAGGCATAGGTATATCTTCTTTATTAATCATTTCAAAAATTTCATAATTAATATCTCTAGTTTCATTTTGCCAATTCATTAATTTTTTGATAATCTTTTTATTATAGTTTTCATTAAATGAATATGGCATAGATATCTGTTTTCGATTAGCTTCGCTGTTAATTATATCTAAATATTTAGCTTCTGACAGCCCAGCATTTTTTAATGATTGTAAAAACTTACTTTGAGAAAACTTACCAAGCGCGTCCTTAAACGAATTTTCTTGAATTATTGCCCTCGTTTGCACGTCTATTGGAACACTTAAGTGTAAGGATTTAGCCTCAGTATTTAATAAAATTTCTCGTTCAAATTTTTGTAATACATTTATGTGCATTCCTTCTTTTATAGCTTCTTGTAACGTTATCCTTTCTGGTAAAGAATATCTTATTCTGTTCAATTCATTAATTACATTTTCAACTGTTACATATTCTCTATCAACTATTAAAACTTTTTTTTCTCCTACTCCTCCTGTTAAATCTCCTACGCCCCATAATGCAAATCCACAAATTAATAAAACAAGAAAGCACTTAAAAAATATAGAGTTTGTTTGATTACGAAGAGCTCTTAACATATTGATACCTGGTACGATTGTTAATTTTTTTAAATTAATATACTATTTAGGAATATTTATAAATAATTTAATTTTTTATTTAGTTAATTAGAGGAATAGTTATTAAATGTTTATTGCAGCTAATTGGAAAATGAATTTAGATAAAAAATCAATACAATCGTTTGTTGAATATTTACAAAGTTATAAGTTTTCGAAAAATGTACAATTGTGTATTTTTCCACCTACAATTTATATTGATTTTTTAAGTAATCTTATTAGAAACATTCCAATTTCAATTGGTGGACAAAATTGTCATCATCAATCCTTTGGAGCATTTACTGGAGAAGTATCTGCTATTTCTCTAAAAGAATTTGGTTGTGATTATGTTATATTAGGTCATTCAGAAAGAAGAATATATAATAAAGAAACTAATGAGAGTATTAAAAAATCTGCTCAGTTTGCAATTGAATATAACTTAAGTCCTATAATATGTGTTGGTGAAAACTTAGAACAACGTGAAAACGGAAAAGCTATAGATTTCATTGAAAAACAAATTACTAACTGTATACCGGATGAATTTAAAGAAATAATAATAGCATATGAACCCATATGGTCTATAGGAACAGGAAAAATTCCTCATCAAGATGAAATTAGAGAAATGCACAAATATATAAAAGAAATAATTCTTTTAAAGTCAAAAAAAAAGGTCAAAGTATTATACGGTGGCTCTGTAAATGAACAAAACATTCAAGAAATTTTGTCTGTAAATAATGTTGATGGGGTTTTAGTTGGGGGAGCAAGTCTTAAAATAAAAGATTTACTTGCAATTTATGGTTCAGCCGTTAAACATTTAGAAAAAAACTTAATATTTAAGGATTAATAATGATTACTATTATTCTAATAATTCACATTATATTAGCCATATGTATAATATGCGCTGTATTACTTCAAAAAAGTGAAGGTGGAGGATTAGGAATAGGGGGATCTAGCAGTGGAGCTGGGGGAGGTTTCATGACCGCTAGAGGTACTGCAAATTTTATGACAAAATTAACAGCTTTTTTAGGTGCTTGTTTTTTCTTAACTTCAATAATTCTTGCTTTGTTATCATCGGATAATGCTCCTTCAATTGCTAATGAAGTTGAAAAATCAATAGAAAAAAGCTCAACACCGGAGCCTACTGTTCCTCTTGGTAACTAATTAATTTATTAGGCTTGAAATGAATAGTACATCAGCAGCTAAGTTTATTTTCATAACTGGAGGTGTCGTTTCTTCTTTAGGAAAAGGTTTAGCTTCAGCTTCGCTTGGTACAATTCTTCAAGCTAGAGGATATAAAGTTAAATTAAGAAAATTAGATCCTTATTTAAACGTTGATCCTGGAACTATGAGTCCATATCAGCATGGAGAATGTTATGTTACAGATGATGGGGCTGAAACAGACTTAGACTTAGGACATTATGAAAGATTTACCGGTGTAAACGCAAAAAAATCTGACAACATAACAACTGGTAAAATTTATTCGAATGTAATAGCCAAGGAGAGGAGAGGGGATTATTTAGGCGCAACTATTCAAGTCATACCCCATGTGACAGATGCAATTAAAGAATATATATTATCTGATATCAGTGATGAGGATTTTATTCTTTGTGAAATTGGAGGAACTGTAGGTGATATAGAATCACTTCCTTTCATTGAAGCAATTAGACAGTTAGGAAATGAGTTGGGATTATCTAAAACCTGTTTTCTACATGTTACACTTTTACCTTTTATAAAAACTGCTGGCGAACTTAAAACTAAACCAACTCAACATTCTGTAAAAGAGTTACAAGGAATGGGCATACAACCTGATATTCTTCTTTGTAGAACCGAAAACATTATTCCTGAAGAGCAAAAGTCAAAAATTGCACTCTTTTGTAATTTAAAATCTGAGACTGTAATAGAAGCATTAGATTCCTCTTCAATATATGACGTACCCATTGCTTATCATAATCAAGGTCTTGATAATCAAGTTTGCAAACATTTTGAACTTGATCTGTCAAAAAAACCAGATTTAAGCCGTTGGATTAAAATTAATAAAATACAAAATTCATCTGAAGGTAATGTAAATATTGGTATAGTAGGTAAATATACATCTATGATTGATGCTTACAAATCTTTGATTGAAGCTGTAAACCATGGTGGCCTAGCCAACAAAGTTAAAATTACTATTAAATGGATTGATTCAGAATTAATTGAAGATAAAAATTCAAATATTAAAAATATATTTAAAGATATTAACGGAATAATTGTCCCAGGTGGCTTTGGAAAACGAGGTTCAGAGGGTAAAATTAACTCTATTAATTTTGCAAGACTGAATAATATTCCTTTTTTTGGAATTTGTTTTGGAATGCAAATGGCAGTTCTTGAGTTTGCAAGAAATGTGTTAAAACTTGATAATGCTTCCTCATCTGAATTTGGTAAAACTGATTTATCTTTGATTGGGCTTTTAACTGAGTGGCAGACAAAAACTGGTTTAGAAACAAGAACTGAAAATTCAAATTTAGGCGGTACTATGAGGCTAGGTGCATATGAGTGTAAATTAGTTGAAAACAGTTTTGTAAAATCTATTTATAAAAAAAACACAATTTCAGAACGTCATCGTCATAGATATGAGGTAAATAATAAATTTTATTTAGATTTTAAAAAAAATGGTTTAATTTTCTCTGGAATGTCTCCTGATAATCTTCTTCCTGAAATATTAGAAATTTCTTCTCATCCATGGTTTATAGGTGTGCAATTTCACCCAGAGTTAAAATCTAAACCATTTAATCCTCATCCACTATTTGCTTCTTTTATTAAAGCAAGTTTAAATCAGTCTCGATTGTTGTAATATCTATCCATTAACAGTTGTAAATTATGAAACAAAATATTATAAAAATATCAAAATTTGAAGTTTCTAATATTCATCCTTTTTTTTTAATTGCAGGACCTTGTTCTATTGAATCAAAAGATCATGCGATTAATCATGCAGGAGTAATAAATGAAATTTGTAAAAAACTAAGCATCAATTTCGTTTATAAATCTTCATTTGATAAAGCTAATAGATCAAGTAAATACTCTGTTAGAGGCATTGGTCTAGAAAAAGGCCTAAATATTTTATCAGATGTAAATAAAGAATTTAATATTCCAACCCTTACTGACGTTCACGAAAGTTATCAATGTAAAGAAGTTGCAAATGTTGTTGATATTATTCAAATACCAGCTTTTTTATCTAGACAAACTGACTTATTATCTGCGGCTGCCGAGACGCAAAAAATTGTAAATATAAAAAAAGGCCAATTTTTAGCACCTTGGGATATGGAAAATGTTATAAAAAAAATTTTAGACGTTGGAAACAAGAATGTAATGTTAACAGAAAGAGGAACATCTTTTGGTTATAACACTCTTGTTTCAGATATGCGAGCCATTCCACAAATGAGTAAATTTGGTTTCCCAGTAATATTTGATGCAACACATTCTGTACAACAACCGGGTGGTTTGGGTTTAACATCAGGTGGTCAAAGAGAATTTGTTTCAATATTATCAAGAGCAGCCGTTTCCATAGGAATTTCAGGATTGTTTATTGAAGCTCATGAAAATCCTGAAAAGGCACCAAGTGATGGACCTAATATGATAAAATTATCTGAACTTGAAAAATTACTTATTAAATTAATTGAAATAGATAAAATAATTAAATTGTAGTATCTTATTTAATATAATGGAGTAATTATGGTTTATATATCAGATATTTTAGCTAGGCAAATTTTAGATAGCAGAGGAAATCCTACTTTAGAAGTCGATGTTAATTTATCTGATGGAAGCTTAGGTAGAGCAGCTGTTCCGTCTGGAGCTTCGACTGGTGAATACGAAGCGTACGAACTTAGAGATAATAATTTAAAGTTTTTTAATGGAAAGAGTGTTTTTAAAGCTATTGAAAATATAAATGTCGAAATTTTTAATACTTTTTCTGGAAGAAACCCATTTGAACAAAGAAATATAGATCATGATTTAATTGAGCTAGATGGTACTCTCAATAAAAACAAATTAGGTGCTAATGCGATACTTGGATTCTCTATGGCTGTTGCAAGAGCTGCTGCCAAATCTCAGAATTTACCACTTTGGAAATATATTGGTGGTATGAGAGCAAATACTTTGCCTATTCCTATGATGAATATTATTAATGGTGGAGCTCATGCAAATAATGGGTTGGATTTTCAAGAATGTATGATAATGCCAATTGGATTTACTAAATTTTCTGATGCTCTAAGGTCAGGTGTGGAAATTTTCTCCAATTTAAAAAAACTTTTATCTAAAAAGGGGTTTTCTGTTGCTGTAGGTGATGAGGGAGGATTTGCTCCAAATATAAATAATCTTGAAGAAGCACTTTCATACATTACAGAATCTGTGGAAAATAGTGGATACAAATTGGGAGAAGAAATTTTTATTTCAATTGATGCTGCTGCTAGCGAATTTTATGAAAAAGATATTTACACATTAAAAGGAGAAAATAAAAAATATTCTACTGACGAATTGGTTACATTTTGGGAAAATATTTGTAATAAATTTCCTATTGTTTCTATTGAGGATCCATTTGATGAAAATGATTGGAAAGGATTTAAAGAACTTACTAAGAGAATTGGGAAAAAAGTTCAAATAGTCGGTGATGACCTTTTTGTTACTAACAAAAAAAGACTTTTAAAAGGAATTAAAAATAGATCAGCAAATTCAATTTTAATTAAACTTAACCAAATTGGGACAGTTTCAGAAACACTTGAAACAATGGAACTGGCTAAAAATTCAAATTTTGGAGTTATTGTTTCTCATAGATCCGGTGAAACTGAGGATGTATTTATTAGTGACCTTAGTGTTGCTTTAAATGCTGGTCAAATTAAAACAGGTTCTTTATCAAGAAGTGACAGAACTGCTAAATATAATCAGCTTTTAAGAATAGAAGAGACTATGGGCGATAATGCCTATTATTTTGGCAATGATTTTTTCAACAATTTTAATATTTAGGATGATTTTAAAATGAATAGATATCTTAATAGAAAAAATTTATTTCTTAATTTAATGACCTTTTTCTCTTTATTAATATTTATTTTTTTTGTTTCACACATATTTCTTGGAGAAAGATCTCTATGGAAAATTTTTTTATTAAACAATCAAATATCAATAGCTAAAGAAGAATATAATATTTTGCTTAGTGAAAAAGCAAAAACACTTTCAGAAATTAACCTTCTCCGTGATAGCAACTTGGATCCTGATATAATTTCTGAAATTGCACATAAATTCTTAGGTCTTATTCATTCTGATCAAATAGTAATTGATATTACAAAATAGATTAAGATAATGTTAGGAATAATTTTAATTCTTTGTTAAAAAAAATAAATTTATTTCCAATTTTGTCAGTTATTAAAATAGGATGAATATGAAAAAAAACACACCAACAAAATTATCAAATAAATCAAAAATGAATTATGACTTAGATTTATTACAGGACATGTATAAAAAAATGCTTCTTATTAGAAGATTTGAAGAAAAAGCTGGTCAACTATATGGTATGGGTCAAATTGGTGGCTTTTGCCATTTATATATAGGTCAAGAAGCGGTTGTTGTAGGTATTCAGTCTGCACAAATCGAAGGAGATAGTGTTGTCACATCTTATAGAGATCATGGTCACATGATAGCATGTGATATGGACCCTAAAGGAGTTATGGCTGAGTTAACGGGTAGAGAAGACGGTTATTCAAAAGGTAAAGGTGGATCTATGCATATGTTTAGTCGTGAAAAAGGTTTTTTTGGTGGTCATGGCATTGTAGCTGCTCAAGTTCCAATTGGAGCAGGTTTAGCTTTTGCACATAAATATAATGGAAACAAGAATGTTTGTATAACATATTTTGGAGATGGTGCAGCTAACCAAGGTCAAGTTTATGAATCCTATAACATTGCATCACTTTGGCAACTTCCCGTTATTTTTGTTATAGAAAATAATAAGTATGGTATGGGTACATCTGTAAACAGGTCCTCTGCTGGTGATAATTTATCTGATAGAGGTAAAGCATATGGCATCAAATCAGAAATTGTTGATGGTATGGATATTATTGCTGTTAGAGAAGCAGCAATAAGTGCTATTGAATATTGTAGATTAGGCAAGGGACCATATATATTAGAAATGAAAACATATAGATATAGGGGACATTCAATGTCAGACCCAGCAAAATATAGGACTAGAGACGAAGTTGAACAAATTAGAAAGACGTCTGACCCAATTGAAAATATTAAAGTTTTATTAAGTAAAATGGGTGTTGTAGACAAAGTTCTTAAAAATATTGATGTTGAAATAAAATCTATAATAGCTGATGCCGCAAAATTTGCACAAGAATCACCGGAACCCTCCGCATCCGAATTATATACTGATATAACTATCAATTAATGGTGATTAAATGACAATTGAAATTTTAATGCCTGCTTTAAGTCCAACCATGGAAGAGGGTACCTTAGCTAAATGGCTTGTTAATGAAGGTGATTCAATTTCATCTGGTGATCTGATTGCAGAAATAGAAACAGATAAAGCTACAATGGAAGTAGAGGCAGTAGATGACGGTAAAATAGGTCAATTGCTAGTTCCAGCTGGAACTGAGGGTGTAAAAGTTAACACCCCAATTGCATTGTTAATTGATTCAACCGAATTACCTCATACTTCGATAAAAACTATTGCTGATAAACCTTATTTAGAAAAAGAAAAAATCGCACCTGAGGCATTAATTGAAAAGCCAATTATTCTAGAACCTAACTCTAGTATCATTACAGTTAGAGAAGCATTAAGAAATGCAATGGCTGAAGAAATGAGATTCGACA
>QBYJ01000047.1 GCA_003282885.1 SAR116 cluster bacterium AG-325-F22
ATCCAACTGTATAGACTAGTTGTTTATATTTATTCAACCAATGGGATTTGTAACATTTCCATTTAACAAATTTATATTCTATAACATTTTTATTTTTTTTATTTTGAGATATACGTAATTTTGTCTCTATCTCAGAAAAATCATTATTTTTTTGAGTTGTTACACAACTACTTAATAAAACAAACAAAAAAAATATTATAAAAAATTTATTCATTTTTAAATCTTAACGAAAAGTATATTAAAATAACAACAATGTTTAATAATTAAACATGTTAAATGCTTTTATTTAATGTAAAAATACTCTAGTATTTACTTAAAATTAGGAGATATTGTGCAAAAATCAATCTATGATAATTGGAACATTGTTATGAATCATAACAAAAATCCTTTAAAAAATATTCCAGATACAAATACAAGGCATATGATAATGCAGGTTTTAGCATGGATGTGGTGCATTATTTTTTCAATGTATTTTACCAGTATGTGGATATTTGGAATAACAACAATTGCACATATACTTTTATTGAGTGCAATCGCTATCACAGTAGCTACTTTTGAAACTGCTAAGAGAAAACCAAAATATTTTGGAAACTACTATACTCCCAGTCGAAGCCGTGCAATATATGTTGATGGAAAAAGAATAGAGTTAGATCCTAATGATAGAGGTGGAGAGCATGAATAAATATTTTCAACTTGGAATGTTTCTCTCTTGATACTATTTCAGTTTATTAATAAATCTTGATAATTCTTAAAAAATATAATATAAAAAATAATGTGCATTGGTTCTTCATCTAGTTTTTTATCTACTTTTCTATTAGCGCTTGCATGCTTCATTGGTATTTGGAACTATACTAAAATTAAAAATTATATATCCAATATTATCTTTAAGTTCATTCCAAAAAAGTCAAATATTCAATAATCTTAAATTAATTAAATGTTTAAAATTATTATTTTTTTAACTATTACGTTTACCGTTTGTTTTTTATTATTGAACTTAATAAAAATTAATAAAAAACATGGATCTTTAAAATATATAATTCCAATTTCTCTAACATTAATAATTTTTGGAATAATTTTTATTATATTACCGAGATTAGGAATAAATCCATTTAATTTAATTCAAACTCTAATTTCTAAGATAATTCCTTTATTTAGTATGCTTAGAGGCATCACCATCAATTAGAGTAAAGAGATTTAGTCTTGTCAGTTTTAAGAGGTGGGTGGTTTGTATGTGATATAATATTATGGTAATTATTAAATTAGGTTTTCATTTTAGTTATTAGGGAGTGGTTGTCCCTAAATTATGCCTAAATTGGATGCCCCATTCACCTTTTGAAAAGACAGCAATCCATATTACCTGAATAACAAGATCTGTAATGCCTGATTTATTTATTCTTCTCATTATTAGTTTATAAACAACTGATGAATTAGAACGTGCCACTTCTTCAATTTTGTCCATGTCTGTATGCGACCAATTTTCTTCTGTTTCCTTAATTATATTCCATGGCATTCTATAATTAATTTTATAATCTTCTTTATCTTTAATTGTTATCGAAACACCATTATAATTCTGATATGTAAATGGAAATTTAACAGTATCAAGATAACCCGTTTCATCTTGAGAATTGATCGCTTCATGATGTTTATGAACTATATTTTCCGAGGTGTTATGCATAAAAACTTCTTTCAGAATACTATCTTGATGTTTTAATTATTAGGTCTTACTACTTACTATTTTACCATTTTTATATATTCCAGAAAGTTGTTCAAGGATGTTTCCTGATACTGAATAATATTGCCAAACGCCGTCTTTCTTGCCATTCTTAAAACTGCCCTTATATTCTAGTTGTCCGTTGAAGTGGTATGCAATCCAAAGGCCTACTTTTTTACCATTTATAAAATCACCTTTGTAATTTATTTCACCATTTTCATAAAAACGTATCCAAGGTCCTTCTTCAAGATTGTTTTTATACAATCCTTTTTCTATTAACATTCCTTTACTATTGTAGGTAACCCATGCACCATCTTTTTTTCCCATATTATAATTTGAAACAGAAAACAACTGTCCATTTTCATAATAACGAACCCATGTTCCCTCTTTTTTCCCATTTTTAAAATGACCTTTGATATCTCCGTCAACTTTTCCATTGAAGGGGAGATCAGAGAATTTCTCATAGTAGTTTCCATCTCTCCAAATTAAGTCTTCCATTGTTTTACTCCAAACAATAGAAGCAGATAGGCAAAGGAGTATTGTAAGTCCTAAAAATAAAAAGAACTTTTTATAAACCTCTATCATTTTTTGAACCCTTTAAACTCACCAAATTTTTTTCCTAACATCGATCCATCATCAATATAAATTTTACCTCTTAATGAACCATCAGTATATTCTCGTAATTGAAGATTACCTTCTGCATATCTGTCATTCCACCTAAACCAATATCCTGCTTGATTAGTACCTGTTAAAATAATGTGACCTTTTTCAATATCATTATTTAATATATAGTAAAATTTTCCTTGTGAATAATCATCAGTGAATGCGAAACTCAATCCAAAATCTTGCTCATATCTATAAAATATTCCTTGATATTAAAGGGCAAATTTCTTTTTCCAATTAATAATTGGAGGAGTTGTTAATTTGTAAGGTTTTATTTCAGATATTTGACTAACAACAACTGCATTATCTTTGCTACAATTTTGAAGAAAACATAATATCAATATAAATAATAATAATCTCATATACTTAACTTAATGATTCGTAAAATTTTTTTCAAAATAAAAAGGGGGGGTACACTCTCCTTCATTTTTTTAGTAAGGAAGAAAATTAATTTGAATAGATATAATTCTATTAATATTAAGGCTGACAATATATGTTTGGCTTAAAGTCCTTAAAAAGGAAAAATAATTGAAGAATATTATTTTGAGTAGAAAAGGCTTTGATTCTTCTGCAGGTGGAGTTGCTTCTCCTATTTTTGATAATGGGAATATTTTTTCAATACCTATCCCACAGAAATCTCCATCACCTCATAAATATAAAGATCTGTTTTTTAATGGAATTTCTGGGAAAGATTTACTCAAAGAATCCTCTGCAAAATCTGTGACATCTGAAAGTTATTGTCATTTTGATCCCTTATTAACTGAAGAAATTGGCATTTTTGGACAAGCAAATTCATCACAAACAGAATTAAAAAAACAAGATGTAAACACCGGAGACTTATTTTTATTTTTTGGTTGGTTTAAACAGTTTTCTAGAAAAGGAAAAACATCTACATCATATATTTGGATGGTTGCAAATTGATAAGGTAGTTCAAGGAAGAGATAATATAATAACTCATTTAGATCAATTAGGAACAACTCATCCTCATGGTTTTGGGGATTTATCAAGATATTCTAATAATACTATTTACATAAGCAAAAAGAATTTAACTTTTAACAACAAAGAAATTAAATGTAGAGGTCATGGTCTTTTTAGAAAAACACATAGAGATCTAGTACTAACAGAGGAAAATAGTTCAAGATCTAATTGGAAATTACCAAAAAAATTCTTTTCTAAAACAAATAATCTTTTTCTCAACAGATTAAAATGGAAAGATGAATTAAATTGTCTTGTAGATTGTTTGGGTTATGGTCAAGAATTTATCTTAAATGCAGAAAAAAATCCAAATATTATTGATTGGGCGGTAAAGTTAATAAAGGATTATGGTTAAAAATTATTTAAAACTTTTCAAATAGATTTTCTGTTATTTAATTGTTTTGGTTTTCCAATAACTTTTTCACATCTAGTTTTTATAGAAATTACTTTATGTATTTCTTTATAAGGAAAATCATAAGTTTTAGAATCTTTTATACATTGTTTGGAAGTTGCTTTAGGCAATCTTATTTCGAATGATGAAGGTTCTTTACCTAAACCCATTGTTACAATTATTACTAATACAAACTCACTCATTTGAATAAAATAAAAATATGGTTAAAACAACACTAACTATTATGCACGTTACTACTGGAAATTAGAAAGTTGAGTTTACAGATTTAAATATAAGACCTCCAGACAATTGTCCTAAGCCTATTTTTTTGATGTAAGGATAAAGTAATCCAATCACTAAAATAACTATTCCTAAAATAATTAAAATTTTTTGCATAATTATTTCATTATTAAATACATCATAATGCATACCAAAATTGAATTAATGATAATCATAGTTTTAGTTTTGACTTTCTTTTTTAGTAGTGGGGCATTCCATTTGTTAGCATAATCTAAGTCAACCTCACCTTTTGAAAATTTTGCTAATAAATCTTTTTCCCTAGTTCTTCTTTCTTTCAAATAATTTTCTTTGGGCAATTTGATTTTAAATTTTTTGAAATATTTTTTTATATTTAGCATTTAAGTCTATTTGTTTGAAAAGGGTATACCTGAATAATTTTCTTACTTTATGTATATTTAGTCCATATTTCTGCAAGAAAAACGTATGCACCATAACCATATAGACAATACATACAAAATTTTAATATTTTATTCATAGAATCATCTGAGGTATATGCCCAATGATGATATTTTTTATCTTCGACTATATTCTCACTTTTTCTTTTATTCCAGAATAATAGCCAGTATGGAATATTAAGAATTATATAAAAAGAAACTACAATGGTAAGTAGACCTAAACCTAATATTATACCAGTACTCATTTGTTAAATTTACTCCTAGACAAAACTGCAAACTTTCTATGCATTAACCCAATATAATATTGTTGGTAAAAACATTATAAATAATCCAAATAAAATTAATTCTAACCTATTCAATTTACAACTATTTCTTTTTTAGTTTTTAAAGGAACAATACATTGACTAGTTTCACCACTACAACAGTCATCAACAACTCTCTTGCAAGTCAAACATTGGTAATGCGATTGGACATAGATAAATCCTTTTGAACTGCTACAATATGGACAAAGAATGATTAATATTCATTCAAAAATAATAACCAAAAAAAAACAAAAAGAAAATAATTCTTAAATCAAAAAATAAAAATATTACTATCACTCAACTGGTACAAGTGTTTGAATTAAAAAAAAATACCACACGGGGGGAGTGTGATATATTTTTAAAATCACAATAGAAAGAAAGTGTTGATTAATTTTGTCATAAATAAACAGAATATTTAATTAATAAGATCTAATACAAAAAAATTTTGTAAAAATGATTAAAACCAAAGCAATAAAAATTCAAAAAAAAGTTTATGACTAAGATGTGTACATAAATATTTTGTTATTATGTAATAAAAAGCCATTTACAAAATATATTTGGATACTTGATAATCAATCTCTTTGGTTTTAGTTTCATTTCAACTCTTTTCTATAGTGATTTGATAGGTTTTCATATTTTCTCAAGATGAGTATTTAGACATATTCAGCAGTCCTTAAACGGTTACTAATGGATTAGGTTTAAAATCTTAACTTGCATACCAAATAAAATAGATTTTTGGGAATTTTAAGAGAAGTTATAACAAATTTTCAAATGAATTATCATTTTGATATTGATAGCGGGTAAGGTTAATCTTTACTAATTAAGTTAAAGTATCTCAGATTTTCTCATTCTAGTTTCTACTCAAAACTGAATAATATTAGCAATGTATTTGTTTCTTTGTTTTTCTGAATGTGAGATTAAAATAGATAATTTATTTGAAAAAAGTCTTCTGTTTCCTGGTTTATGAGGAGAAGGGTTGTCTGGTCCATTAAAAGCATTAAAAGGTATCCCATAATTCCATTTATCTATTGCAATTTTAAAAACTTTTTTATTAACATCAATTTAGATTTAATAGTTCCGTCTTTGGCTATTAATTTTCTATCTGCACAAAATTGTTATAAATGTTTTTTTGTTAAATTTATAACCTTGATCTCGCCTACTATGTTTTAGATAAAAAATTTAACTCATAACAAATAATTTTATAACTTTTTAATTTTGGAAGAATTTCTATTTTATATTTATTAAAAAAGTTTTTTAGCTTTAAACTTTTAACATCTTTTTATGGAATTGTTTTAACCTAAGTTCTTTTTCACAATTAACAACCCATAATTTGATTCCTATAACTGTGTCAAATCTGTGTCACAAGTGATAATTTTTTAGAGAATATATTTGGTTAGTTTTACTAACCCATTGAGGTCGTTACAAAAAGTAATGGTGCGCTCGAGAAGATTCGAACTCCTGACCCCTAGATTCGTAGTCTAGTGCTCTATCCAGCTGAGCTACGAGCGCATTGTTTTTTTGACTTTTTTAGCTTTATTTTAACTATTTTTTAGGTAGTAGGTAGTTTGTATTTCAAATTGACTAAAGAAAACCATTAAACATCTCTCTATTTAACACAAATCAATCATTCTTCAAACAATCGAATAAATAACAAGCCAATCTCTTAACTGATATACCAATTAGCAATTCCAAAAGTAATAAAATTCAACCTTGAATTATTTTTATAGTAAATTTAAAAATTTTATTTAATTAAAAAAATTATTTTGTTCATATATTCCGGTGTTTATTATAAATTATTTAATCAAAGATAGGAGAAAATATGTCTAAAAATGACACTAATTTACCTTCTAAATCTAAACTAAAAGAATTATTATTACTCTATCAAGAATCAAAATTTGATGAGGCTCTAAATTTATCAAAATCTATTACTAGTCAATTTCCAAAACATCAATTTAGTTGGAAAGTTCTAGGTGCAGTATATCATCAAAAAGGAAATTTAAAAAAAGCAATATCAGCTAACCAAAAAGCGGTTATTATTGATCCACAAGATCCAGATGCTTATAACAACTTGGGAGTTGGATTACTAGAAATTGGTAGTTTAAAAAAAGCAGAACTAAGTTTTAGAGAGGCTTTAGTTTTGAAACCTGATTATTCTGAAGCTTATACAAACTTGGGTGTAGTTCTTCAAAAGTTAGGTAAATTTGATGAGGCAGAAAACCATCATAGAAAAGCAATTTTTTTTAACCCTAGAAATGTATCTGCCTATATAAACTTGGGTGTAACTTTAAAGGAATTATACAGATTTGAAGAAGCGGTGGAAAATTATGACAAAGCTATAAAGTTAAATCCAAATTCTTCAACGGCTTACACAAATAGAAACTTTTGCTTAAACTATTCTGCAAACTTGTCTCCAACTTTTATTTACCAAAAACATCTTGAGTTTGGTAAACAATTTGGAAATAAACAAAACAATAATCTTTTTGCATTAAAGAAAAGAATTATTTCTAAAGAAAAATTACGTATCGGCTACGTGTCTGGTGATTTTAGACATCATTCAATAGTATATTTCTTTGAACCACTTTTGAATTATCATGATGCTAATATGTTCGAAACATTTTGCTACTATAACAATAATATATTTGACAACTTTACTGAGATAATAAAAAACAAAACAGATAATTGGCGAAATATATTTTCTGTCTCTGACTTTGACGTTTCAAATATTATTAAAAATGATAATATAGATATTCTAATTGATTTATCAGGACACACGGGACAAAATAGATTAAAATTATTTGCGCTAAAGCCGGCTCCAATTCAAATTACTTGGTTAGGATATCCAAATACTACTGGTTTGTCAGAAATTGACTATCGTTTTACTGACTTAATTACAGATCCAATTGGTATAACTGATGAATTTCACACTGAGAAACTTTATCGGCTACCAGGTGGTTTTCTTTGCTATAAGGGAAACAACTCAGTTTCTTTGCCGAATAATATTCCTCAAATTGAAAATAGATTTGTGACTTATGGTAGTTTTAACAATTTTTTAAAAGTTACACCTGAGGTAATAAAAGTATGGTCAAAGATTCTTAAATCTTCACCAACATCCCGATTGATTTTAAAAGGTTCTGATATTAATCAAAATGCTTCTCAACATATTGAAACTTTTGCAAAAGAGGGTGTTTCCCAAGATCGAGTGTCATTTTATCAAAATTTACCAAAAATTAGTGAGCACCTAGAATTATATAATTCTGTCGACATAGCTTTAGACACTTTCCCATATAATGGGGTTACTACTACTTGTGAAGCTTTATGGATGGGAGTACCAGTCATTACACTATTAGGCGAACAACATGCTAGTCGCGTTGGTGCGAGTATTTTGACTAATGTCGGACTTGAGAACTTTATCGCAAATGATATTGAAGGATATATCGAAATGGCTATTAAATTTGCAAATAAAATAGATTTACTTAAAAAAATGAGAAAAGAACTTAGAAAGAAAATGCTGAAATCTTCCTTATGTAATGGTTCGATATTTGCTAAAGAAATCGAAAGAGCCTATAAAACAATATGGGCTAAACACCTAAATAGTTAAGCAACAATTAAATATTATAATTTTAGTAATTTTGGTGTATTAAATATTATCCAAAATTTTAGATGAGTAGAATGAGTAATATAAATATATATGATAAATCTTTTCCGGTTTCTTGGGAAGAACTTCATCGAAACAGTAAGGCTCTAGCTTGGCGTCTATCTGAGATGAAACCATACAAAGGTATTATAGCAGTTACGAGAGGAGGTCTAGTTCCTGCGGCTATTGTTGCTAGGGAATTGGATATAAGGTTAATTGATACAGTTTGTGTATTATCATATAATCAAAAAACAAAAGGTGATGTTAATATTTTAAAAGAGTCAACTATTGCAAATGACGGAGAAGATTGGTTAATAGTAGATGATCTTGTTGATACGGGTGAAACTATAAAAGCTATAAGATTAAATCTAAGTAAGGCACATTATGCAACAGTATATGCTAAACCTAGTGGAAGACAACAGGTTGATACATTTATAACTGAAGTTTCACAAGATACTTGGATATATTTTCCTTGGGATATGGAAATGAAGCCAGCACCAACTATTTCTGAACGGACCCAAAAATAATCATATTGACTAACGAAAATAAAGAGTTTAATAAAATATAAAAAAATCCTCAGAGGCTGTATAAAATACAGAATAAAAATGAAACGTACTTTCCAACCAAGTAATTTAGTCAGAAAAAGAAGACATGGGTACAGAAGTAGAATGTCCACTGTTGGCGGAAGAAACGTAATTCGTAATAGAAGAGCTAAAGGAAGAAAAAAGCTATCAGCTTAATATTACTTTTTAAGTAACAATTATTTATTTTATTTAGTTAAACTTGTTCAAGAGCTGATAAAATGAAAATCCAAACTCTAAAAAGAAGAGAAGACTTTGTTTTAGCTAACAAGTTTGGAAAAAAAATATTTAACAAAAATTTCATTCTCCAAAAATTTAGCTCATCATATGATATTAGTTTAGATCTAAAGTTTGGATTCACTGCTACAAAGAAAATTGGAAATGCTGTAAAAAGAAATAGAGCCAAGAGAAGGATGAGATCTTTAATATCAATGTCTTTAAAAGAAAATGAAAATTTATTTGATCCCCATAGTATTTATATTTTAATAGCTAAAAAATCATTAATTAGTGCATCCTTCTGTGATTTAAAATTTGATATGAAAGAGTGCCTTAATAAATTATGATAAAAAAGCTTTTAACATTTTCTGTGATTGGTGTAATAAATTTTTACAAATATTTACTCTCACCGTTATTAGGTAATAATTGTAGATTTTTACCCACTTGTTCAGAATATACAAAAAGCTCTATAATAAAATTTGGATTGATTAAGGGTATTGGTTTAGGTTTTAAGAGAATAATAAAATGTCATCCCTGGGGGAAAAGCGGTCATGATCCAATTAAATAATTTAATTTTTTCATTTCTTTGAATAATAAGAACTTTGGGGTAAACAAGTATAATTCAAAAATTTATT
>QBYJ01000048.1 GCA_003282885.1 SAR116 cluster bacterium AG-325-F22
TTGTATATTCATCATTACAAATAAAACTCTTGTCTGATAACAACTTATCTAGAACGTCTAGTTGTCTTTTTACTTCCATAGAAAAACGATCTATCGGATATTCAAGTTTTTCAGGTGCATAAGCGTAAAAATGGCCAAATCCTCCACCAAGATATGGGGCGCTTGCCATTTGCCAAAATAACCAGTTTAAACATTCTGTCCTTGCTTCAAAAGATTCAGGAATAAATTTTTTAAATTTGTCAGCCAGATATAAAAGAATTGAACCAGATTCAAAAACTTTGATTGAAGTTCCATTTGTATTGTCTGTTAAACTAGGAATTTTTGAATTTGGATTAATATCTACAAACCCAGAACTAAATTGATCCCCTTTTCCAATTCTAATAAGCCATGCATCATACTCTGCTTCTTTAATGCCTAAATTTAATAATTCTTCAAGCATTATTGTTACTTTCACACCATTAGGAGTACCTTGAGAGTATAACTGAAAAGGATGGATACCTTTTGGCAGATCTTTTTCGTGAGTAAAGCCAGAAATAGGCCTGTTAATTTTTGCAAATTTACCACCATTTTCTTTATCCCAAACCCATACCTCAGGAGGGGTATATTTTTGTAACTTTGACAATTGAGTTTCCTTATTTAAATAACTTTAGTTAATAACTTAAAGCGACTGGTTCTAATGGTTTTTTATTAAGAATTAAATCTGAACCTTTTTCGCCAATTAAAGTTGCTCCAGAGTGCAAATTAGCAGATAACATCGTAGGCATAATAGACGCATCGACAATTCTTAAATTATCTATGCCATAAACCTTTAAATCATTATCCACAACTGCAGTAGGATCTGTTTTTGGTGCCATTCTACACGTCCCCATTTGGTGATATGTAGTAGTCCCTCTTTCTCTTGCAATTTGTAATAAATCTTCGTCAGACTGTGCATCTAATCCGGGATATACCTCGTAATCAAAATAATTTGATAAAGCTTTAGAATGCATTAACCTTCTTGATAATTTTAGTCCAGCTACTACTACTCTTTTATCTTCTTCTGCATCAAGATAATTTGGTTGAATCTCTGGGGCTTCAAATGGATTATTACTTTTAGCTTTAACCCATCCTAATGACTCTGGTCTTTGTTGCCAGGCAGCAACCGTAAAACCTGGTTCAGTGTCAAGAGTTGATTGCACCCCTTCTTTGTAGGAAGCAGGTGTAAAAGTCATTTGCAAGTCATGATTTCTTATAGACTCGTTAGAATGCCAAAAACAATAAACTAAAGTTGGACTTAAGTTGACAATTGATTGTTTTCCTAAAATATATTTACCAATTTCTTTCAAGAGCTTAAACCCTCTGGATTTTTCATTAACTGTTTCAACATTCTTAGCTCTTGCAGTCATTCTAGGTGCAAAATGATCTCTTAAATTCATGCCAACGCCCTTTAGGTCATGAATTACATCTATCCCGATATCTTTTAAATGTTTACCAGAACCAATGCCTGATAAATTTAATAAATGTGGTGATTTAATAACTCCTGATGACAGGATAACTTCTTTATTAGCCTTTAAAATTATTTTTTTACCTCTAACTCCACCTTTGAGATACTCAACTCCAGTAGCAGTTTTGTTTTCAATAATAATCTTTGTTACAAATGCATCAGTGATTATATCAAGATTTTGTCTAAATTTAACAGGCTTCAAAAAAGCTTTAGATGCACTTACTCTAAATCTACCTTTTGTGGTTCTTTGAACATATGAAACACCCTCTTGAAATTGTCCATTATAGTCTTTGTTTAAAGGTATACCTTGTTCAATAGCTCCTTTAATAAATGCTTCACAAAGTGGATCCCGGTATTCCAAATCGGTTATTGGCAACTCGCCTTTTGATCCTCTGTAAGTTTCATCATGCTCACCTAATCTTTTTTCGTATTTTTTGAAATAAGGGAGTAAATCTGAGTAACTCCAACCTTTATTTCCCTTTTGAGCCCAGACATCAAAATCCATATTTTGACCTCTATTGAAAACCATTCCATTTATTGAGCTTGATCCACCTAATGTCTTACCTCTTGGAATATCAATCACTCTCCCTGCCGTTCCCCAACTTGGTTCAGATTTAAATAACCAATTTACATTTGGATTAGTTAGGGTTTTCATAAATCCAGCCGGTATATGAATAAATGGATTCCAATCAGGAGGGCCTGCTTCAAGTAAACAAACTTTGTATTTCCCGTCTGCACTCAGTCTGTTGGCCAAAACGCATCCAGATGAGCCTGCACCAACAATAATATAGTCAAAACTATTAATCATTAATATATCCAGTTTAATCGTGATTAAATAATATTAATTTAAACATACTAATTTATCATTTTATTTATACAAATAGAAAAGGTAAATTTTTAATTCAAAATAAATCTTTAATGTATTACCAGGATTGCAACCACATCACTAATTGATCTCTTAAACCTGATGAAACTAATATTGCTTGAATATCATCGAAGAAAAAAAATATTAATGCTGATAAAATTATTCCAAATATGAAAGTCATAATAGTTCCCAAAGGGACATATTATATTAAAATTTAAAAAACTTGAATAATTTTTAAAAAAAAATAAAATTAATTCATAATTTTAGGAGAAAAGTTATGAGTAATGATAATTATACATTTAGTGAAACATTAAAATCTGAGCTATATTTAGCCTTGTTAATGTTCATTCCTCTAATGTTTACGATAACTGGATTATTTTAAATACCAAATATTACTTCTTCGTCAAAAAGCTTTGCTATACTTTTTTCGCTGTATCCTAACTCTAAAATAATTTCCTTTGTATGCTGTCCCAATGATGGTGCTATTGATAATTTACTTCCACTAATTAACTTTGGCATACCTGGTATATTTGGGACAGGCCACGATTGATCAGTAGTAGGTTGATCTAGCCACGAAATTAATTCTAGTGCTTTAGTTTGTTCACTATCTACAAATTCTCTATAGTTTTGTACTTTCTCGTTCTGAACTTCAAATTTGTTTAATAAATTTTTCCAATATTCCGTTGTTTCTTTAATGAAAAGTTTTTGTACTTCCTTAGTCAGAATAGCTTCGTGTTTTCTTCTTACTGAGTTATTTAAAAAGCGCTTGTCAGTAAGAAAATTTACCCATCCAACAGCATTACAAAATTTGGCAAACTCGTGATTTTTTACAACGATAATCTGTATCCATCCATCTTTAGTTTGAAAAGTTCCCGATGGTGAAGAAGCATGAGTGTAAGGCCCTTCCATGTATCCACTCATAAGTCTTATCGACTGCATAGCTGCCGCAGCCTCCATTAAACTAACTTCAATTTTCTTTCCTATATCTTCTTTAATTCTGGCAAATAAGGCTGCACTTACTAATTGGGTTGCGTACAAGGCGGTAGTCATATCAAAAATTATAACTGGTGTTCTATGTGGGATATCGTCAGGACCTTTGTTTTCTGACATGAACCCTGTAAAAGCCTGCAAAACAGGATCCATAGCTGGTTTTGCGCTCATAGGACCTTTTTGACCAAAGCCTGAAATAGATAGATAAATTAATTTAGAATTAATATTTTTTAACCTTTCATATCCATACCCCAATCTTTGTATCACCCCTGGCCTAAAACCTTCAATAAACACATCACATTCATTGATAATTTTGTCTAATATAGGCTGACTTTTTTTATTCTTTAAATCGAATACTATACTTTTTTTACCAAGGTTTGCAGTTACTGAAAAAGCAGAATGTTGTCCATATTCTTGACCAAGATTTCTAGCCCAATCTCCATCTTTTGGTTCAATTTTAATAACCTCAGCTCCATATTGAGCTAAAAGCGTTCCACAATAGGGCCCAGCAACTCCTTGAGAAAAATCTATAACTTTTAACCCTTCATAGGGTTTTTCATATGACATGCAATACTTTCAAAATATTTGTAAACATTATTGCTTATGTTTTATTTTACACAAGAATATTTTTTTATTTGATTTGAATTAGTTGAATTTAATTTAATTACAACTTATAGAATTATTATCCCTAAAAGAATTCAATTAAAAAGAGAATGATTTGGAACAAAACGTGAGTATATACTGGATACGACAAGATCTTAGGTTAAGTGATAATCCAGCTCTAAGCGAAGCTAATAAAACAGGATCAATAATTCCTATTTTTATTTTAGACATTGTAAATTCTAAAGAACATATAACAGGAAATGCAGGAAAGGTTTGGCTGCATCATTCATTATATGAACTAAACAAACAATTTGGAAACAAACTAATATTTTCTAAGGGAGACCCTGAGGAAATTTTAACGGACCTTTGCAAATCTGAACTAATAAATAAAATATTTTGGAATAGAGTTTATGAACCTTGGAGTATTTCAAGAGATAAGAGAATAAAAGAAAATATGAAAAAAAAAGGTATTGAAGTAAATACTTTTAATGGATCACTTTTATGGGAACCTTGGAATGTTTTAAAAAATGACGGAACACCCTATAAAGTTTTTACTCCCTATTATAGAAGAGGCTGTCTAAATGCAGTTGAACCTAGAAGACCATTAGAAAAGCCAAAAAAGATAAATTTTCACGAAGTGAAAAACTTTAAAAGCTTGTCTATTAATCAATTAAATTTATTGCCGGCACATTCTTGGAAAGAAAAAATAATAAGCTCATGGAATGTTGGAGAAAATGCTGCCAAAAATAGATTAAATGAATTTGTTGAAACTGAAATCGAAGGTTACAAAGAAGGTCGAAATTTTCCATCTAAAAAAAATGTATCTAGGCTTTCGCCACATTTGCATTGGGGTGAAATTTCACCAAATACAGTATGGTTTAAAGTTTGGGATTTAAATAAATTCGGAATTAATCATCAACAAGATACTGACACGTTTTTGTCAGAAATGGGATGGAGAGAATTTTCTAATTACTTATTGTTCTATTTTCCTGATCTACCTAAGAAAAATTTACAAAAGAAATTTGATAATTTTGCTTGGGATGATAATCCTTTATTTCTAAAAGCATGGCAGAATGGTCAAACTGGATACCCAATAGTAGACGCTGGAATGAGAGAATTATGGTCAACAGGCTATATGCATAACAGACTAAGAATGATAGTTGGATCATTTCTAGTAAAAAACCTATTACTCCATTGGCATGAGGGCGAACATTGGTTTTGGGACTGCCTTGTAGATGCAAACTTAGCTAGTAACAGTTCGGGTTGGCAGTGGATTGCAGGTTGCGGAGCAGACGCAGCTCCATATTTTAGAATTTTCAACCCTATTACCCAAGGTCTAAAATTTGACCCAAATGGTCATTATGTCAGAAAATTTGTCCCAGAAATTTCTTTGCTTCCTAATAAATATTTATTTAATCCCTGGGACGCACCCGATGACATTCTAGAAAAAGCTAATGTAAAATTAGGAGAAAATTATCCAAAACCAATTGTAGATATTAAGGAATCTAGGCAAAAAGCACTTTCTGCTTTTGCTAAATTGAAATCATCTTAGTATGTATCAAAAGTTATACAGATATTTATTTTATATAATCTTGTTTGTATTGACTTATCTCTTTTACATATTTCCTTTTGAAACTCTCAGTCAATATTTATCAAATGAAACAACATCCAAAAAATATTTAATAATTAATACAATTATATTTTTTATACTTATTGTCTATTACCTAAGATCACATAGTACGTTTAAACCACTTAAAATATTCGTATATGAAGGTTTAGGGATTGGTTTTATAAGTTTTTTTGTCATTTCAATTAGTATTTTAGTTAGTTCACTTTTTACTATTAGTGAAAAAACAATAGGCATAGTATCATTATTAACAATAATGATAATATCAATTTATGGAATGTTTAATGCTAGAAAAGTATTATTAAAAAAGATTACTATAAAATCATCTAAAATTAATAGAAACTATGATATAATTTTTATTAGCGACGTACATTTAGGTACAAATACATCAAAACATCTTTCAAAAATCTTAAAGAAAATACAAACTTTAGAATATGATTTTTTATTGATTGGAGGAGATCTTATAGATTCCAGTTCCTTTAAATTAAACGATCTAGATTTATTAAATAACTTTAAAAAGGATATATATTTTGTTAACGGAAACCATGAATATTATCTAAAAGATTTTAAAAATAAAATTGAGCAATTGAAAAGATTTAAAATTAAAGTTCTTAAAAATTCAAGTATACAAATTAATGATATAAACATAATTGGAATTGACGATTTACAAAGTAAATTTTCTAAAATAAAATTTGTTGAAAAGTTGAATAAAAAAAACTTATTTAACTTAGTCCTGTCACATAAACCTGATATTTGGGACAATATAAAAAGTAAAAATGATCTTATGTTGTCAGGACATACTCATAATGGTCAAATTTTTCCATTTAACTTTTTAGTTAAATTAAAATTTAAATTTATTTATGGAATATATGAATATAAAAAATCAAAGCTTTATGTATCGTCTGGCGCTGGTTGCTGGGGACCTAAGTTGCGAATTGGATCTTCAAACGAGATTGTTAATATTCATTTAACAAAGATATCTTAAATTTTCATTTAAGAAGCAGACTGTTATCAATTTTGTAAAATTTAGATGCAGATTTCTTTAATGAATTTGCTGTTAACTCTTCTACGCCATAAACCTCCGCAAAAACTTTATTCTTAGAAATCACCCTTTTTAGCAACAAATCAAAATCTCCATCACCTGAAGCTAAAACTATAATGTCTGATGTGGGTGCATAATCCATGATGTCAATTGTTATACCTACGTCCCAGTCCCCTTTTGATGAGCCGTCGTTTCTACTAATAAATGGTTTTAATTTCACTTCAAAACCAATTCCCCTTAATATATTTTGGAATTGTATTTGTTTAGTATCATTTCTGTTAGTAGTGTAAGCAAATGCAGCAACCACCTCCCTGTCATTAGTGGTTTTTTTCCAAAATTTATTATAATCAAAATTAGATTTAAATATTTGCTTTGTAGTATAATATATATTTTGTACATCAATAAATATTGAAACTCTTTTCATAACAAACCTATTTAATCAAAATTGATAAAATTTAACAGTCTTTAAATCAAACCTTCGATCTCAACTGGTAAATCATTTTTTTCAATTTCTTCAATTATTTTGTTTAAGTGATCTGAATTTTGGGTTTCAACAGTAATATTTAATTTGGCCAAACTAGCTGACAAATCCATTGCAAATCTACTATGCTCGACTTGAAGCACGTTAGCTCCATTAGTTGCACAAATTTTTGATATAATTTGTAATTGTCCAGGCTTGTCAGGCATTGTAATACCCAGTGTTGTAACCTGTCCTGATCTAACTAAGTCTCTCATTAAAATTGAGGACAAAACTTTTGAGTCAATATTCCCCCCACATATTATAACGCCAACTTTTTTACCTTTAAATGTGCTAGTATTTTGTAATAACGCGGCCAGACCTGTTGCACCTGCCCCTTCTGCAACAACTTTTTCGTGTTCCGCTAGCATTGCTATTGCTCTTTCAATCGATTTATCTGAAACAGTAATTACATCATCTACAAAATCCTGAATTATAGAAAAAGGAATATCACCTATTTTTGAAACAGCTATACCTTCAGCTAAAGTAGATCCTTTGCACTTGATTTTTTTATTAAACATCTTGTTTGTTAAAGATGGATACAAGTCTGACTCAACGCCAATAACCTTTATGTTTTTATTCATTTCTTTTGCTGCCAATGCACAACCAGCTATTAATCCACCACCACCAACCGGTATCAGTAGAACATCAATTTCATTACAGTCAGATAACATTTCATATGAAATAGTGCCTTGGCCAGAAATAACATTTAAATCATTATAAGGATGAACTTCAATGAAACCTTTATCCTTTATAAGATCTTGTACATGTTGATAGGACTGATCTAAATCAGATCCCTTAATAATAACATTTCCACCAAAATTTTTAGTCCTTCTAATCTTTGTAAAAGGAGTTCCTTCAGGCATTACAATATTTGAGTTAATATCCATCTTATTTGATATAAAAGCTAATCCTTGCGCATGATTTCCAGCAGACATAGCAACCACACCAGAGCTTCTTTCATGATCTGAAAGTGACAAAAGCTTGGAGTAAGAACCTCTTACTTTAAATGCGCCTGTATATTGTCTATTTTCAAACTTGAAGAAAACATTAATACCTAATTTTTCTGAAATAGAGCTTGAGTAGCTAGTTTCAGTCCACTTTACATTTTTGGAAATTTTTTTATGTACATCAATAATGTCATCTAGTGTTAATTTCATTGTTAACTCTATATATTTAAGTTTATAATGGGTTATTGCCAAAATAAGGCTTTGTCAAATATAATGATGAATATAGATAGGATTATTAGTTTTTTGAGAAAAAATGACTTTTTTTGACATTAATAAAATCATGAAAGGCAGCCCACCTCCAATTGAATACCAAGTTACTCTAGATAATTGGCGAAAATATCCTTTCAATTCTTGGTCATTTGTAAATGTAAGAAATTTAATACCAACATCACCAATTTATAATAATCCTGATAAAGAGGTTGTATTACAAAAAAAGTTAATAGACATAGATGATCTAGTCATTGATCATAAAAATACTTCTTACAAACTTAAAGAAATTTTTAAAATATGTGACACAGATGCTTTTTTAGTTATGCATAAGGGTAAAATTAAATTTGAGTATTATGATAAATTCACAAGGTTTAATACTCCTCATATCATTTTTTCAGTTTCTAAGTCTTTAACTTCTTTGTTAACTGGAATACTAGTAGAGAAAAAAGTAATTAATATTAACAGCTACATTTCACATATTTTACCAGAAACAAAGGGAACTGCTTATGAAGACGCAACTGTTAGAAATGTTCTTGATATGAACATTGCTTCTGAATTTATAGAAGACTACACAGGACAAGCAGAAATATTTAAGAAGTATAGATCATCCACTGGCTGGGATTTGCCTGAAACAAACTCTACGCAAACAGTCAAAGGATTGCATGATTTTCTTTCCTCAATGCCCAAGTCTAATCAGAATCATGGTAAAAAATATCATTATTGTTCACCTCATAGTGATTTATTAGGATGGATTATTGAACGAGCTTCAGGTGAAAATTATTCTAAAATAATGTCTGACTTACTATTCAAGAAAGCAGGCACGAATCATGAAGCTAATGTAACTGTTGATAAATGGGGAGCTTCTAGAGCCGCAGGAGGAATTAGTGTTTCACCATATGATTTACTTTTACTTTCTGAGTTAGTTCGTAATCACGGATCTAATAAGAATGGTCAAGTAATACCCGCTGCGTGGATAGAAGATTTCGTTAATAATAAAAATAATAATAGCTATTTAAATCAAGATAATTTGGAAAGATTTCCAAATGGAAATTATCGGTCAAAGTGGTACCAGACTGGGTTCAAAGATAATGAATATTGTGCTATTGGGATCCATGGCCAAAATATATGGATAAACCCTCAAAAGGAGATTACAATAGTAAGAATGTCATCTGCATCAGATCCTATAAATATTAAAACTGAA
>QBYJ01000049.1 GCA_003282885.1 SAR116 cluster bacterium AG-325-F22
TGAGCAATACCATAGCCTGCAAGAAAAATTTCTTTTTCAATCATTCCTGAGGAAACAAACTCCTCTTGTAATAACGGCAAAACAACATGCCCACCTCCAAATACTAAAGAACCAATTTTAAAAAAACTAGAGGCTATATTTAGAATATTTGAGTTTAAAGATTCACTCACAAAAGGTAGTAAAAAAAGTAAAGAGAAAAATAAAAATAAAGCTGAACAACTTAATAATTTAGTTTTTAATTGTATAGTTTTTTTAATTTCATTTTGTTTTTCATTTTTATATATAATGAGCCCTAAAATTCCACTGAATACCAGACATAAAAATTGATTTAATGAAGACGGAAAAAGAGTTAATATTACTGTTGTTAAAACTACTATAATATAACCCAAATAGTCTTTTAATAAATTTGTTCCCATTCCCAAAATTGCTTGAAGAACAATAACTACAACTATTGCCTTCAAACCTTGAAGTACACCATACGAGATAGAATTATCAAGATTTAAAATAGCATACCCAAAAATCATTAAAATTATGGCAGATGGTATAGTAAAACCAACCCAAGCTAATAAAGATCCACTAATACCTTTAAAATGATAACCAATAGACATACCTACTTGACTGGATGAAGGTCCAGGCAAAAAATTACATAAAGAAACAAAGTCTATATAAGTTTTTTCATCTAGCCATTTTTTTTGTTCAACAAAAAGATTTCTAAAATAACCAATGTGAGCTATTGGGCCACCAAATGATATCAATCCAAGAAGAAAAAAGGAGAACAAGAGATCCAAATGAGTAATATTTTCTTTTTTTTTAGCTTCCACAAAAATTTCCTAAAAGTTTTGTTACAAATTGAAATATATAAAAATATTTAATTACATTAATATTATATTTGTTTTAAACTGAAAATATAAAAAAGGTCTTAAATCATGAATATAAAAAAATTATTTATTTGTTTAAATTTAATTATATTTTTTAATATTTTTTCATTTAGTCAATTATATGCTCACGAAGGTGCAACAGGAATAATCAAAGAAAGAATGGATAAATTCAAAATGAGTAAAAGCCTTATGAGAAAGATTAATAAAGGATTACAAAATGATGATTTTGTAATCATTGAAAAATCTGCTCAAACTTTATTAAGCTGGAGTAAGGAAATGTCAAATTATTTTCCTGAAGGGAGTGATACACCACCATCTGAAGCTTCATCAGATATTTGGCTTGATCCTGAAGGATTTAAAATTGCAATCAAGAACTTTGAATCAGCCTCATTAGAGTTAATAGCCCAATCGCAAATTAAAGATTTTGATAAAACCGTTAATTCTTTTCGAGATTTAGCTAAAACTTGTAAAGGTTGTCATCAAAAATTTAGAAATTAAGAAAACACTCTAGGGGATAAATGCATGAAAGGTATAGTTTTTTTAGGTGATAAAAAATTAGAAATTCAAAATTTTCTAGATCCTACTCCAGGTCCAGATGATGTAATCATCGAAATTCAAGCTTCTGGAATGTGTGGAAGTGATCTTAAATTCTATCGAGCAAATAGTGGGCCGTCATCTTTAGGCCTTGGTGGGGATGATAAGCCAGTCATAGCAGGTCATGAGCCCTGTGGTGTGATTGTCGAGATAGGTTCAAATGTTCCAAAAAACCTTGTCTCTAAAGGTATGAGAGTTATGCAACACCATTACCAAGGTTGTGGGACCTGTTCTCATTGTTCAACAGGCTGGCAACAACTATGTGACAGTGGTGTAAAAGCAGTTTTTGGGGTTACAGGTAATGGAGCGCATGCAAAATATATGAAGTGTCCAGTAAGCACAATAGTTCCTCTAAGAGACGATATATCTTTTATAGCAGGTGCTGCAATTTCTTGTGGAACTGGAACTGCATGGGGGGCATTAGAAAGGTTAGATTTAAAAGCAAATCAAACTATTGCAATTTTTGGAATGGGTCCCGTCGGTTTATCTGCTGTTATGTTAGCTCATAGCATGGGAGCTAAAATTATTGCCCTCGATACTAACAAAAAAAGATTAAAAAGATCAATTGAATTTGGCGCTGATGTAATAATAAATCCTGAAGAAAGTATAGATCTATTAACTCAAATAAAAGATCACACCAAGGGACTTGGTGTCAACGCATCTATTGATGCATCTTCTTCACCTTCTGCTAGATCAAACTCTGTTAAATGTGTCAAAACTTGGGGGAAGGCTTGCTTTGTTGGAGAAGGTGGAGAAGTTACATTAGATGTAAGTAATGATCTTTTAAGAAGACAGGTCACATTAATAGGTAGCTGGACTTTTTCCAAATACGGGCAAGCTGAATGTGCTGATTTTGTTGCAGAAAAAGATCTTGATGTAGATAAATTGTTTACGCACCAATGGTCTTTAGATCAAGCAGTAGAAGCCTATGAGCTTTTTGACAATCAATCAGATGGTAAAGGTGTGTTCATTCCTTGAAAATTGAAAATCAATTAAGTTTATTATAATTTTTCCACGGACCAAATTGAAGACCTAAGCTTATAAGCAATCCATATATAATTAATCCTGAAGACATAGTAACAAATATCAAATAAGGACTTTCTACCTTAAAGTTAAAGAGAAGCATTGTTACCAAAATAACAAATACCATTCTTATAAAAGTTCCAATAACTGGCCAGAGTAAGGTGTTGAAAGCCTGAGAAGTAAAATAAAGGCCAAGGCCTAAAGCAAAAAAAGCGTAAAATGGCGCTACAACTTTTAAATAAAGTTTTGATGTTTCTTTTATTTCAGCATTATCAGTAAAAAAAGCTGACCATAAATCTGGATAAATAGAAAAAAATAATCCAATAAAGCCAACAATAAATACTGAAAAAAATGTTCCTTTCCATGTCATAGCAATTGCCCTTGAAAATTTTTTTGCTCCTACATTTGCCCCAACAATTGCAATAAGTGCTCCACCAATTCCAAAAATTATAGGAATTAATAATAATTCAAGCCTTATAGCAATTCCAAAACCTGCCGTCCAATTTGTGCCAAAAATACTAATTACAGTCGTACAAAAAATAGCTAAAGCTATTGTCATTAAAGATTGACAACTTGCCAATGAACCTGATTTAAAAAGTTTTAAGATTCCATCAAACTTTAAAACATCCCTTAAATTGAAAGAAAAAGAGTGTTTTCCAAAATAATAAAAACCTATAACAAAAATTATTCCTACAAAATATCCTGATAATAATGAAATAACTGACCATTGAAGTGCTGAAAATATAAATACCTCATTAAATAATTTTATATTTTTAACTAAAATTATTGTTCCATTTTCAAAATTAAAGTTAGTAAATGCTATAACAATATGAAAAAATAATACAATTGACCAACTATATGCAGGAACTAGTGTGTTTCCAGAACCACGCGTAACTGAAATAATTATATTAAAAATCCAAATTAAAAAGATGCCACCAAGTAATATATTTCCATAACTTAAAGCTGAAAAAGCAACTTGTTTATCTATATTAAAATAAATGAAGAAAGGTTCTGCTAATAGGAAAAAAATTAGCATCATTATTAAAGAACCTAAACAAGCAATCAAAATTGCTGATCGGAAAACACATTCAGCTTGAAAAATATTTCTACTACCAAAGGCTCTTGCAACAGCGCCACTTATTGCTCCTCCAAATGCACCATTAGAAAGCATGCTAGCAAGCATATAAATTGGAAATATATAAGCTACTCCAGCTAACTCTGAAACACCAATTTGACCTACATACCAAAGATCAAAAATAATCGTTAATGCCGCTATCAGAGTAGAATATAGGTTAGGTATAGCTAATTTGAAAAAAATTTTTGTAAAAGGTAACTCTAGCAATTCACTTGAATAATTTTTTCTCAAAATCAACTTGAATAGGCAAATACATTTTGACTATCTTTTACTGATCTAACAAGACCTCCTGGTCTTTCTTTAGTAGACACACCATTCTGATAAGTAATTTTTCCTGATACTATTGTTGCCACATAACCATGAGTATGTTGCATCAATCTTTTTCCACCAGCTGGTAAGTCTTGAGTCATAAAAGGATCAGAAGAGTCCACATTTTCCCAATCAATTATATTTAAATCAGCTTTCAAACCTATTTTTAAAACTCCTCTATCAGACAAACCTGCAGCTTCTGCTGTGTCGGACGTTAATCGTCTTATTGTCTCCTCCATAGAAAAAATTTTCTTTTTTACGGACCAATAAGATATAAGCCATGTAGGATATCCTGCATCTAAAATAAATCCAACGTGAGCTCCACCGTCTCCCAGACCCATTATAGCATTTTTGTCCTCTAGCATTTTTTGACAAACACTAAACGTATGATCAGCATAATTGACTAGAGGTGCATAAATAAAATTATTACCTTGATTCTCAAGAAGAATTTGATACGCCAATTCTGCTGCAGAAATACCATTAACCTCAGCTAATGCTTTTATAGATTGTTCTGGTTTGGGATTGTAATTTGGTGGAGAACCAAACCTATACATTTGAGAATAGCCAATTCTATTAATTAAAGGAAATGTACTTCCTTTAATAGGATCTTCAGATAAAATCTTCTTTTTAATATTTTCTTTCTTCATTTCATTAACTCTTTGTGGAAGAGGCAATTCAGCAATAGATTTATATGTATCTGTTCCTGAGAAAGGATTTTGACTTCCGTTTAAGCCTAATAACAACCCTATTGGTCGAGGAGTCACTACAGGTCTAATTGGTAACCCTTCTTTTTGAGCCTGCCTTGCCATTGACATTAAATCTTCCCAAAAATGTGGTCTATCATGTCTCTGAGTACAACTAAACACAACTGGCCTTCCAGATTTCTTAACAATACGTTTAAGCACTTCAAATTCTGTTTCTGGGTCAGGTTCGTTCCAATCCGAAACTATCTCCATAAACCCTGATCCAGCGTCTGATAAACCCATTGCTATCGCTGTCAATTCATCTTCATGTGCTCTCAGAGTTGGTGTAAATTCACCTTTTAAACTTTTGTGACTTATAGTTCTAGAGGTCGAGAAGCCAAATGCACCCGCTTCAACTGCTTCTTTAGCAAGCTTCCTCATTATTTCCATATCATTAGCGTTTGCAACCTCATGCTTGATAGCCCTCTCACCCATAACATAAACTCTCAAAGCCGCATGTGGTAAAAGTGCACAAACATCAATGTCTAATTTGTTCTTTTCTAATGCTTGAAGATACTCTTCAAAGGTTTCCCATTGCCAATCTAAACCCTCATGCATGACTGGAGCAGGAATATCTTCTACCCCTTCCATTAACTCAACTAGTTTGACCCTATCTTCTGGTTTGCACGGAGCAAAGCCTACTCCACAATTACCCATAACTATTGTTGTTACTCCATGAATTGATGATGGTTTCAACTGACTATCCCATATTGCTTGTCCATCATAGTGCGTATGAATATCTACAAATCCAGGAGTAACTATTAAATTAGTTGCATCTATTTCTTGATTAGCTTTTCCGTTAATGGTTCCTATTGCAGCTATTAGACCGTTTTTTACGGCTATATCAGCTGTCTCAGATTTTTTACCTGTTCCATCAACAATAGTTCCATTTTTAATAATTAGATCATAATCATTTATTTCTCTACTTAGACCATCCATTAAAAATACCTCCCATTTTTGATATTTTGTTCTTTATATTTTTTGATGTCAATAATTGATTTCATTGACATATCTAACTAATCTATAATTTTATTATCTCTAAGTTTCTCAATTTGACTTTTTGTAAGACCGATTTCTTTTAATATATCATTGGTGTTTTCACCTATTGAGGGTGCAGAGGATTTTACTTTTCCAGGAGTTTTACTAAGCCTTGGAAAAGCTTGATGCATTAAAATATTTCCATAACTATTATTATAATGTTCCATTAAAATCTTTCTATCTAAGACATATGGATGTTCAATTATTTCTGATATGTCCAGGACAGGTCCGACTGTAATTCCCTCTTCCGAAAATAATTTTAAAAGAGGATCTCTATCAAATTTTTTAATGAAATTGGAAATCACATCATCTAAGCCATCCTGATTGCTCAATCTATCACTATTTGTAAGAAATTTGGGGTCATTAATTAACTCTTGAGCCCCAATGGTAATTGCAAGTTTTTCCCACATCGATTGCATTGATGCTGATAGTGATACAAATTTATTATCCTTAGTTTTATAAATACCTCTAGGTGCAGCAACATTACTTCTATTTCCAATTCGAGGAGGTGTTTTTCCTGATATTTTATAACTTGCTGCCCAAGGACCTAATATAGAAAAAAAAGGTTCAAAAAGAGAAAGATCAATAACCTGCCCTCCAGTTTGACTTTTCTTTGATGCAATCACAGCCATCAAAATCGCACCAAAACCAGTTAAACCCGCCACCATATCAGCAAGAGCTAATGGAGGAAGTAATGGCTTTTGATTTTCTTCTCCTGTCATAGAAGCAAAGCCACTCATTCCCTCGACTAAAGAACCAAAACCAGGAGCATCTTTATATATTCCTGTTTGACCCCAACCTGAAATTCTTAAAATAATAAGATTTTTATTTAGGTCTAATAAATTATCTGGACCAATACCCCATTTCTCAAGAGTACCTGGTACAAAATTCTCTATTAAAACATCTGCACTTTTTACTAATTCTTTTAAAAGGTTTAACCCTTCTTCTTCTTTAAGATTTAAAGCTATGCTTCTTTTATTTCTGGAATAAACTGCCCACCAGTGAGAGACGTCATTAACTTTCCAATTCCTGAGATCATCACCTTTTCCTGGTTTTTCAACTTTAATAACGTCTGCTCCAAAATCTGCTAACATATGACTAACCATGTTACCTGCAGCTAACCTAGACAAGTCTAAAATTTTAAAATTTTCTAGTGGTAACAAAATCCTTAATACCTTTAATAATTATACTTCACCGTTATCTATTTTAACTTTTCTTAATGATTTAAGCAGTTGATTTCTTTTTTTAGCCCGATCTTCTAATTCGTCGTGACTAAGTATTTTTCTTCTTTCTAACTCAAGTTTTTTTCCTGCTTCTTCAGACCAATCAGGAACTTTTGTTTGATTTTTTGCCATTTCAATGTACATGGGTCCATATCTTGAAATATAATCTTTTATACCTCCTGGTGCATTCAAATCTATAGTTTCAAAAGGTCCCATAAATGCCCACCTTAAACCTAAACCATCTCTTATCGTAGCATCTATCTCATCTGAACTAGCATATCCATCAGAAAAAAGTCTCATTGCTTCATTAAGTAAAGCTCCTTGAAGTCGATTTAAGATAAAACCATCTATTTCTTTTTTTACTTGTACAATAGACGCACCAGAAGCAATAAAGATTTCTTTTGTCTTTTCAATTGTTTTATTTGAAGTATTTTCTCCAGGACAAATTTCAACACAAGGGATTAAGTGCGGTGGATTAGCTGGGTGTGTTATTATGCACCTATGTTGTCCTTCCAAATTCTGTGTAATGCTTGAGATTGGCATAGCTGAAGAAGATGAGCCAATAACAACTTCTTCAGGTGCTAAATTATCTAACTTTGCAAATAACTCTTGCTTAACAGATAATATCTCTGGGGCGCTTTCTTGAATGTATTCCACATTACTACATAAATCTTCTATAGTTACATTTGCATTTATTCTATTTAAGCTTTCTTCAACATTTATAGTCTCATCAATACTTTTTAACTCTTCTAAAAAAGATGTAACCCTTGATTTGTATGTATCAAAAACATCTGGGTATGGATCGTAAACAAATACATTAAATCCACTCTTGGAAAATATAGCTGCCCAACTAGCTCCTATAAGACCTCCACCTATTACGCCAATATTTTTCATCTTAAATTCCTTAAATGTAAATAGTAAAACTCGATATATTTATAGTTTAAGTAAACAAACTATTTAAATTATTTTTAATTTATTTTTATAATCATGATATCATCATTTAAAAAAAATTCTCAGTGGGATAGATGAATGGGTCAACTTATTAATGGGGAATGGGTTAAAGGATCAGTTTCTAGTAATTCTAAAGATGGCAGTTTTAAAAGATTAAATAGTATTTTTAGAAATAATATTAGTGAAGGCCATGATACTTATTTGGTAGAATCAAATAGATATCATCTATATGTTAGTTATGCCTGCCCTTGGGCGCATCGCACTCTTATTATTCGGAAATTAAAAAATTTAGAAGATCATATAAGTGTTGATTTTTCTCATCCAGACATGCTTGAGATGGGGTGGTCATTTGCAAAAGACTTTCCAAAAGCAACCGGTGATACTCTTTATAATAAAAAATATGCACATGAAATTTATCAAATTTCAGATGAAAAAGTATCCACTAAAGCTACAGTCCCAATATTATGGGACAAAAAAACCTGCTCAGTTGTAAATAATGAATCATCTGAAATCATCAGAATTATGAACAGTGCATTTAACAACATAACCAAGAATTATAACGACTATTACCCTCATGATCTAAGAAAAGAAATCGACGATATTAATAAAATTATATTCGAAAATGTGAATAATGGAGTTTATAAATCTGGCTTTTCAACAACACAAGCTTCATACGAAGATGCCGTTAATAAATTATTTTCCACATTAGAAATGATTGAAAAAATATTAAAAAAACAAGATTTTTTGGTTGGGAACGTACTTACCGAAGCTGATATTAGGTTAGTGCCAACCTTAATAAGGTTTGACTGTGTGTATTATCTACATTTTAAATGTAATTTAAAAAAAATAAGTGATTACAAAAATATAAGTAGATATCTTAAAAATTTATTTGAAGAAAAGGCAATAAATACAACAACTAATTTTGAACATATTAAAAGACATTATTATTTTTCTCATGAGCATATAAATCCTTACAGAATAATTCCAATTGGGCCTGAGTTAGTATTTTAAGAGTGATTTATTTTTTATTAATATAATCTAAACATGCTTGTCCAAATTCCATAAACAAACTTTTATTAAGTTTGTTTTTTTCGGGTTCATATTCTGCATGCCATTGAACACCAACAGCAAATGAAGGATGTTCTGGAATACTTATAGCCTCAATAACACCATCATCTGAATAGGCTTCAATTTTTAAATTTTGAGCTAAACTATCAATCGCCTGACCATGAAGAGAATTAACCATACAACTATCTTTATTTA
>QBYJ01000050.1 GCA_003282885.1 SAR116 cluster bacterium AG-325-F22
TACTTTAATAGCCTCCAAAAAATGTACGGTTAATAAAATTAATCATGAAGAGGGTACTACTTTATCTGTTGATCAAGTAATAATGGAATTTATATTTAAATAAAGAATTTAGGCTCTACGAGAAAAATATATGAAAAAAGTGAATAGCTTACAAAGTTGGAAAGAAAACGCTCTTAATGAGCTAAAAAAACAAGATATTGATGCAATTGTAGTTGAAACGCCAGAAGGTATTAATATTAAACCTCTTTATACTGAATTGGATAATAAAGAGATAAAACATCTTGGTTCTAATCCAGGTGAAGCTCCTTATGTCAGGGGGCCAAAAGCAACAATGTATACAGGAAGACCTTGGACAATAAGGCAATATGCAGGTTTTTCTACTGCTTCTGAATCAAACGAATTTTATAAAAAAAACTTAGCTTCGGGGCAAAAAGGTCTTTCTGTAGCTTTCGATCTAGCAACACATAGAGGTTATGATTCAGATCACGAAAGAGTATATGGTGATGTTGGCAAGGCAGGAGTCGCAATTGATAGTGTTGAGGATATGAAAATTCTTTTTGATGGTATTCCTCTTGATAAAATGTCTGTCTCCATGACTATGAATGGAGCAGTTCTTCCCGTATTAGCTGGGTATATAGTTGCCGCCGAAGAGCAGGGAGTTAGTCTTGAAAAATTAAGTGGAACTATTCAAAATGATATTTTGAAAGAATTTATGGTTAGGAACACTTATATCTATCCACCAGAGCCTTCTATGAGAATTGTTTCAGATATAATTCATTTTACATCAAAGCAAATGCCAAAATTTAACTCTATATCTATTTCTGGTTATCACATGCAAGAAGCAGGCGCTTCTCTAGTCCAAGAGTTAGCTTTTACAATAGCAGATGGCTTGGAATATATAAGAGCTGCTTCCAAAAGAGGCTTGTTAGTTGATGATTTTGCACCAAGGCTTTCTTTTTTCTTTGCAATTGGAATGAATTTTTTTATGGAAGCAGCTAAATTAAGAGCAGCCAGGTATTTATGGTCAGAATGGACAAAAAAATTATTTAATTGTCAAAACCCAAAATCTCAAATGCTTAGAACTCATTGTCAAACTTCTGGTGCAAGTTTGCAGGAGCAAGATCCATACAACAATATTATAAGAACTACTATTGAAGCATTGGCCGCTACTTTAGGTGGCACACAATCATTACATACAAATTCATTTGATGAGGCTATAGGATTACCAACAGAATTTTCGGCAAAAATAGCAAGAAATACTCAATTAATTCTTCAACATGAAAGTGGTATTACTGACACTGTTGATCCACTTGCTGGTAGTTATTTTGTTGAAAATATGACTAAGGAGTTAATTGATAAGGCAAATGCACTTATTGAAAAAATTGAGGGCATGGGAGGTATGACAGTAGCTGTAATGGAGGGTTTCCCGAAGTCTCAAATAGAAATATCTGCTACTAAACGTCAGGCAAAAATTGACTCAGGTGAACAGGTAATTGTTGGAGTAAATAAATTTAAATCTGATCAACAAGACCCTATTGAAATTTTAGATATTGACAATAATGCAGTTCGTGAAGAACAAATAAATAAAATTATTGCGATAAAAAAGTCAAGAAATCCTAGTAATGTAAAAATCGCTTTGGAAAATTTAAAAAAGGCAGCAAAAGAAAATACAGGTAACCTTTTAGATTTAACTATTATAGCTATCAAAGCAAGAGCAACAGTTGGTGAAGTTTCTCATGCACTAGAAGATGTTTATGGTCGTTATGGTGTTAAACAAGAAGTAATAAAAAATATTTACAAAAATGCATACATTAATAAAGAAGATTTCAATGAGGTTGATAATGCTTTATTAAACTTTAGAAATATAGCAGGCGAGAACCCTAAAATTTTCATGGCTAAACTAGGTCAAGATGGACATGATAGAGGAGCTAAGGTAATTGCGTCTGCGTTCACAGATATTGGTTTTACTGTTGAAATTGGTACTTTGTTTCAGACACCAAAAGAGGCAGTTGAGCTTGCAATCAAATCTGGAGTTCATGTGATAGGTATCTCTTCTCTAGCTGCAGGCCACAAAACGTTGATACCGGAACTAATAGAAGAACTTAAAAGAAAACAAGCAGACGACATTCTTGTTATTTGTGGTGGAGTTATTCCTGCACAAGATTATCAATTTCTATATGATGCAGGCGTTGCCGCCATTTTTGGTCCAGGAACCTCAATACCTCACGCAGCATCGACAACAATTAACAAAGCATCTGAAAAGCTAATGAGAATGCATAATTATAGAAATGCTAGAATGAATAATTAGATATTAATTGTATGTGGAGAAACTATTGGGGTATTATAAAAATATTTACAAAAGTTGGAAAAATGATCACCTCAAATTTTGGGGTAAACAAGCTAAAGCTATTGCATGGGGAAAAAAACCTAAAAAAATTTTAGATGATTCGAACAGTCCTTTTTATAAATGGTTTCCTGATGGAACCCTAAATACATGTTACAACGCGATAGATAGGCATGTTTTATCAGGTAGAGGAGAACAAGATGCTATTATTTATGATAGTCCTGTTACCAATACTAAAAAGAGAATAACCTATTCACAATTACAATATCAAGTTTCCCAATTTGCTGGAGCACTAACAAAATTAGGAGTCATTAAAGGGGACCGGGTAATTATTTACATGCCTATGATACCTGAAGCTTTGGTAGCAATGTTAGCCTGTGCTAGAATTGGTGCAGTTCATTCTGTAGTTTTTGGAGGATTTGCCTCAAACGAATTAGCTGTAAGAATTGATGATTGTAAACCTAAGGTAATTGTTTCTGCATCTTGTGGTCATGAGCCTAATAGGATTATTGAATATAAACCGTTACTTGATAAAGCAATACAGATTGCAAAGCATCAAGTAAAAAAATGTATAATTTTTCAAAGGGGCTCACTTTATGCTCAACTCAATTCCAGCCAAGATCTAGATTGGAGTGAGTTTATTAAAGATGCTTTCTTGGCTAAGCCGATTGAAGTGGATGCAAATGATCCTTTATATATTTTATATACTTCAGGAACTACTGGAAAGCCTAAAGGAGTAGTTAGAGATAATGGAGGACATGCAGTATCCCTAAAATGGTCTATGAATAATATATATGACGTTCAACCAGGAGACGTATACTGGGCGGCTTCCGACATTGGCTGGGTCGTTGGGCATTCTTACATAGTATATGCCCCATTATTTCATGGTTGTACTACTATTTTATTTGAGGGTAAACCAATTGGGACTCCTAATGCTGGAACTTTTTGGAGAATTATCTCTGAGTATAAAGTTAAAGTTTTATTTACAGCGCCAACTGCTCTAAGGGCTGTTAAGAGAGATGATCCAAAGGGTGATTTTATAAAAAACTTTGATATAACAAGCTTGAAATCTCTATTTCTTGCTGGGGAAAGAGCTGATCCTGATACAGTTTTATGGTTAGAAAATAAACTAAAAGTTCCTATCATTGATCACTGGTGGCAGACAGAAACAGGTTGGCCTATAGCAGCCAATCCACTTGGGATAGAGGCTCTTCCTATAAAAACAGGTTCACCAACTCTAGCAATGCCAGGATATGATGTACAGATTTTGTCTGAGGAAGGAATTGAGGTGCCACGAGGTACGTTGGGAGCAATTTCTATAAAGCTTCCTCTACCACCTGGTTCACTACCTACATTATGGAGTGCAGATGATAGATATATAGAATCGTATTTATCTAAATTTAAAAATTACTATGAAACAGGTGACGCAGGTTATCAAGATGAAGATGATTATTTATACATTATGTCTAGAACTGATGATGTGATAAATGTTGCTGGGCACAGACTTTCAACTGGCGCGATGGAGGAAACATTATCTAACCATATTGATGTTGCAGAATGTGCTGTTGTCGGAGTTTACGATAATCTTAAAGGAGAAGTTCCACTTGGTCTAATTTGCCTAAATAATGGATGTAATAAAACTCATGAAGTTGTATGTAAAGAAGTTGTTGACTTAGTTCGTAATGAAATAGGGCCAGTAGCAGCTTTTAAATCAGTTGCAGTTGTGTCATCTCTTCCTAAAACCAGATCAGGAAAAATTTTAAGAGCTACTATTAGAAAAATAGCAAATAAAGTTGATTGGGAAATGCCTGCAACTGTCGATAACCCTCTAGTTTTTGAAGAAATTAAAAAAGCTTTAAAACCCCTTGGTTATTGATTATTGTGAGACTCTCATAATAAATTTCCCTACATGATCTCCTTTTTCAAGAGCTTTATGTGCTTCAACTGCATCCATCAAGTAAAATTCCTTTTCAATAATGGGTTTTACCTTACCTGATTCAAGATACTTCCAAGTATTTTTAACCAGACTTTCAACGTACTCAGATTTCTTGTTAGATGATTGCGGTCTTAAGGTCGATCCAGTAATTGTTTGTCTTTTAATCATAATATTTGCAAAATTTACTTCATCTTTAATGCCACCTTGAACCGCAATTATTAATAATCTGCCATCAAAATTTAAACATTTTAAATTCCTTGGTATATAATTGCCAGCAACCATGTCTAAAATAACATCGACACCTCTATTATTTGTAAGTTCATTTATTTCATTTTCAAATTTGCTATTTCTATAGTTGATACATTTAGTTGCTCCTATTTTTTCTACTGCTGAACATTTTTTATCACTCCCCGCAGTTGCATAAACGGTATTGCCAAATTCTTTTGCCAATTGGATTGCTGTAGTGCCAATACCACTTGCTCCACCATGAATTAGGACTGTTTCATTTTTTGATAATTTTCCACGTATAAACAAATTACTCCAAACAGTTATGAATGTTTCAGGTATGCATGCAGCTTCAAGCATTGAGTAATTCCTCGGTACAGGCATACAATGACCTATATCTACTGACACGTATTCTGCATATCCGCCTCCATGACAGAGTGCACAAACCTTATCACCAATATTAAATATTAAATTTGAACCTTTTATATCAACTACAATACCTGAAACTTCTAGACCAGGTAAATCTGATGCACCATCTGGAACCTTGTAATTACCTTGTCTTTGCAATAAATCTGGCCTATTAACTCCTGCAAATGATACTTTGATCAAAACTTGGTTATTTAAAAGTTTTGGTACTGGTCGGGAACAAGGATTTAAATTTTCAGGGGGACCAAACGCTTTGATCTCTATTGCTTGCATTTTTTCTGGTATTTCAAATATTTTTTTATCCATATTATATTCCTTAAATAAATCAAATTGCCCAAATTCAGTCTAAATTTGTCAAATTATAGCCACTTAATAATGAAATATATATAATTAAAGGAGAAAATTATGATATTTTTTGTTACTATTTATTCAATATTAGCTCTTCAAGAGCCACATGTTAAAGAATTTTTAAATGAAGCATCTAAATCTGGTCCCATAAAATATAGTTTTGTTAGACCTGTAGACTGTTCATCTGGTAAATTAAAAAATACTTACGCATTAGCTCAAAATGGAAAAGTTGTTTTGAAACAAATTTCTGAAGATGGTTCAGTTGGACCAGTTTGTATTAAATAGCCAGACTTAAGAAGCGCTTTCAATTATTTTTTTTACTCTCAATCTAAGTGCATTTAATTTTATAAATCCTTCAGCATCAGAGTGATTATAGTCTGCTGTACCTTCTTCAAAAGTTACTAAGCTTTCACTATATAGGGAATAAGGAGATTTTCTTCCTGTTATGATGACATTCCCTTTATATAATTTAGCTCTTACTGTTCCTGAAACATTTTTTTGACTAACGTCTATTGAGGCTTGTAACATTTCTCTTTCAGGAGAAAACCAAAATCCATTATAAATCAACTCTGCATATTTAGGCATTAATTCATCCTTTAGATGTGCTGCACCTCTATCTAAGGTAATTGATTCAATAGCTCTTCTCATATGAAATAGAATTGTACCACCAGGAGTTTCATATATGCCCCTAGATTTCATTCCTACAAATCTGTTTTCAACTAAATCAATTCTTCCGATTCCATTTCTTCCCCCAAAAACATTTAATTGATGAAGCATTGCAGCTGGAGACAAGCTTTTACCATTTAACTCGACTGGATCACCATTCAAGAATTCTAATACTATTTCAGTTGGTTTGTCTGGAGCATCAAATGGAGAAATAGTTCTAGTATATATAAATTCTTGTGGTTCTACCCACGGATCTTCCAAAATTTTTCCTTCTGCTGAAATATGTAATAAATTTGCATCAACACTAAATGGGGCATCTCCTCTCTTATCTTTAGGGACTTGAATTTGATTTTTTTCTGCATAATTTATCAAATTAGTTCTGCTTGAAAGATCCCATTCTCGCCATGGAGAAATAACTTTAATATCTGGTTGTAGACTATAGTAACCAATTTCAAATCTTACCTGATCATTTCCTTTTCCAGTTGCACCGTGTGATACAGCATCAGAGTTCGTTAATTTTGCAATTTCAATCTGTCTTTTGGCTATAAGTGGTCTAGCAATAGAAGTGCCAAGTAAGTATACTCCTTCATATAAGGCATTTGCCCTGAACATGGGAAAAACAAAATCTCTTACAAATTCTTCTTTTAAATCATCAATAAAAATCTCTCTAACACCCAATGATTTTGCTTTTTTTCTTGCAGGCTCAACTTCTTCACCCTGACCAATGTCAGCAGTGAAGGTAACAACATCGCATTGATAATTATCTTGGAGCCATTTTAAAATAACTGATGTGTCTAAACCTCCAGAATAAGCCAAAACTATTTTTTTGATTTTAGGATTTTCTTTAAGCATTTTTTATCCTTAAGTTATAGTGGTATTAATTCAAGTAATTTAAAATAACAGATGATTTTATAGCACTAAAATCATTATGTATTCATTACGTTAAATATTATTTTTTGTAAAAATAATTATCTAGTACCATCTTCTATATTTTATAGTTGTCAGCATTGTTAATTGTTGTTATTTTAAAGTTACTTCTAACTTTTTTATTAATTAGTTATTTTTCCTCGACTAGACGAATTTATAATCTATTGGCTAAGAAATTGCATTAGAAGAAATAAAAAAATGAGATGTTAGATGATATTCTTCAAAAACTTTGCCCTTTTTATGTGCTTTTTTTCTACAGCTTTTTTTTCAAATATAGTTTTAGGTGAAACTAAATTATTGGGTACTGAAAAAAAATGGAATGCATATACAACAAATCTAAATAAGAATTTGACATGCTTTATCACATCTGAACCAATAAAAACAAGCGGTAAGTTCAAAAAAAATAACCGAGGTAAACCTTACGTTTTTGTTACAAATACAAAAGGTGGAAGTAGTCATGAAGTTTCGATAAAAGCCGGTTTTAATTTCAAACGCAATAAAGATGTGATTTTTGACGTTGACGGAAAAAAAACGAAGCTATTTCCAGTAGATGATAGAGCATGGTCCGAAAGTTCGAAAATAGATAGATTTTTAGTCCAATCTATGAGAAGGGGCAAAACATTAATAGTTACTGGGACATCAACACCCGGTAATAAAATTGTTGATACATACTCATTATCAGGTTTCACAAAAGCTCTAAGGTTAATAGATAAGAGTTGCTCTTAATTAAAACAATTGATAAAGAAAGTAGATATGTCAAAAAAAGATCTACTAAATTTTAGTTTCGAAGAATTAAAAACCTTTTGTTTAAATAATGACCTTCCAAAATTTAGAGCCACTCAAATTTGGAGATGGATTTATTGTTTTGGTTTCCAATCTTTTATGAAAATGAATAATATTTCAAAACCAACAAGAGATCTTTTAACAAAATTATCTATAATTTATAGGCCACAAATTTCAGAGATGAAAGAAAGTAAAGACGGTACTATTAAATGGTTAATAAAGCTTAAAGACGGATCTGAAATTGAAACAGTTTACATACCACAAGAAGATCGGGGAACAGTCTGCTTGTCTAGTCAAGTAGGTTGTACTCTTAATTGTTCATTTTGTCATACAGGTACGCAATCTCTAGTTAGAAATCTTACTTCAGGAGAAATAGTAGGTCAATTGATGCTTGTTATGGATCATTTGGGTGATTGGCCGTCAGGAAAAAATCATAGAAAAGTTACAAATGTAGTTATGATGGGTATGGGAGAACCATTACTAAACTATGATGAGGTAAGTAAAGCGATAAAAATCATGATGTCAGATGATGGTATTTCATTATCTAGGCGTAGAATAACACTTTCAACCTCAGGTATAATACCCAATATTGATAAGACTGGTGCTGAGTTAGGTGTTAACTTAGCAATTTCACTTCACGCTGTTAACGATAAACTTAGAGATATCCTAGTTCCTATTAATAAAAAATATAATCTAAAAGATTTGATAAATTCTTGTCGCAAGTATCCTAACTTATCTAATTCTCGAAGAATTACTTGGGAATACGTTATGCTAAAAGATATTAATGATTCTGAAGAAGATGCAAATAATTTAATAAAACTTATTAAGGGAATTCCATCTAAAATAAATTTAATTCCTTTTAACCCATGGCCGGGCTCTTTTTTTGAAACCTCTTCTCAAAATAAAATAGATAATTTTGCAAAAATATTAATGGATGCTGGTTTTGCGTCTCCAATA
>QBYJ01000051.1 GCA_003282885.1 SAR116 cluster bacterium AG-325-F22
TCTAGACTTGTAGTAAGTGGCTAATCTATACAAGATAAATTTGTTTGTTGGCCACTTTTTATTAAATTTAAACAATAAATTTTTATATTCCTGTTCTTTATCTAGAGATTTTATGACTGATAATTTTTTCAGATTACTAGGTAGAAAAAAAAATGAACCAAAAGAAATAGATTCCAACTTTTTTAAAGCAAGTTCATTTGTTTTTTCTAAATTGTAGATTTCAGCCAAAGAATATTTTGCAATATCCAAATTTGGACAAAGATAAAGGCTCATTTCTAGCAAAATCTTCTGAAATGAATATGAATATGAATCTTTTTGTTTGTTGTTTGAAATTGAAATATTATATATTTTAGATGCTAAAATTGTATGTAATGTTGGTGTTTTATAAAAAATATTATTATTAACAGAAAAAGTTTTAATTATGTACTCCTTGTCAAATTGATCAGATAGTTTGGTCGTTACAATTTTGTCAAATTTATCGAAATCCTTCAATCTGAAAAAGAAACCAGCCAATAACAATAGATCATTACTATTTAAATTTTCCAATGCATAAATTTCATCAGCTATTTTTTTCAAATTTGCAGGCTTATGAAAATTTTCTAATATCAGCAGTTCATGTATAGACCATTTTTGATAGTTATTATTAAATTTTAGATCTGTTTTATTTTGTTCTTTTAAAACCCATAACTTAAGTAAAGGGGTTAAATTATTTAAACCAATACTAGGATTATTATCTTCTAAAAATTCTAAATTTTGATTAATTATATTTTTTTTTATGTTTATTATATATCTAGGTAAATGATACATACTATTTTTTTTAAAATCAGGTGTTAATAAAGCTGAAATATTATGTGCTACTTCAAAATTTCCACTGACTAAATTAGAAAAAAACTTAAGTTGTAAAAGCTTTGAACTTTCAATTCTTTTATTAAGGATTTTACTTGCTGTATAAGCATCTCCCTTTGAAATATAATAGTTAGCAGTAAGAAAGGTAGCGCTATCAGAAGACCCCCTTTCTTTATGGTTATTTTTATAAATTTCTAGATTTTTTTTAGTAATATTACAACTAGCCACATTTAATACCAGAAGAAGAATAACAATGATTTTAATCATAAAACTTTCCAAAAAATAAATAATAACTTTAACATGAAATCATTACACTTTAATCTAATAAATAAATATAATTAATAATTTTTATGAGAATTAGTAATTGAAAAAATTAGAAAAAACATATCATGAAAATATCCTAAATATATTAAAACTCTATAAAGATTTTGGGATTGATTTCCACATTAATCAATTCCAAAATGAAACCAATAAAAAATTATTTAAACTTACCGAAAATAATACAATAAAAAAAATACATAATACTTTTATAAAAGCTAACGATATTTGTGAGTTAGAAAATTTATTTGAAAATTTTAATGGTTGTAATTTAAAAAAAACAGCAACTAATTTTGTCAGATTCCGAGGAAGTGAAAATGCTGATTTATTATTTATTGATGGAACTCCTGATACAGAAGAAGACAAAATTGGCAAATCATTTATTTCTTTAAAAGGGGATCTGTTTGAAAAAATGCTTAATGCAATACATTTAAAATATGATGATATATTTATTATAAATGCAATACCTTGGCGGCCACCAGGTAATAGATACCCAACAGAACAAGAAATAAAAATTTGTAGACCCTTTATTTTTAATTTGATAATGTTGTTAAAACCAAAAATAATTGTTTGTCTGGGCGAAGTTCCCACTAATCAGATACTAGATTTAAATCAAAGTATTACTAAAACAAGAGGAAAATGGCACTCCTTAAAATCTGATCCAATTAAGAATTTTGATTCAGATTACAACCCTTACATACTTCCAACACTTAGTATTTCATATTTGTTAAATAGACCTGATATGAAAAGAAAAGCGTGGGAGGATATGAAATTGTTAAGGGATAAAATTAGGGAAATTTAAAGATTTTATGATTATATTAAAAAAAATAATGTGTGCTTTTACTGCTATTTCATTAAACTTAATTGTAAGCAGTGGTTTTGCATTAGCAGAAATTAGAAGTTATAAAAACATTCTATCTTTCGAAGACATTAAAACTTACAAACAAATTTTTGCTATACAAAAAAAATCTATTAAAAGTAAAAAATCTAAAGAATGGATAAAAGTTGATACATTAATTAAAAAATTAAAAAATAAAGTATTATTGGGTAATGTATATGCTGAAAGATATCTACATCCTACTGGATGGAGAAGTTCGTATAGAGATCTTAGACTTTGGCTAGAAAAATATAATGACCATCCTGATGCTACTAGAATTACAAGAATAGCTCTTAAAAGAAAACCCAAAAACTATAAAAATCCTAAAAAACCGACAGCAGGTTTTTTAAATGGCTATGGTACATATAAAGCCAATTCTCTAAAGCCAAGGTTCCCGTTAGATAATAAAAAATATAAAAGATATTCCTATCAAACATCAATTAAATTAAGACGAGCTATTAACAAAAAAAACACACAATATGCAGAAAACTTATTAAATAGCCAAAAAGTAAAAAAATATTTAACTAATAATGAATTGTCTCAACTAAGAGCCGAGTTGTCTCATGCATTCTTTATATTTGATAAAGATTATAAATCTTTAAGACAAGCAAGACTTTCAATGAGTCTGTCTGATACGCCGAATCCACTGGCTTTATGGGCAGGTGGCTTAGCTTCTTGGAGAACGAAAAACATAGAATCCTCTAAATATTTCTTTAACAAATTAGCAGATATTAAAGGGCCTGATGGGATGGCGGCAGCAGGCGGTTATTGGTCAGCACGTATTTCTTTCTTTTTAGGAATACCCCAAAAAGCTAATTATTTTTTGTCTAAAGCAGCAAAGCGAGAGCGTACATTTTATGGTTCATTAGCTATGGCTTCTTTAGGATATCAATATACTCCAGAATTTGATTTACCGAAATACGATAAAAATTTATTAAAAAAAATTACTAAACATAAGGGTGGTATAAGGGCTTTAGCTCTTATCGAGGTAAAAGAGCATCACAAAGCGGCTAGAGAGTTTAGAAAAATTATTCCTAGATTTCATGTAAAGGATTATCCTAAGTTATTATCATTTATATCCAATAATAATATGCCAGGATTAACATTTAGATTAGCAGCAATTTTGAGAAATGATTATGATCAAATCCATTTAGGTGGTTTATATCCTATACCTTCTTGGAAAATGGATACTTCTGATTTAAAGGATAAAGCACTTATCTATGCAATAGCTCGTCAAGAATCAGGCTTTAATCCAAGAGCAAAAAGCTCCTCAAAGGCTATGGGTGTTTTGCAAATATTACCTTCAACTGCAGCTTTTATAATGAAAAATAGAGAATATAGACTTAGAAGAAGTAAAAATCATCTACTTTATAATCCGCCCCATAACATACTTATTGGTACAAAATATATGAAATTTCTTCTAAATTTACCTATAGTTAACCAAGACCTGATGTGGATGCTAGCAAGTTATAATGCCGGTCCTGGAAATTTTAAAAAATGGACAAAAGATAAAAATTATAAATATGAAGATACACTTCTAATGTTAGAAAGCTTGCCTGCTAGAGAAACAAGAAATTATATTAAGTTGGTATTAACAAATTTATGGATTTATAAAATACGATTAAATCAAGAAAATAATATTCTTAATACTTTAGCGTCAGGTAAGCCAATAGATTTTAAGGTTTTTTTTAAAGAGAAAATAGGAAGTTAAGTCTATGTCAATTAAAATTAATTTCATCCCTATAAATATAGCTATTGTAACCATATCCGATACTAGAGTTTTAGATAACGATAAATCTGGCGATGTCTTAGAGGAAAGAGTTCTTAAATCTAAGCATAGAATTATTTGTAGAAATATTGTAAAAGACAATTTTGATGAAATTTACAATCTATTCTCAAATTTAATTAATAATGAAAAGATAGATGTAGTAATTTCGACAGGTGGAACAGGCCTTACTGGTAAAGATATAACTCCAGAAGTAATGCAAACACTATTTGAGAAAACAATAGATGGTTTTGGAGAGATGTTTCGATGGTTATCCTACAGCAAAATTGGAACATCCTCCTTACAATCACGTGCGATAGCTGGTGTTTCTAATGGAACTTACATTTTTTGTCTACCCGGTTCTCCATCTGCTTGTCGTGATGGTTGGGATCAGATTTTAATTCATCAATTAGATATAAGACATAAACCATGTAACTTTGTAGAAATAATGCCAAGGCTTAGAGAACATAGATTGTCTCGTACAAAGAATTAATGGCAAATTTTGATTTAGAAAGAAATTCATTAAGTAATAACATTATAATGATTGGAGTAGATGAAGCTGGCAGAGGAAGTTGGGCAGGTCCATTAGTAGCGACAGCATCTTGGCTTGATTTTAAAAAATATAAACTTTTAAATAAAGAAATAAATGATAGTAAAAGGTTAACAACAAATCAGCGTAAAAAAATCTTATTATCATTAAATAATTCAGTTAAATATTGTAGCTCAATTTCATCCGAAAGAGAAATAGATTTTTATGGACTTACATTTGCCAATACAATGGCTATGAAAAGATCAATATTTAGTCTTCTTGAAATCTTAAATAATTACATAGCTGATAAAAAATATGACTTTCAAATATTTATTGACGGGAAATATAAACCAAACTTCTTAAATTTCGATAAATCATTTAAAATAAAAAAATTAAAACTTATTTCTAATAATGTAATCCCACTCGTAAAAGGTGATAATAAGTCAAAAACTATAGCTTTGTCTAGTATCATAGCTAAGGAGACTAGAAATAACATAATGAAACAATACTCATTAAAATATCCAAATTATTCTTTTGATAAACATTTTGGGTATGGAACAGTTAGGCATAAGGAAGCTATTTTAAAATACGGTATTTTAGGACTGCATAGAAAGTCATTTAAACCGATTTCTACCATATATAGTGAATAAATTTTAAAAATATACATATATTGTGTAAATCAAAATTTTTAAACTAAGTCATTGACTTTAATAGATATTTATCATTTTATCCACAGTATGTTAATAGCTTATTAAGGTAAATTTTACATGATGGTTGTCGATAAATTTGTTAATAGAGTTTTGGTTGGTGATTGTATTGAGCAAATGAATAAAATGCCTGAAGAAAGTGTTGATTTAATTTTTGCAGATCCGCCTTATAACTTACAATTAAGCGGAGATCTTTCTAGACCAGACCAAACAAAGGTAAATGGTGTAAATGAAAGTTGGGATAAATTTTCATCTATACTTGACTATGACATTTACACTAGACAATGGATGACAGCTGCAAGAAGAATTCTAAAATCTAATGGTACAATTTGGGTGATTGGTTCATATCATAATATTTTTAGGTTAGGTTATATTTTACAAGATTTAAATTTTTGGATGTTAAATGATATTATCTGGAGAAAGGTAAATCCAATGCCTAATTTCCGTGGTAGAAGATTTACTAATGCTCATGAAACGCTGATTTGGGCATCAAAAAACTCTTCATCTAAATATACTTTTAATTATGAAGCCATGAAGTCTTTAAATGGAGATCTTCAGATGCGATCTGATTGGTTAATACCAATATGTACTGGTGGTGAAAGATTGAAGGATGGAAATGGAAATAAAATTCATCCCACTCAAAAACCAGAAAATCTTTTGACTAGAGTTATTATGTCTAGTAGTAATATTGGAGACATTGTCCTAGACCCATTCTTTGGTACAGGGACTACAGGTGCAGTTTCCAAAAAACTTGGTAGGAATTTTATTGGAATTGAGCAAAATGCTAATTATGCAATAGAAGCCCAGAAAAGGATTAATTCTATTAAAGAAATTATTTCAAAAGAGCTTGTTCAGACACCAAGAAAGACTGCTGAACCAAGGATTCCCTTTGGTCATTTATTAGAACGAGGCTTAATAAATCCAGGTGAATTATTACAAGATTCTAAGAATAGGTGGTCTGCAAAAATTAGAGCTGACGGAAGCTTAATCTCTAAAGATGCCAAAGGGTCAATCCACTCAGTTGGTGCACACCTTCAAGGACTTCAAGCTTGTAATGGCTGGACTTTTTGGCATATAAAGAGGTCTGGTAAATTGATCCCTATAGATAATCTTAGACATGCTGCAAGGGCAGTTAATCAAGCGTAGATTTTAATTCTATTCTTCTTTCGTGAAGAATTGGCTCAGTATAGCCAGATGGGCTCACAGTTCCCTGAACAATCAAATCTAGAGACGCTTTAAAGGCGATAGAACTTTCAAAATGATTTGACATTGGTGTATAGTTTTTGTCATTTTTATTTTGATTATCAACAATTTTAGCCATTTTCTTTAATGTCTCTATTAGTTGATTTTTTGTAAAAATACCATGTTTCATCCAGTTTGCAAGATGTTGGCTAGATATACGGCAAGTTGCTCTATCTTCCATCAAGCCTACGTTATTTATGTCAGGGACTTTTGAGCAACCTACTCCTTGATCAATCCACCTCACTACATAGCCAAGAATTCCTTGAGCATTATTATCCATTTCTTTTTGTATTTCTTCTTGTGACCAGTTGTGACCCTTTGAAATAGGCACATCAAGAATATCACGAAGATAATTATTACTATCATTAGATTTTTGTTTCTGAATATTAAACACATCTACTTCGTGATAATGAAGTGCATGAAGAGTGGCAGCAGTTGGACTTGGCACCCATGCTGTATTAGCGCCGCTTTTTGGATGATTAATTTTCTGTTTTAACATCTCATCCATTAAATCTGGCATAGCCCACATACCTTTACCTATCTGAGCTTTTCTAGACAAACCACATTCAAGACCAATTTTAACATTATTATTTTCATATGCTGAAATCCACTTTGCGTTTTTTATATCACCTTTAGGAATTATTGGTCCAGCTTCCATAGCTGTATGTATTTCGTCACCTGTTCTATCTAAAAATCCAGTATTTATAAAAACAGTTCGTTCTTTAGCTTCTCTAATACACTCCTTTAAATTAACTGTGGTTCTTCTTTCTTCGTCCATAATTCCAATTTTAAGCGTGTGTTTGTCTAAATAGAGAGCCTCTTCTACAGCAGAAAAAACATCACAAGCAAACTTTACTTCTTCTGGTCCATGCATTTTGGGCTTTACTATGTAAACAGATCCAGTTCTGGAATTCATTTTACTATTTTTAATATCGTGGATAGCTATTAATGAAGTGACAATAGCATCCATGATACCCTCAGGAATTTCTTCTCCATTCTTATCTAAAATTGCAGGATTAGTCATTAAATGACCAACGTTTCTAATTAACATTACTGAACGGCCAGGTAACCTATATTCGCCATTTTCGGAAATATAGACTTTATCTTGATTAAGCTTTCTAGTAAGGGTTTTACCATTTTTTTCAAAAGTATCTTCAAGATCTCCTTTCATTAATCCTAACCAATTTTTATATGCCAATACTTTATCTTCAGCATCAACAGTCGCAACAGAATCTTCACAATCTTGTATTGTTGTAAGTGCAGACTCAATTATAATGTCGTCAATGCCGGCATTATCTGTTGTACCAATATTTCCATTTCTATTTATCAAAATTTCCACATGTAAATTATTATTTTTTAGAAGAATACACGAGGGTTTATTTTGGTTGCTCTGATATCCAACATACTGATTTTGGTTGCTTAATTGGGTAGTTACACCATTATTTAATTTTATTATAAGCTTATCATTTTTAATTTCATAATTATTTACGTTTTTATGAGAGCCACTTTCTAATTTAAAATTTTTATCTAAAAAATTTCTACCATATTCTACTACTTTTTTTCCTCTTGACGGATTGTAAGAGCTTGTTCTTTGGGCGTTGTCTTCTTCAGAAATAGCATCAGTCCCATACAAAGCATCGTATAAACTTCCCCATCGTGCATTTGCTGCGTTTAGTGCGTATCTAGCGTTTGTGACAGGAACAACTAATTGAGGACCTGCTTTTAATGCCAATTCAGGATCAACATTCTGAGTTTCTATTGTAAAATTACTTCCAACAGGGACAATATAATTAATTTTCTTTAAAAAATTAATATACTGATCCTGGTTAATTTTTTTACCAAAATTTTCGAGGTAAAATGAGTCAATTTTCTTCTTCATTTCACTTCTAGTTTCAAGCAATTTTTTGTTTATAGGGGCAAAGTGATTTAAAATTAATTCAAATTTTTTCCAAAATCTTTCTGCACTTACATTAGTGTTTGGGAGGGCATCATTTTCAATAAAGTTAACAAGAGTTTCTGATACTTGTAAGTTACTTCTTTTTAATCTTCTAGTCATAATTATCCTTAATTTATGAGTTGCTTAGTTAAAATATTAACATTTTTTAATTCAGTTCTAAAGTCAATCCTTCGCGTTTTAGACGTTTTTGAACTTCTAAAAATAATTCCTGTTTATCTACGGCAGATTTTCCTTCATATCTTATTATTAATTTTTCTTCAGTATTGCTAGCTCGAATTAACCACCATCCAAAAGTGTTTTTAGCTCTTACACCGTCAATAACGATTATATTTTCT
>QBYJ01000052.1 GCA_003282885.1 SAR116 cluster bacterium AG-325-F22
GATATTCAACTTCATTAAAAAATTAATTTTTACAACAATAAATAATTGCTTAAATTAATTTAACATATAAAGTATTTCTCGACGACACTTAAGGAGAATTTATTTGTCAAAAGCTTTTTTACTATGGTGGATACAAGTGGTTACTGTATCATTTTCTGCAATATTAATTTTTACATATGGTTGGTTTGAAAAACTTTATGATGCAGATCAAACCAAAATTAGTTTCATCATAATTGTAATTTTTATAGCGGCGTCAATTGCCACTGGTTTTTTAAGTTTCAAGTCTGACAAAGAGCACAGAACATTAAGTAATTACATATGGTTTTCCTCGGAAACCATGGTTACTCTAGGTTTAATAGGAACAGTAGCTGGTTTTTTGCTAATGTTAAGTTCTGCTTTTGATAATTTAGATGTAAGTAATGTTGAAAATGTTCAAAAGGTAATTTCAAACATGGCTTTGGGCATGAGTACTGCATTATGTACAACTCTTTCAGGGTTAGTTGGGAGCGTTCTAACTAAAATCCAAATGGTAATATTAGAGAATAATTCTAATTATGAGTGATCCTAGATATAGATCATCTTTTGGTTTTATTGACTTATTGTTTAATATGTTAATAGGCTTCGTATTTTTATTTATGCTAGCTTTTTTATTAATTAATCCTGTTGCTAAAAAAGAGACAATCAAACCTAAGGCTGAATATTTCATTGAACTTGAGTGGGATGGAGAAAAACCTTACGACCTTGATGTTTGGGTGAAGGATAATATGGGGCATATTGTTAGCTTCAGAAGACCTGATGACGCATTAATTCACCTAGAAAGAGATGACTTGGGAACTGTCAATGATACTTATGTTGATCAGAATGGTAAAACAGTCTATCTAAAAGAAAATAGGGAAGTAGTAGCGATAAGAACGCCTGAAGCGAGATCTTATTTAGTAACTATACACTTTTACAATGCTAGAAAATTTCCTGCGCCACTTACACATGCAACGGTAAAACTTCTTAAAGTTAATCCTTACAAAGAAGAATATACCAAAAAATTATTTTTTAGTTCTGAAGGGCAAGAGCTTCCCGCATTTAAATTTAGAGTTGACTATAATGGTATAGTTCATGTTGATCCTACTAATGAGCTTATCATTGATGGAGAAGTGATTAGAAAGAAGAATGGTGTATAATGTTAGACTTCTCAATTAGTTCTGGACAATTAATGTTAATTTGGTCTTTTGCAGGAGCTATAAGTTGTTTACCCTTTTTTACCAAAAATATATGGCAAAGATTTTTTACTGTTCCAATTATATTTATAGCAATTTGGTTAAGTTTTTACACAAACCATGAATTTATAGGTCGTCCTATGTATGACAGGCCTCCTGAGCAATTTGTTTATGAACATCATGCGGTTATTTATGATAAAGGCGAAAGATTGATAGTGTTATGGGCTGTAAAAGATGGGATAAATAAACTTTTTAAATTTCCTCATACGGAACAAAATGAAGAAGCTTTGGATCAAGCTAAAAGAAATGCTGATAGGTCTGGTGTACCTCAAATGGGAGAAATTGTTAAAGAGGATCCTATAGATAAAAGATCCAGGAATAATGAATTTACACTAAAAACATATAGATTTCCATTTCAGAAAATGATGCCAAAGTAGTGAATTTAATTGATATATTTTTGACTTATATACTTGTTTAATACAGGTTGGATTGAAGTAGCCATCTCTGAAAATGAGTTTTCCCATAATTTTTTGGAATTTCCGATATCATGGCCTGTAAGCAGGAGTGTACCAAAAGGACCAACTTTTTCAATAAATGATACTAATTTTTCAGTTACAGTTTTTTTATTACCAATAATTATCAAGTCATTTGCTTTTTTCATAGCTTCTGGCAAGTCTTTTTTAAGGTTAATATCCTTACTTAAAGTACCTGATGCAAGTTTTGAAACAGTATTTAAATAGAGAAAGTAGTGAGAAAATACTCCTTTAGGGTCACCTAATATTTCTTCAGCTTCTGAATTTGATGAAGTAATGAGTACACTTCGTCCAACACGCCATTTTTGATAGGTAGGTTGTTTGCCGACCTTATTTGCCGCTTCTTGATAAGTTGGCCAATGAGTTGCTATATCTTTTGGATCAACAAAATTGCCAGAAATTGGAATCCATCCTTTTTCTCCGGCTAGTTTTGCAGTCATTGAATTAGGATTTTTAAGAGATATTGCGATTTCAGGATATGGTTTTTGAAATGGTTTAACAAATTTTCCAATACCCAATTCTTGAATAATATTCTTCTTTAAAGAAATATCCAGAAATTCACCTTTGTAGTGATAATTTTCACTTTCATCCCAAAACTTTAAAATTGCCTCCATTGATTCAATCATTGTAATTGCTCTTGAGCGTCCATCCATATTACCAAAGAGCTCCCAATCACTTACTAAGCCTCCTGCACCAACACCTAAAATAACTCTTCCTTTTGAAAGATGATCTAGCAAGCTTACTTGACCTGCGACTACTGCTGGATGTTGTTGAGGTAGAGAAATTACTCCTGTTCCAAATTTAATACTTTTTGTCTCTTTTATTAAAGATGCATTAAAAATTAATGGTGATGTAACTGGTTCCGCTGTGGAACTATAATGTTCTCCCATCCAAGCTTCTGTAAATTTTAATTTATCAGCTAAAAGAACAAGTTTTCTATCTTCTTCATAAGAAACACCTACATCTTTATCTGCAGGGTGAAGAGGCATCATAAACAATCCAAGATTAAGCATTGATTATTATATTCTCCAAAATATTTATCATTTTAATATGTACATATTACATTATTTAAATATAATTTAAAATTTTTTAAAATTTAAGAACAACTGAACCAGTCGTTTTTCTTTCTTCTAATATAGATTGAGCTTCTTTTATCTCTTCAATATGAAATGTTTTATCTATATTAATTTGTAAATCTTTATTTATAATCATATTAAAAAACTTGTCAGCATTCATTTGCATTTCGTTAGCATCTTTTATGTAAGTATTTAGTCCGCCTGTTGAAATAGACCCTGAAAAAGATCTCAGCATATTAATATTAATAGGGTCAATAGGGCCTGACGAAACTCCAAAGCTAACTATTCTTCCTTTTGAAGCTAGGCAGCCTATTCCTTTTAAAAAGGTATCTTTTCCAACTGAGTCATATATGATATTTACCCCTTTATTATTTGTCATTTCTAAGACTTTCTTGTCAAAGTCATCTTTTGAATAATTAATAGTAAAACTACATCCGTTTTGTTTAGCAATTTTTTCTTTTTCTTGAGAACTTACTGTTCCGATAACACTTGCTCCAATTTTTTTTGCCCATTGACAAAGAATTTGTCCAACGCCTCCCGCTGCAGCATGTACAAGAACAGTGTCATGCTCTTTTAATTTATATGAATGGTTAATTAGGTATTGAGAAGTTAAGCCTTGCAAGGTAGACGCAGCGGCGATTTTAAGATCAACTTCTTTTTTAAGCTTAATAATTCTATCTTGATCTAAATTCATAAACTGTGAAAAAGAACCTAGATTCATACAATGTGTTACCTTATCTCCAATATTAAATTTGGTAACATTAGAACCAATTTCTCTTACCGTTCCAGATGCTTCCATCCCAAGTATTGTAGGTAAATTCTTAAGTGGATAGGTACCTCTTCTTTGATTGATATCTATAAAATTTAATCCAGCAAACGAGTGTTCTATTAAAATTTCGTTTGAGCCCAATTCTTTTAAGTTAACTTCTTCTATTTTCAGAACATCCAAAGATCCTTGCTCATAAATTTTAATCGCTTTACTTTTCATAAAACACACCTATAAATTAAATAAAAAATTTTCTAATATTTCCTTTCCACCCTCACTACCAAACGATTCTGGATGATATTGAATTCCATAGATAGGATACAATTTATGACTGATCGCCATAATTTCACCACTAAAAGAAACTTTGTTTATATCAAGTATAGAACTTTTATCATCTATATCTTGTGAAACCCCGTTTATAACAAAACAACTTGGTAAATATTTTGTCTCAACAATTAGAGAATGATATCTCATTATTTCAATATTTTGAGGTATTTTTTTATGTATTCCTTTTTGGTCATGTAATAAAAATGAGGTTTTTCCATGCATAGGTTCATTTGCATGAATGATTCTACCTCCAAATGAATGAACTATACCTTGCATACCTAAACATATCCCTAGGATTGGTACTTTTGGGCCAAACTTTAGGATAATTTCTTGACAGACTCCAAAATATTTTTTTTCTGCAGGTGATCCTGGACCAGGTGAAATTATTATTTTGTCAGGTTTATCAAGTTGTAAATCATTAAGACATATTTGATCATTTCTTTTAACTATTATTTCGGTTTTTATGCCTGATGTTTTTTTATCTAAAATCTCACCACAATATTGAAATAGATTGAAAGTAAATGAGTCATAATTGTCTATTATTAAAACTTTCATGTTATTTACTCTCTTTAAATGATTCTAAAACAGTTTTCATAGCAGCAAGTTTTCTTTCAATTTCTAAATACTCTTTATCTGGATCTGAATCATAAACATTTCCACCACAAGTTTGAGCAAAAGCTTTCTCACCTTTTACAAAAATGGATCTGATTGGAATAGCAAATGTACAATCACCATTAAATCCAAACTGTCCTATTGCTCCTCCATATGGGCCTCTGCCGTCTTCTTCAATTTCATTAATTATTTTCATAGCTTCTATTTTAGGAGCACCAGACAAAGTGCCAGCTGGAAAATTTGAGGCTAAAGCAGAGAACATATCTTCATCATCATTAATTATACCAGCAATTTCAGATGATATATGTTGAACATGAGAATATTTTTTTATATCCATAAGGTTTCTAACTTTGACAGTACCAAATTTAGCAACTCTACCTAAATCATTTCTATGTAAATCTACTAACATATTATGTTCAGCTATTTCTTTACTATCATTTAGTAACTCTCTGGCTAATTTTAGATCCTCTGCTTTATCAGCTCCTCGTTTTGTTGTTCCAGCTAAAGGGAAAGTTTCCATCTCTCCGTTTTTAAGCCTAAAGAGAAGTTCTGGTGACGCTCCAATTATTATTTGATCACCAAACTTCATAAAATACATATGAGGAGATGGATTTAGGATTCTTAATTTTGCATATATTTCAGTAAGATCTCCTTTTATTTCATAATGACTTTTAAAACCCACTTCACACTGAAAAATTAATCCATTTTTTATATCTTCTTTAATCTTCAATACAGTTTTTCTATGCTCATCTCTTGTCATTGAATTTCTTAAAAATTTGCAGCTTACTCGAGTACTATTATGTTTTTTTTGTTTAATAATTGATTTAATTTTTTCAATTCTATTATCTTTATAATAATAATAAAATATTTCGCCTGTCATTTGGTCATAAATTAGACCGTCAAGATACACGCCAAATTTAAAAGACTCGAAATTTAGATTTTTTTTTATACTTAAATTATTCTCAAAATAATTAAAACTATCGTAACTTACGAAGCCAACTAATCCTCCCGCATATTTCTTTGATATAATATTTTGAGGAATAATATCTCTTAATTTATAATAAGGGTTTTCACACGAATATGAACTGATTTTACCTTTATCTATGTCTTTAATTTTTAATTCATGTTTATTTTCTGAAAATATAAGATATTTTGGATCAAAACCAATTATATGATAGCGAGAAATATTACTTTCTTCACCTAGTGATTCAAATAAAAAACAGTTTTTAAAGTTAATTTGTATTTTCTTGAACAATTCAAAAAAATTATATTTATCACCTATTTTTATGTATTTAGGTTTCCCTTCAATTTTAATTTTGTCTGGTTCATTGTGTTTTTCACTCATTTTTTATAATTTGCTCTTAAAATATCAATAATGTTAGATTTAATTTTAAAAATTTCTTCATTTTCGAAAGCGTATGAACCTCTTGTAACTGTTGCAATTCCTACATTTAGATTTTCAGAAATTTCTCTTTGTTTTTTACCATGCAAAAGCATTTGAAATATCTTTAAACGATTATCAAGTTCCTTTAACTCTTTGTTGGTAAAAAGCGCTTTGAGGAACAATTCCATATTTTGGGAATTGTTAATTTTTAATAGTAGTTGATTTAACAAATTTGCTTTCATGTACTAGTACAATATTTTATTAATTCAATTAGCTTTTAAAAAAAAATTAGGTTCATAATTTATATAGCTTTGAGGTTGCCCGCAGAAACTTTACCGTCTTTGCCGTCTTCCAACTCATATTCAATTTTTTGATCAGGTTCTAGAGTTGTCATACCTGCAGCTTGTACGGCACTGATATGAACAAACACATCCTTGTCTCCACCCTCTGGTTCAATGAAGCCATAACCTTTTGTAGGGTTAAACCATTTAACTGTTCCTGTGGCCATTTTTTTTCCTTTTCTTAGCTCTAAAAAATAAAGAGCGCTTAGTTAATATTGTAATTTATTAAAACATGGTTTTACAATTATGTACTTAATAAACTCCAACATTATATTTCAATTCTTTATTTTAGCAAGTTTGATTTGAAATGTACTTATTTATAGTCTTCTTCATAAGCTTTTATGATTGAACTAACAGCTAAATTAAATGGCGTTTCAATACTATTTTCTTCTCCTAAAGTTACAACCATACCATTAATAGCATCAATTTCAGATAACCTTTTAGCCTCAACATCCTGCAGCATTGAAGGTTTAGAGTCTAAGAGTTTTTTGCCAAATTCTGTTATATATTTAATTGTGTCATCAAAAGTAAAATTTACATTTTTAATGTCACCCATTTTCCTAGCCTCTAAAGCACACCCTTTAGCTACTTCAAACATTTGTTTGTTTCCCATTACTTCTCCAAGTGTTTTCCTGAATATTGAGCATGGGCCACTGTAAGCAACGTTACATATAAATTTTTCCCAAATTAATTGTTCTATATCTTCGAAAGCTTTTGCGTTAAACCCTGCATCAGACCAAACCTTAACTAGTTTTTCTAATCTTTCAGTTATTCCTCCATTCATTTCACCAATTCTTATCATACTCATATTATTATGATGAGCATGTCCAGGACCAACCATTGCCGCTCCAAAGCCTTGAGCCACTCCTAAAAGAATGTTGTCAGTAGGCATAAAAGTAGCAATTCGTTCACCAGCACCTAGCCCATTCTGTATGGTTAAAATAAGAGAATTTTTTGATATTATTTTGCTTAGATTAGATGCGGCTGAACGAACGCCAGATGCCTTAGTTGCTATTACAAATAGTTCATATCCTTTTGCATCTTCTATGTTATTCGACACATTTATATTTTTAACCACATTATCACCACTGAAACCTGAAACTCTAAGACCATCTTTTCTTATGGCTTCTAAATGCTCTTCCCAAAGATCAATTGCTAAAATTTCATTATTATTTTGAGCAAGAAAGGATGCATAAATAGATCCCATTGCACCTGCTCCAATTATAGCAATTTTCATAACCTAATCTCCATCACTGCTTAATAAAAGTTCCATTGTTTAATTCAGACATAGCAAGTTGAATTTCATCACTAGTATTCATTACAATAGGTCCGTGCCATGCAACGGGTTCTTGAATAGGATTACCAGAGATTAGTAGGAATCTAACACCTTGATTTCCAGATACCAGCTTAACTTCATCTCCTTTATCAAAGGTAATTAGCGTCTTGTTTCCACTCATGTCACGTATTGTATAGTCTTCATTGTTATATGATTTTTCAATTTTAATGCCTTTAGGCTTCGAGGCATAGTCAAAATTAGCCTCTCCTTCAAATACATATGCAAAACAATTATCCCGTAATGATATTGGGAAGTTTTT
>QBYJ01000053.1 GCA_003282885.1 SAR116 cluster bacterium AG-325-F22
ATAACTATTTTTGATCTTAGAATTAAAACAGAATTACTTAAAAATTTGATAGGTGATGAATTTAATAATATAGACTTTATTGAGGGTGATATTACTGATTTTGAAGGAGTTTTAAAAGCAACTAAAGATATGGATTATATTTTAAATTTAGCAGGTTTAATGACACCAGATTGTAGTTCTAACCCATCTTTGGGAGCTGAAGTGAATGTTAAAGGTTCAATTAATGTTTTTGAGGCAATAAAAAAAAATAACATTAAATTTCTTATTTATGCTAGTAGTGGGGGAGTTTATGGTAACGAAGATAAATACAATCCATTTCCTGAAACACATTATGGTGCTTTTAAGTTAGCGGTTGAAGGAATTGCTAGAGCTTATTTTAATGAATCTCTAATCTCCAGTGTTGGGTTAAGGCCATTTGTAATTTATGGGCCTGGAAGAGAAATCGGTGGAACTGCAGGTGTCACCTTGGCTTGTAAAGCTGCTAAACAAAACCTTGAATACACTGTAGGTTTTTCAGGAAAGGCTGGGTTTGTATATGTTGAAGATGTTACAAATTTAGTTGAAAGATTAATTGATAAATCTCCTGTTGGAGCATTGACTATTAATGTTAATGGAATAACAGCAAGCGTTGAAGATTTTCTTTCAATAATTAAAAAAAATATTCCAGATGCAAAAGTAACATTAAATGGTAAACCAATAAGTGTCGTCGAGGAAATCCTTGGAGGAGAGCCTTCTAAAATTTTTAGGGATTTTAAATACACCTCACTTGATCATGGAATTAATAAAACAATTAATTTTTATTAAAATACTGAAAGCTAAAAATAATATGCCCACAAAATTTTCTTCAAATACTAAGGGCATACTTTTTATTGTGTCAGCAATATTTTGTCTTTCGTTAATGGATGGTTTTACTAGGTATTTAACTGATTATTATAATGTCATTACTATTAATATGTTTCGATATTTCTTTTTATTTTTATTTGTAATCACAATAAATAGTATAGGAAATAAAAGTGTAATTATTGTATCAAAGAGTAAGTATAAAATTATACAAATTATTCGCGGGACTGTTTTAGCGGTTGAAATGTGTTTTGCTCATTATCTTTTTTTAAAAATAGGACTTATTGAAACTCACGCTATTTTTGCAAGTTGTCCACTCATTGTAGCCGCATTATCCGTATTTTTTTTGGGGGAAAAAGTTGGGTGGAGAAGATGGTGTGCAATTTTAGTAGGTTTTGTTGGTATCTTGATTATGCTCAGGCCTGGTTCTAAAGTTTTTGATCCATTATCTTTAATTGCACTTGCGTGTGCTTTTGCCTTTGCGATTTATCAAATTTTGACCAGATATGTATCAAGTGAAGACAGTCCAGACACTAGCCTTTTCTATACTGGGATCACTGGTTTTGTTATACTTGGTTTAATAGGGCCATTTTTTTATAATTCAATAGAAACCTTGCATTGGCTATGGTTGCTAGTTGTTTGTATGCTTGGTGCTGGTGGACACTTTCTTATGATCAATGCTTTCAAGCATAGTGAGGCTTCTTTATTGCAACCATTTACATACCTTCAATTAGTTTTTGTTTCTATAATTGGTGTTTTAATTTTTAAAGAAAAGTTAGAAACTGAGATTTTAATTGGGGCCTTCATAGTTATAGTAGCGGGATTGTTTACTTTCTGGAGAGAGTATTCAAAAAATCAACAGATTTAAGGAGAGATAAATTGTATAAATTTAAATATAAAAATATTTTATTAACAGGAGCTGCAGGCGCACTTGGAGAACAATTAAGAGAGACACTTTCTCAGAAATGTGACTTATTAAGAATTTCAGATAAAACTAATTTAGATAAAAAATTTGATAATGAAGATATACAACAAGCAGACTTATCTTCAGCAGAAGCTATTTATAAACTTACAAAAGATATTGACTGTGTAGTGCATATGGGAGGACAAAGCATAGAGGGTTCATGGGACAATGTCCTGAACTCTAATATAATTGGGATGTATAATTTATATGAGGGTTGCAGAAAAAATAATGTGAAGAGAGTAATATGGGCTAGCTCAGTTCATACTGTTGGTTTTTATCCAAGAGCGGAGGTTATAGATAATAGAGTAATGCCAAGGCCAGACAGTAACTATGGATTATCAAAAGTTTTTGGAGAATCATTAGCGCAATATTATTGGGACAAATACAAATTAGAGACAGTTTCAATTAGAATATATTCGTGTGTTGCCGAACCTAAGGATCATAGAATGTTATCTACATGGTTAAGTTATAATGATTTAAGAAGTCTAGTGATATCATGCATGAATACTTCAAATGTTCAGCATTCAATAATCTTTGGAGTGTCAAATAACGATTCTATATTAGTAGATAACAAATATGCCAAACATATTGCTTATAGACCAAAAGATAATGGTGAGGAGTTTAGAAAAAAAATAGAAGATAATGCCGGTTTTATTGATTCGAAAGATCCTCTTGTAACCACCCATGGTGGTTATTTTGTATCAGCAGGTCATTTTGACGATGAATAATATTACTCTTGCTAACTTTTAATAAATTTCTTTCTTAAATAATATAAATTTCGTATATGTAAGTTCTTCTAAGTTTATATTTTTTTAACTGAGCCTTTAAATCTAAGCACTGACAGGAAATTAATCATAATTAAAAAAATATAGAAATTTGTGAACATATTAATCATATTTACAAAATAATTTATCACGACGAAAAAAATATTTGAAAATATATTAATTTTTTCTTGCCTTTATTTTAATAATTGAGAATATACGAATCAGTTGGAAACAATAAATGTTTCTTAAGTTGGGTTATTTTTGGGGAAATAATAAACTTACTTAATGATAGCCTTTATTTTAAATACTAGGGAGGAATTCAATGAAATTCAAATCTAGCCTATTCGTAGGCGCTGTAGCATTAGCTGCAACTAGTTTAGTAGCTATCTCAGCACAAGCTGGTGACAAGTTACGTTGGAAGATGCAAAGTACTTGGGGAAGCCAGGTTGCCATTAACGGTGAAGCTGCTGTTTATTTTTCTAATAAAGTTAAAGAAATCTCAGGTGGTGACGTTCGGTTGAGGTTCCACGAGCCAAATGCACTTGTACCTTCATTAGAAGTTTGGGATGCTGTTAAGAACGGTTCAGTTGATGCAGGTTACACAACACCTGGATATCATGCTGGAAAAATTCCTGCAGTATCCTACTTCACAGCTGTTCCTTTTGGCCCAGGTGCAAGTGAGTACCATGGTTGGATGGAATATGGCGGAGGTCAGCAGTTAAAAGACAGAATTTATGGTGAGTATGGTCTTAAAGCTCTTAACTGTTTAACACACGCTCCAGAGACTTCAGGTTGGTTTAGAAAGAAAATCAACAAAGTTGAAGAGTTAAAAGGAATGAAGATGCGTTTCTTTGGACTTGGTGCTATGGTTATGAGTAAAATTGGTGTGTCAACACAGTTACTAGCAGGTGGAGATATTTATCCAGCACTAGAAAAAGGTGTTATTGATGCAACAGAATTTTCTATGCCTACACACGACTTAAGTTATGGTTTCTATCAGTTAGCTAAGTTTAACTACTTTCCAGGCTGGCATCAGCAGACTTCAATTGGTGAGCTATTAATGAGCACTAAAGGTTGGGGTGGTTTAACAAAGACACAACAAGGTATTATCAACACAGCATGTCGTGACACAATGTGGTGGGCACTTGTTAGATCTGATGCAAAGCAGGTTCCTGCAATGCGTGAGCTTGAGAAGAAGGGCGTAACATTTGTAACATGGCCTGATTCAGAGATTTCTAAGTTCAAGAGAGCTTGGGAAGAAGTTGTGAAAGAAAAGTCAGCAACTGATCCATTATTTAAAGAAATCACTGCTAGCTATGACTCTTTCAGAAAAGACTACAGTATTTGGTCACAAAGAGCTTACTTAAAGTCTAAAAACTACTAATATTCAAATATTGAGTACACCTATTGTAAAATAGGTGTACTTTTTTATGTCTAGATAAATTTATTGAAATATTACCTTTAATAAGTTAATTATTTATCAATTAGATATATTTTGGAGGGGGATAATGGCATTAACTGAACAAAATATGCAGGGTTTAGTTTCTATCAGTGAAAAAATACGAGAAATCGTTAACAGAGCTGGAAGAGCTAGTACATGGCTATTAGTTCCCTTAGTTATAATAACAATGTGGGATGTGGTTGCTAGAAAATTAGTTTGGATACAAATTTTTATGGTTGCTAATTTTGGTTCTTTTTTTGAATCAACATTAATGCAAGAAATGGAATGGCATCTACATACAGTAGTTTTTTGTATGGTTTTAGGATACGGTTACACACATAATAGACATGTAAGAGTTGATTTCCTTCGAGAAAACTTTAATTTCCAGTCGAAAGCTAAAGTTGAATTTTATGGTAACATTTTGTTTATGTTACCTTTTACACTAATTTGTGTTTATTTTTCGTGGATCTATATGGTTGATTCATATCAAATTGGAGAGGTTTCTGCTTCTTTAGTTGGTTTAAGTAACAGATGGATTATTAAAACGTTTCTTCCAATAGGATACTTCTTTTTATTCCTAGGTGGAATGTCAGTCATGATACAGCTAATAGCTGTAATTTGGGGCGATAATAAAAAACGGCTTGATTTAATGGTTCTGGATTATGATGAAAAGAAATAAATTAATTGCATTAACAATTGTGAGTTAAGTTATGTGGTTCTCTAAGATCCCAGGTTATATTTTTGATAAGCAAAAAACACCTTACTTAACAGAAGCCAAAGATCTTACTTTAGCTCAATCACAATATGAACTTGCTGCTTATGGAGTTTTTACTGGAAGTTTATACAGTATTATAGGTTTGGCAGCTATTTTAACATTTTTTGAAAATAATAACCCAATATATTTGGGATGGTTGGTTTTGTCAGCTGTGGTGATTTACTCAATTTTTTCTGTCATGAGAAAATATGAATTAATTGCTTCCTACATTATATCTTTAGCACCTGCAGGTGTTATTGTTTTATGTATTTTTGAGGGACTTAAAAATAGTTCATCTTTTCTAACTTTAACTATTTTTATTTGTCTTTTTCTTTTGTCTTTAAAATATGGATGGAGAGTATCAAGAATAGTAGCATGGCAAAGGTTTAATGGTGATTTTGAAATAGATAATAAGAAAAAGAAAGCATAGGAGCGGTTATGGATTTTGTTGAAATTATAATTGAGTACCTACCAATATTTATGTTTCTGACTATGGGAGTACTTTTATTTATAGGTTACCCCGTTGGCTTCATACTAGGTGGTGTGGCGATTACCTATGGATTTATAGGATATTTATTTGGTGTCTTTAAAATAGCAGAATTTTTTAACTTCGTACCTCGGATGTGGGGGTTTTCTGCTGAAAACCTAATTTTAGTTGCCATACCAAGTTTTGTTTTTATGGGAACTATGATGGAAAGAAGTGGTATTGCTAATGATCTATTAAGGACCACTCAAATTTTACTCAGGAAAGTTCCTGGTGGATTAGCAATGTCAGTTACGGTGATGGGAACAGTTTTAGCCGCAATGACAGGTATTATCGGTGCTTCTGTGACTATGATGACTGCTTTGGCTTTACCTACAATGCTGAAAAATAAATATAGTCATGCACTTTCAACAGGTGTTATTGCTGCGTCAGGTACTTTGGGAATTCTTATCCCACCAAGTATTATGTTGATTATCATGGCTGATATTATGCAGGTTTCAGTTGGTAACTTATTTATGGGTGCAGTTATTCCTGGATTAACACTAGCATTGATGTATTTAATATTTATTTTTGTGTGGTGTTCAATTGATAAGACAGTTGCTCCAGCTCTGAAAGAAGGTGACCTTGTTTATGAAAGAGGAAAATTGCCTTCCATGGTTCTTAAAGCTTTTCTTCCGCCAGTTGCACTAATCACACTTATAAAAGGTTCAATTCTATTAGGTTGGGCTACACCGAGTGAAGCTGGAGCAGTTGGTGCGTTTGGTGCAACATTGTTGGCTATAATAGGTAACAAGTTTACTTTTCCAATGTTGAGAAGCGTTCTTCATTCATCAGGTCTTACTATTTCTATGGTATTTATGATCATCTTAAGTGCGACATGTTTTGCTTATGTGTTTAGATCACTTGGAGGTGATTACATTGTCGAAGAATTAATCGAGAAAGCAGGTCTTGGGTCTTGGGGTCTTTTATTTTTGCTGATGGGCATGACATTCTTGCTTGGTTTTTTCTTAGATTGGGTTGAGATTACGCTCATCATTCTTCCTATTTTTGCACCACTAGTTGTTTTATTAGACTTTGGTGATCATGTAACTCAAATGACTGGTCTCGATGGACGCAAAGAGACAATGGTATGGTTTTTGGTATTAATGGCGATAAATCTTCAGACGTCATTTTTAACTCCACCATTTGGATTTGCTTTATTTTACTTAAAAGGTGTTGCCCCACCTGAGGTCGCTACATTAAGTATTTATAAAGGTGTAATACCATTTGTTATAATCCAATTAATTGGTCTTGGCTTAGTTATAAGTCAACCTGAAATGGGATTGTGGCTTCCGCGGCTAATTTAAATTAATTTTAAAAGCCGCATCAACTTGATGCGGTTTTTTTTTGAGGTTTAAAAAATGAATAATATTGGTATTTGTGGTGCCGGTCTAATCGGTGCAAGTTGGGCAATTGGTTTTGCAAATGCAGGATTTAAATGTCTTGTCTATGATACAAATCAGGAAAGTATTAAAAATTTTGAAAAAACATCTAATCAATTACTTTTAGATTTAAAGATTCTGGAACCCGAAATTGATGTAAACCAAATCAAATCAAATATTATTCTCAATTGTACAATTAATGAAATATGTAAAGATGCTTTATTAATCCAAGAAAGTATAATTGAGGATTTAGATGCAAAGCAGCAAATATTTAGAGAATTAGATAGGTTATCTTTAAAAAATACAATTTTAGCATCATCGTCATCTTATCTTCTCATTTCTAAGATATCAGAATATGTTGAACATAAACATAGATGTATAAATGCCCACCCAGCTCTGCCACCTCACGTTGTTCCTTTTGTTGAAGTTGTTGGTAGTAATTATACTTCTAATGAAATAGTTCGAAAAGCAATTAACTTATACAAAAAAGCCAACTACGCAGCAATAGTAGTTAATAAAGAGACTGAGGGTTTTGTTTTAAATAGGTTACAAGGAGCATTACTAAACGAAGCTGTTCGTTTACATGAGGGAGGTTATGCTTCGATGGAAGATATAGATATAGCCTTAAAACATGCACTAGGAATAAGGTGGGCATTTATGGGCCCCTTCGAAATAATGGATTTGAATGCCCCAGAAGGCATTAAAGACTCTTTTTCTAGGTATAAGAGTGGTATACAAAATTTAGCAAGAGAACAAAATAGTGTACCTGAATACTCTGAAGAATATTTAAATAAATTAGAAAATGAGCAAAGAAAGAGATTATCTTATTCTGAAAGATCAAATAGAATAGAAAAAAGAAATAAGATGATTGCGTCAATTAGAAAGTTAAAACTTGAACTAGGAGAGGACATTCACGATGGCTAAAAATAAAAAAGTAATTATAAGTTGTGCAGTGACTGGAGCAAT
>QBYJ01000054.1 GCA_003282885.1 SAR116 cluster bacterium AG-325-F22
GCAGGAGTCCCGCTTACTAAAACTATATTTCCATTATCTTTTAAAAATTTGGTACCTAATCTTACTACGTTAGTGTATCCCCAAAGTTTATCAAATGATGCTTTATAGCCATCTAAATCCATAGAAAGAAAAGGACCAACAGCTCTTTTCCCACCAGTAGCAGCATTAACTAAAATATCAAATTCACCTTCATCTTGAAAAAATTTTTCAACAGCTTCTCTATCAAGAACGTTTATTTTCTTTGTTGTAACGTTTTTTGGAAGTTGAGTTAATTTCTCGGGATTACGACTTATTGCAATAACATGTGCTCCTTTTTCAGATAACATTTGAGTTGCAGATAGACCAATTCCAGAAGTTCCGCCAAATACGATAGCTTTTTTGCCATTAATATTCATTTTTATTTTACCCTTTAAAATTTAATAAGAATTTATTTATTACTTATAACATTTTGGATATATATTTGTTAAAAAAGTTTTAGGTATTTTATAGGTGTTAAATATGACAGTTGAGCTATTTAGAAATAATTCTTATTTGAAAGAACATAAAACGATTATATCTGAAGTTGTACCAGAAGGATTAGTTCTAAATGAAACTATTTTTTACCCAGAAGGGGGGGGGCAACCAGGAGATGAAGGTTCAATTACATTTAAAAATAACCGAATAAAAATAGTCGGAACTAAATATATAAATAATAGGCTAGTTCATTTAACTGAAACCACTAATGACTGTAAACAAAATGAGGAAGTTACCATAATTTTAGATTGGTCAAAAAGATATAGTTACATGCAAGTGCATACTTGTCTTCATCTCTTGTGTTCAATAATACCTTACCCTGTTACAGGTGGATCTATAGGAGATGGTAGAGGAAGACTTGATTTTGATCTTGAAACAAAGCCAGACAAAGAAGATGTTTTGTATAAATTAAATGAATTAATTCATAAAGATTATTCAGTTCAAATATCAAGTATAACAGATCAAGAATTAGACGAAAATCCAGATTTAGTAAGGACAATGTCCGTTAACCCCCCTAGAGGATCAGGTAAGATAAGAATGATAAGGATAGGGGATGATGTTGATTTTCAACCTTGTGGGGGAACACATGTAAATAAAACTTTAGAAATTAAGTTAGTCAAATCAGTTAAAATTGAAAACAAGGGTAAAATGAATAAAAGAATAATTTTAAATTTTTAAATAACAGCTATTTCTTACAAACTATCTCAAATGGCAATGTTCTATTTTCTTTAATAGATTGCATTGAGTTAGTAGATCTTTCATTCATACTTTCTCCACCAATTACATGAATACCTAAAATAGGTTTTTTATTTGAAGACTTTAAACCAATAAGTTTTTCATAACCTGAAATATATTTATCAGCTGTCTCAACTATTTTTATATCAGAAAAACCTATATCTTTTAGTATAGATATAGTTGTTTCAGGGGGTAATAAAAAGCTCATTTCTGAAGAATCAGCCCATGGCAGAGGAAAAATTGGATTACCCTCAGGGCCTAACCCGTGTTCAGTAAAAGCAAAAAAACTATCTTTTTTTATGACTCTAAAAGCTTCAGAAAAGAATTTTTTTCTGTCTGATACATTCATTGTTACGTGTTGTGAATACGCACCATCAAAAGTTTCATTCTTAAAATCTAATATTTCTCCACTTCCAACTAAAAGCTGAATATTATCGGACATAGATGTAAGTTTATTGAATTCATTACCTATTTCAATGAAGCTTGGTGTTATGTCTATTCCAGTGATGAAGCACTTAAATTCTTTAGCGTAATATCTTGCTGGTCCACCAAGACCACAACCAATATCTATAATTTTTTGATTTTTTGATATTGGCATTCTTTTACCAAGGTCAACAGTGGCAGCAATCCCCCTTGCGTGATATTGGTCAATAGGAAATAAATCTTCAATATTTAATTCTTTATTGATTAAACCTGCTTCCGACATTGCGTGGTGTACTCGTGAAAAAATATCACCTCTCGTCCAAAAATTTTCAATACTTTTTGAGTTTATCATTTATATAAATTTTAGTTGTTAAGAATAAAATTTGCACATCTTTCACCTATCATCATGCAAGCAGCATTTGTGTTTCCTGAAATCAGAGTGGGCATTATTGATGCATCTGCTATCCGGAGACCTTGTATTCCATGGACTTTAAGATTTTTATCAACAACTGCGTTTTTATCAAATCCCATTTTGCAGGTTCCAACAGGATGATAGACTGTTTCCGCTTTGTCTCTAATGAAATTCAAAATATCTTCATCGCTTGAATAATCCAACCCGGGCTGAATTTCTAAATCACAAAATTCTTTCATTGGAGCTGATTGCATTAATTTTCTTATTAACTTTACTCCATCAACGAGTGTGTCTTTATCTAGTTGATTAGACATGAAGTTAAACTTTATACTCGGGAATTCGTTTGGATCGTTAGACTTAATGTGGATGCTCCCTTTACTTTCGGGTCTGTTTTGATTGATCGTGCAAGTTATACCTGGTTCCTTTCCTAATGATCTTTTACCATCTTTTAAAACTACTCTATAGGGTATAAAGTGTACCTGAATATCTGGTGAAGCTAATTCTTTTCTCGTTTTAAAAAATCCAACAACTGGTGCAGACGGAAGTGCTAAAAAACCGTCTCTTTTGAACATATATTTAAAAACTTGCTTTATTAGATTAATACCACCAGCTTTGTCGTTATAGGAAATTCCTTCCTTCTTAACCCTATAAATTATCCGCGGAGCAATATGATCACGGAGATTTTCTCCAACCCCAACTAAATGATGAATTGGCTCAATTCCATTTTTTTTAAGTATCGAGCTATTTCCAATACCAGACAATTCCAAAATCTGAGGAGAATTAATTGCTCCACCTGATAGAATAACTTCTTTTGACGTCATAAATGTTGATAATTTATTTTTATTTTTTACCTCAACCCCAATACATTTTTTTTTCTCAAAGAGTAATTTTGTTACCAACGAGTTGGTTATAATTGTAAGATTTTTTCTTGACTTTATTGGTCTTAGATAAGCAACTTCTGCACTCATCCTTTCACCTTTGTAAATTGTAGTCTGAGTATAGCCCAAACCTTCTTGATCTTCGCCATTATAGTCTTTATTGAAAGGAATATTATTGACTTCTCCAGATTTAAAGATAGCATCATAAATGGGATTTCTGTCACTTACTTCAGAAACTTTAAGTGGCCCTTCTTCACCTCGTAATTCAGAGGTGTTACCTTGATAATTTTCCATTTTCTTAAAGAAAGGAAGTACATCATCGTATGACCAACCTGTATTTCCCATTTGAGCCCATGTATCATAATCTAATTTGTTTCCTCTTACAAAAACTAAACCATTAATAGAACTGGAGCCGCCGAGTAATTTTCCTCTAGGGATTGGGATTTCTCTGTTTCCAGTATTTTCTTCAGGTTCGGATCTATACCTCCAATTTGCGAGTGGATTGTCAATTAATAGAGCAAAACTAGCTGGAAGCCTTGAGATTGGATGAGAAGATCTTCCCGCTTCAATCAGTAAAACTTTATTAGTATCATTTTCTGACAATCTGTTTGCAACTGCACAGCCAGCAGAGCCTCCACCCACTACAATATAATCAAATTTGTTGGTCATTAACTTTCCTTCCAGAAAATAATTTTAGCCATATATATTTTGATATCAATGCCAAAATTATAATAATTGCAAATTCTTTTAAAAAATTCACTTGATTGAAATAATTTAAAAAGAATGATAATTAACCAAAATATGTTAGGAGTGTTATTTTGTTAGAATGGATCTTAGATGTATCACAAATAATAATTGCAGATATTGTTTTGTCTGGTGATAATGCACTTATAATTGGAATGGCTGCATCAGCAGTTCCAGAAGAAAGTCGAAAAAAAGTAATTTTTATTGGGCTGATGGCGGCAGCCATTTTAAGAGTTTTATTTGCTCTTGTTGCATCTTACCTCATAAGTATACCCGGACTGCTTCTATTAGGTGGATTGTTGCTTTTTTGGGTGTGTTGGAAATTTTATGGAGATATAAAAGAATTTTCCTCTAATAATGAGGAAAAAGAAAAACTTCAAAAAGATGTTTCAGGTAAAGGAATAAAAGCTGCACTTATAACTATCATAATAGCTGACGTATCCATGTCACTTGATAATGTTATTGCAATAACTGCAATAGCAAGAGACAACAAAACATTATTAATCTTAGGTATAGCATTTGCCATATTAATAATGGCGCTATTTGCAACGGCTATAGTTAAATTATTAACCAAATTTAAATGGTTATCTTATCTAGGTTTAATATTTCTTGTTTACCTATCCTCAAATATGACCTTTGATGGTTGGTTGCAACTTTATCCTTTGTTACAAAGTTAAGCTACGATCCCAACCATTTTGGAAACCAAAGAGCTATGTCTGGTATAAACATGACCAGAAGCATTCCAGTTATTTGAAGAGCAATAAATGGTAACACTGATAGAAAAATCTCTTGCAGAGTTATATCAGGTGGTGCGACTGATTTTAGCCAAAAACATGCCGGACCAAATGGAGGCGATAAGAAATAAATCTGAATATTCATCACAAATAACACCCCAAACCAAACAGCAGCCCATTCAGGTTCTAGACCTAACTCTGGAGCCATTCCAACCACAACTGGAGCAAAAACAGGAACTGTAATAAACGCTATGGCTATCCATTCCATAAATGTACCGAGTATCACCAAAATACCCATCATTACAAAAACAATCCCAATCGCTGGAAGGCCTAATCCAGAAAATAGAGATCTCATAAAGTCAGCGCCACCAATTAAGTTGTAAATACCGACAAAAGCAACTGCACCTAAAATTAACCAAATAATTGTTCCTACAGTCGACATTGTGCCAGCAAGAGCTACTTGTAAAAGATTCCAACTATAAGCATTTCTGAACCATGCTACAAAAATAGCACCCAACACGCCAACAGCTGCAGCTTCTGTTACAGACGCGATGCCGCCGTATATCGATCCCATAACACAAAAAATTAAAAATATACTTAGAAAAACTGCGTACAATTTATCTTTTGACATTTTCATGTCACCTTTTCGAGCTTTAGCAACTTCTTCAGCTGTAGGTGCCATGGAATGATTCAAATTACATCTTACTAGGACATAAATTGCATAAAGACCGGCAAGCATTAAACCTGGAACTGCACCAGCCATAAATAAGTCACCAATAGCAACTTGCGCAGATAAACCGTATATGATCATAATAATACTTGGCGGAATCAGTGTTGCTAATGCTCCTGACGCGCATATTAGCCCTATAGACATTTTTCGATCATATCCAAGTCTTAAAAGTTGAGGTAAAGCTACAAGTCCAAGCATTACAATTTCACCGCCCATGACACCTGACATTGCAGCTAATACAACAGCAACTGCTATTGTTTGGATAGCAACTCCTCCACGGAGCTTTCCAGCAAAAATTGACATTGCGTCAAATAAATCTTCAGCTACTCCAGCTCTTTCTAAAATAGATGCCATTAACACAAAAAGTGGAACAGCAATTAAAGGATATTTTTCTAGCAATCCAAATGCGTTGGTAGAGACTAAGTATAATCCACCATATCCAAAATAACAAAGAGCACTGAGCACAGAAACAAATAATGTAACTACACCAAGTGGCATACCTGTCATCATTAAGATAAGCATGAGCGCAACTATCAATAAACTAGCTGTTCCTATATTCATTTCTTGCATATTTAAGTAGTCTTGAGGATTAATATGTGTTCCTACAGCGGCATAAATAGAATTAATAGAGCCAAAAAAGCTTTCTTCTCCGACAAAATGAACAAATATCACACTAATAATTCTTAAAAGTATTATGCTACTAATAATTAAAACAATTTGTTTCCCAATTTTAGATGAAAAGTGACGGTAAAGATTTATCATTAATTGGATCAGATAAGTCATTGCGCCTATAGTAAGAACTGATTTTAGAATCATGGGTTGCGGCGAATTCCATGCGCTACCAGCCCTTTCAATCATCATAACTGAATCGAGTGCTCGTATTACAGAATCATCAATTAATAACCATAGTGCTATTATACCAACTACATAGGCAATAAAATCAAGCCACCATTTCCCCTTATCAGAAGCCATAATATAAAAAACTGTAATACCTATATGTCGCTTGTGAAGTGTTACATATGCAGCAGATAACATCCATGCAATGGCAGCTAATACCATGACTATCTCAAAAACCCATTGAGTTGGAGCATTGAAAACATATCTAGATATTACTTCATATCCAGTTACAGCAGCACATATTAAGTACAATTGTGCGACAGCTAATCCAGAGTATTTACTAAAGTGGTCAAAGAAAGCAAAGCTATCTTTCCCAGCCTCGAAATTTTCCATATTATCCAAATCATTTTCTTTATTTTGGACTGCTTCAGACATTAAATCCCCCAATTAAACTTTTATTTTGATATTTATACAGAATAATTAACTATAGTCTTGACTATTAGAACCAATAATTTAACTATGTCAAGAACCAAGGAGGGAATTGTGGCTAAACCAGTAAGAAGTGATCATGTAGAAACATATGGACCATGGGCGTGGATTGGTGGATTTGGATTTGCTGCCTTCATAATTTGGTTAATGTTTTATTTAGCTGACGGTTTCAGTTAATTTTCACAAAAGGAGGAAAGAGTGAAAAAATACTTAATTAGCGCTTTATTAGTAGCTGGATTATCTTTTTCAGGTGCTGTAAGTGCAAAAACTTTAAAATTTCAAATTAGTTCTAAAGCTGGCGACTGGGCTCACACATACTTGAATAAGCACAATAAGGTCTTAGAAGAACTTACTAATGGTGAATTAAAAATTGATCCATTGCCAACAAAATCCGTTGTACCTCATAGAGAAACAATCGATGCAGTTGCTAATGGTATCTTAGATGGTGATATGAACGCAATTGCTTACTTTGCAGGAAGAGATCCAGCATTTGCTATCATGGGTGATTTGATTGCAGGTTACGATACACCAAAACAATATCAAGAATATTGTATGCATGGTGGTGGAAAAGAGATGTTGCAGAAAATTTATGATAAGGTTTTACCTAACAAGATATTAGTTTTAGGATGCGGACC
>QBYJ01000055.1 GCA_003282885.1 SAR116 cluster bacterium AG-325-F22
ACGCTACGCGGGCAGATTTACAGTCTGCTGCCTTTAACCACTCGGCCACCCCACCTCATTACTAAAAAATTTGTATAATTTATTTAACTTTAAAAAAGCACCTTATAAAATTTATATTTATGGTAAATTTATATACACAAGCATTGCTAAATAGAAAAGCTTTATTTAAATGTAAATAAAAAAATAACTTACTCAAGATTTATTAAATGAAACAAAATTATAAAAGATCAAAAAAAAATGAAAAAAATCAACTTTTAAAAAAATTTTTCTAATGAGAGCACAGAAGAAAATGTTACCAATATGATTAACCTAAAATCTAATCAAATTATTTTATCTGGAAAACACTCTGCAATTTCAGCTTTACAAAATAAGAAAAGAAAAATATTTTATCTTTTCTCAACACAAGATCATTCTAAAATATGGAAAAAAAATCTCGAAGATCTAGGACTACAAATTGAGGTAAAAATTAAAACAAAAGAACAATTGGACAAAATCAACAATTTCAAACCTCACCAAAATGTAATATTAATTGTCGAGCCCTTAAAAAGGAAATCATTGGATGAGTTTTTATCAGAAAAACAAAATTCACACAAATTACCTTTAAGAATTATAATCTTAGATCAAGTTACAGATCCACAGAACGTTGGTGCCATAATTAGATCTGCTTATGCTTTTAAGATGGATGCGTTAGCCTTGTCTCAAACAAATAGCCCTTTTGAATCTTCGAGTATGACCAAAGCTTCTTCAGGGGCAATTGAAAAGCTCCAAATTATAGAATTATCAAATATGTCAAGAGCAATAAAAAACTTGCAAGAATCAGATTTTCGCGTTTACGGTCTAGCTCACGGAGGACATGGAAATATTTTTGATCTTGAAAAAGAAGATGGGAATGTTGCTGTTATTGTTGGTTCAGAGGGCAAAGGCCTAAGAAGATTAACCAGAGAAAAAGTAGATCAACTCATAGAAATACCAATTAATCCAGATAGCGGGTCATTAAATGTTTCAAATGCTGCTTCAATATCTATGTTTCAGTTACAAAAAAATGTAACAAAAAATTAAATAAGTTCTTGTCTATAAAATAAATATCTATTATTTAATTGTTCAGTGCCGGCTTAGCTCAGTTGGTAGAGCAGTTGATTTGTAATCATCAGGTCGGGAGTTCGAGTCCCCCAGCCGGCACCATGTCTAATTACTGTAATTCTAGTAATTTTTTCTTCAAATTAGACTTATATATATAATTTTCAACTTTGAGATTTTCTAAATATTCTTCAGCACTATTAATTAAAATCTCGCCTTTTAAAAAATGATTAAGTAAATGTTTTTGACATCTAAAAACACTATCTCCAGCAAACCCTTTTTTAATCCATTTATAACTAATTTTTTTTTCTATATTATCAGCAAATTTTCTTTTAAAAATTTCTCCATCTCCATTTAATCTTAGAGAACCCAAAGATCCTTCAATGAGCATTTCTCCGATCGTCAGCCTTCGATCTATAGCAATATGATCAGACAATCTATTCCCATCGAATACACCTCTTATTCCATTTTTAAATTCAAAGAAAATAATTCCAGCATCTTCTCCACTTATATTAGTGTTTAGTTTAGATAAATTAGCAAAAACACTCTTTATATCACCAAATAAAAATCTAAAAACATCTATGAAGTGTATAGCAGTTTCGTGAATTAAAAATCGCTCCATTTTTTGAAAATAAGGTTGCCTTTTCAAATAAGCTTTTTTACCTTGCCCATCACCAGGACGCATCCTAAAACTTACTTGATATAAATCACCTAGCAGAGAAGTTTTTAGAATATTATCAATCTTTATATACCATGGCTGAAACCTAAAATTTTCATGGACTGCTATTTTCACTTTATTTCTTTTTGTAAAATAAACTGCTTCTTTGGCTTCTTTAATAGAATTAGTAAAAGGCTTTTGACAAATAATATTAACTTTATTTTTTGCTGCAATTTTTATAAACTTGAGATGATTTAAAGGTGGAACAATTATATCAACAAGATCAGGCTTTGTACTTTTTATCATAGTTTCAAAATCTAAAAAAACTTCACAATTTGAGAACTCTTTAGAATATTCATTAGCTTCATCTTCATTCAATGAACATATTCCTACTAAATTAACATTTAATCTTTTCCAGGCATCATAGTGAAATTTACTAAAGTAACCAGTTCCAACAACTGCTAATCTGATATTGTTTTTCATTTAATTTGACTTTTACTAAATTTTTCATATTTGTACTTCATTGCAATATGTGGAATGCCATCTTCATAAAATTCACTTCCATAGGAAACAAAGTTAAGGGTTTTATAAAATGATTCCACATCAACCTGACTATGTAAAATTATTGAGTTGTTTTTTTTATTAATTAAATAGGTCTCTATTATGTTATTAATCAGCAAAGATCCTACTTTCAATCTTCTACATTCAGGTAAAACTGCCACCCTTTCTATCTTAAAAGTATTTTCATTTTTTGGGCGAACCCTAGCCGTAGCTATAAAAATTTTATCTTTACTAATTAAAAAATGTTCACATAAATGATCTAAATTATCAAATTCAATTTCTTCAGAAATTTTTTGCTCCTCACAAAAAACTTTTTTCCTTATTTTATAAGAAATATTTAAGTCTTCAGATGAAGTTATTTTTAAAAATCTATATGTTTTCATATGTAAATTTTCTTAAATTAATTTAATATAACGCTGCAACTACAAAGGTAAAATACTACCGTCATAATTAAAAAATTTTCCTGTGTCTTCTTTTTTTAACTTTAAAAAATGATGTAATAAACCTTTCGCACTTTCTTCTGGCGATATATCAGCTAACTTTCCTCCCATGTCTGTTCTGACCCAACCTGGATGATAAGATGATACAACAATGTTTTTATTAATAAATTGATTAGACATAGTTCTCATTATGTTATTAGCCGCAGCTTTAGAGGCTCTATAAATTACCGCATTAGATGACATATGAGTTTGGCTACCCATCAGTGAGGAAATTATAGCTACTTTGGATCCATCTGTTTGGTTTAAATTATCATAAAGATTTCTAATAGTTAAAAAAGGGCCTGCAACATTTACCATCATGACGTCTAAAAGATTTTTTTCATTATGCTCTTTACTAAAAATATCACCCTTTCCATTATTAATACCTGCATTACAAACAAGTATATCAATAGGATTTTTAAACTCTTTAGCAGCTTTTAAAATACTTTTTGAACTTGTAACATCCATTTTAATAATATTTAAATCTGGATATTCATCAAAAAGTTTTTTTAATTCAATGGCATTTTCTAAATCTCGGCAACATGCCTCAACTCTTAATTTTTTTGTAAGTGCTAATTTTGTTAGAGCTAAACCTATTCCTCTGTTAGCACCTGTAATAAGAATTGTTTTAATCATAAAATCTCCAAAAAAATAATTTAAACAAATTAATATTCTATTTTTTGCTCTTTACATAGTTTCTCCAAGCAGCAAAAATACCGCTAGCAACAACTATACTTCCACCAAGAAAAATTGACAAAGTAACTTTATCATCAAAAATATATATTCCTATGATAGATGCAAAAAATAATTGAAAATATGTAAATGGTTGCAAAAAACTTGCTTCTGCATTTTCATAAGCTTTTATTAATAAAAAGTGACCAGCAGTACTAAGTACACATAATAAAGCCATCAAGGTCCAATCTTTAAAAAATATTGGCTCCCAAAAAAATGGTCCTATAATCGACATTACTATAAAACCTACCATAGCAACCCAAAAAAAACTTGTTTCAGAAGTATCTGTTTCAGAAACTTTTCTGGTTAAAATAGTGTAAAAACCTAATACAAAAGCTCCCGCCACAGGAAGTAAAGCATCGAAACTTATTATAAAATCTGCAGGGTTTAAAATAATTAAAACACCAATGAAACCGAATAAAACTGCGATCCATCTTTGAATCCCTATTTTTTCTTTCAATATTGGCCCAGAAAACGCAACAACTATTAAAGGAAAGGAGGATAATATTGAATGAGTTTGAACCAGACCTAATGTCGTGAAGGAGTAAACTCCAATTAGTATGGCCAAAATTAGTAATATTCCTCTTATGAATTGTATATATGGCTGTTTAGTAGTTATAACTTTTTTAAGGCCATTTTTTTTTCTTAAACTGATTGAAATAACAAGTATTGCTAAAACCCAGCTTCTAATCATATTAATAACAAAAACATTGTATGTTTCTGCTAAATATCTTGATACTCCGTCCATTGTAGCAAAAAATAAAGTAGCGAGTATTATTAATAAAATTCCATTTTTAACGTTATTAATCATAACGTGTTAATTCCTAAAGTTATTTTATGTCTGAATAAAAAAGCAATTGTTAAATTATGAATTATACTTTTTATTTAGTTGTGTTTACATATAAATTTTATTATTGACGATTAACATATAATTTTATTTACAAGAGAAATACATGAGCAATCATTTAAAACCATTGGGCTTTGTTGGCATAGGATTAATGGGAACCTCCCTTGTAAAGCGTTTAATAGAAAAAGAATATACTGTTAATATTTTCGATAAAAATAAAAACAACCTAAAAAATTTGATGAATAAAAAAAGAATTTCGTTGTCGACAAGTCCAGCTAAATTATCTCAAGATTGTGAGATAATATTTATATGTGTAGATAAAACAGAAAGTGTTGAGGATGTGGTTTTTAAGGAAAGTGGAATAAATAAAAATGCTTCTAAAACCACTATTATAGTGGACTTATCTACTACCTTAGCCAATGAAACAGTAAACTTTTCAAATAAATTAAGTACTGAAAAAGGTGCATCATGGATTGATGCTCCTATGTCTGGAGGACCAGACAAAGCTCTAGATGGTAGCTTAGCTTTAATGATCGGAGGAGAAAAAAAGATTGTTAAAAAAGTATCACCTATCTTAAATAATATTTCTTCTAATTTTACTTACTTTGGGCCAACTGGGTCCGGGCAAATTGTAAAAATGATAAATCAAATCTTAGTCCTCAATAATTACATAATTTTAGCAGAGGCATTGTCATTTGCTGAGGCTTGGGGGATTGATGCAAGAAAAATTCCAGATGCATTACGTGAGGGTCATGCAGGTTCAAATTTGTTAAAACATTTATTTCCAAGAATGATAAATAGAGATTTTAATCCAAAGGGTTATACATCTCAAATTCTAAAAGATTTAACTATGGTTTCGGAACTTGGAGATAAAAAAAACATACCTCTTCCAATGTCAAATCTAACTAAACAATTATTTACAATATTATCTGAAAAATCGAAGGAAAATTTAGACGGGACATCTATTATAAAATTATTTAACAAAGATGATAAATTTTAAAGAAATAATAAATTGAAAAATTTACCTATTATTGACGCTCATCACCATTTTTGGGACTTAACCCTTAAAAAAAATCCTTGGTTAAATAAAAATAACCAAATACCTTTTAGATATGGTGATTACAGCTCAATTTGTAAAAACTTTATGTTAGCTGACTATAAAAAAGTAAGTAAAAATCATAACATAGTTAAAACTATTCATATGGAAACTGAGTGGGACCCTAAAGATCCTGTGGGAGAAACAAAATGGCTTCAAGAATTATTCGATATTTCAGGCTTTCCAAATGCTTTAGTGGGACAAGCTTGGTTTGATAGAGAGGATATTGAATTAGTTTTAAAAGGTCATGCACAATTCCCTTTGATTAGAAGCATAAGGCATAAGCCAAAGTCTTCACTATCTCCAAATATTAAAATATTAAATTCAAAAGGAACTCTTAATGATCCATTTTTTAGAAAAGGATATTCTTTGCTTAAAAAATACAAACTTCATTTTGATCTTCAAACACCTTGGTGGCATTTAGATGAGGCTGCAAAATTAGCAAAAGATTTTCCAGATACAATTATTATTTTGAACCACACTGGTCTTCCTGCTGATAGATCGAAGGAAGGCATAGGTAATTGGAAAGCTAACTTAGAGAATTTTGCTGAACAACCTAATACTGCAATCAAAATATCTGGCATTTGTGTTCCTGGTAAACAGTGGACAGTCAAAATCAATAAAAGTATTATTTTAGACACTATTAATATTTTTGGATATCAAAGATGTATGTTTGCATCTAATTTTCCAGTAGATGGGATTCTAGCAAGCTTTGACGACATATATTATGGTTTTAAGGAAATAACTTCCGAAATGAGTGATGATAAAATTAAATGTTTATTTCATGATAATGCCATAAAATATTATAATCCATTGTGAAATTTTTAATAAAAATTAAACACCTTTAAAGTTGGCTTCCCTTTTTTCCATAAATGCCTTCCTTCCTTCTTTGTAATCTTCACTGTCAAAACATGCAGACGCAAGTTTTTCACATATTAAAAGGTCTCTTTCATCTGGATTTTTTAAAATTTCTACACCAATTTGTTTCATAGCTTTTATTGTTAAAGGTGCATTTTTAGATATAGTTAAAGCATAATCTTTTACAAAAGTTTCTATGTCATTTTCACTTATTAATTTTTGAACTAATCCACACGATAATGCCTCTTCCGCAGAAATTTTATCTGCAGTAAACATAAAATGTTTTGCCATTCCTGGTCCCATGACATCAAATAATCTTTTTATTGAAGAAAAAGGGTAACCTAAGGATAATTTTGCAGCTGGCATTGCAAATTTTGATTTTTCAGAACATATCCTTATATCACAACATACTGCTAAATTGAGACCACCCCCTATACAATATCCATTTATCATAGCAATAGTTGGCTTCGGAAACGTTTCAAGTTTCTCATACACTTTATGTGTTCTTTTATTGTAGCTTAAAACGGCCTCTTTAGAACTTCGCTCTTTCTCAAATTTAGAAATATCAGCACCTGAAACAAATGACTTTCCGCCTGCGCCATTTAATACAATCACTCTTACTCTATTG
>QBYJ01000056.1 GCA_003282885.1 SAR116 cluster bacterium AG-325-F22
TTACCTCTAGTGATTGGCCATGAAGGCTCGGGAGAGGTTGTTGAATTAGGAAGTGCAGTTAAAGATGTAAAGGTTGGAGATCACGTTGCCTTTCAATTTTCTCCATCATGTGGAAGGTGCAGAAGATGTCTTGAGGGTAGACCTCAAGTTTGTGAGCTTGCAGCAGCTACTAAAGGAAAAGGTGAATTAATGTCAGGTGGAAGCAGGCTTTCAGACTTGGATGGAAACAAACTTAATCACCATACAGGTATTTCATGTATGTCTCAATATAACGTTGTCGATAGAGGATCTGTAGTTGTAATAGATAAATCAGTTGATATTCAAGATGCGGCTCTTTTTGGCTGTGCTGTTATGACTGGGGTGGGCGCAGTAATAAACACGGCTAGAATTAGACCAGGAGATTCTTTAGCTATAATTGGTTTAGGAGGTGTTGGACTTAATGGTATAATAGGTGCAAAACTTGGGGGAGCAGAAACTATTATTGCAATAGATATTGACCCGTCAAAATTTAGCAGAGCAGAAGAGCTTGGCGCAACACACTGCTTTGATAGCAGAAACAATGACACTATTGAAGAGATTAGAACATTAACAAATGGAGGTGTTGACTATGCAATTGATTTAGCAGGGGTTATTCCGGCTATGAACACAGCATATCAAATTATTAGATATGGAGGATCAGTTATTACAGCAGGTTTATCTCCAATAAACACTCAATTTAGTTTTAACCACAGTGATCTAGTTGCTCAAGAAAAGTCAATATTAGGAAGTTACATGGGTTCGTGTGTTCCAGTTAGAGATGTCCCTAGATTCTTGAATTTATTTCAACAAGGACGTCTGCCAGTAGATAAATTAATTGATGGGAAAATAACATTTGATGACTTAAATGAAGGTTTTGATAAGTTATCAAAGGGAGAGGTGGTTCGACAAATTTTAATGCCTAATGCGTAATTCAAAAATTCTTTAAATCATTTTCCAGTTTTTATAAAAAATACTTCTTGTTTTTTTTAATAAAAAACCCACCCCAGTTAAAATTGATTTCATAATATTATCAAAGTGTGAGGGTCTTATAATATCAATGAATGCGCAATATCTCAAACTTTCTTCTTCGTTAAAACTTTGATGAATAAGAGTATCATCAAAAATAAATAATGGTTCATATTTCCATTTGTTTATTCTACCGTCAGCTTCTATGTAAGAGCCTTCTTTTTTTACTTTATTAAAATTATACAAAATACGATAAGTAATTCTCAAAGGGCCAAAATGTCTTGAGGTAGAGGTCTTTTGCCTAAATAAAGAAACTCCAATCGTTTTTATATATTTAAAATTATTATTAAACTCGTCTATGGACTCATCTAGTCTATAGCCATACCATTTGTAAAATAACATTGTTCTATTATCATCAATATTTTCCTTAAATCTGTCAGTTATTTCTTTAGAATTCTTATCAAATAAAGAAACAACAGCATTAATTTCATCTTGGTGTCCTGTTGGAAGATCCTCTATCTTAAAGGTATGAAGATTTCTGAATGATAATAAATCAGCAAAAAGGTTTAAGGGAGATAAGGTAAACGTTAAAAAGCCTTTACCTAAAAAATACTCCTTAATTAATTTCAAATTCATTGTTTTATGTCTTGAAACGTCAATTAAGCCGCACAAAAGCCAAATCGGAAAAATTGACAAAATTCCTATATTTATAAATAAAAAATATGAACTTATTATAACAGGTACAAGAAGTAACAATTTAAATATAATATCCATTCAATTTTCAAATCTTAAGTTCAAATATATATAAGTTATAATTTAACTTAATATCTATCAACTGTTATTTAGACTGTTTGAGAAATATGAATTAAATATTATACTGTAATAAAACTTTATTAGAGGAAATAGATTATGCCTAGTTTTGATATAGTAAGTAAAATAGATATGCCTTCAGTTCAAAATGCGCTTGAAGGTGTCAAAAAAGAGATAAATACTAGATATGATTTTAAAGGGAGCGTCTGTGAAGTTGAACAACAAGACGATAAAATTATAATTAAAGCAGACGACGATTTAAAAAGAAAACAGGTTGAAGAGCTAATCATTACTCACTTAACCAGAAAAAAAGTTGATGCAGGAGCATTAGAGTTTGAAAAACCAGAAGCTGCATCTGGAAATTCAATCAGGCAAGTTGTATTAATTAAACAAGGTGTTGACAGAGAAATTGCTCAAAAAATTGTTAAAGTTATTAAATCTTCAAAAAGTAAAACTCAAACATCTATACAAGGTGATGAGGTAAGAGTTTCAGGTAAAAAGAGAGACGATCTTCAAGCGGCAATAAAACTAATTAAAGATTTAAACATTAAACATCCATTGCAATACGAGAATTTTAGAGATTAAAATTTTATTATTTCTGCTCTTTTGTCCCTTTTGCCCCACGTGGATGCTTTAATTGAAGAATAAAACTTTAATAATTGGCTATTAAATAAAGCTGGTTCTTCTAAATTGATTGTATGGCCTGTTTTGGGAACAATCAACAAACCAGAAGTTTTGATCGTTCTCTTTAGAAACAAACCTACTTCAAGACACATATCATCTTCATCACCGTTTATTATAAACGTTGGAACTTCTATATCACTTATTTCTTTCTCTAATGCGTACAAATTGGGTCTTTTGTTTTGCACACCTAACAGAGTGTTAGCAGAACCGATTGCATCATGTTTTATTAACTGATCATTAAATAACTGCCAACCTTTTGGATCTTTATTTTGAAATTGAACTCTGGAAGGACCTAAAGCATACTCTGATCCTACTTTTGCCATACCCTTATTTAATATATTTTGGGCAGTATCAAGAGAAACATTAGAAAAATCAGCCTCTTTATTAAATGAAGTTTTTTCAATTGGAATTGCTCCATATCCGCAACCTGCTATTACTAAACTTGACACTCTATCAGGAGCGTTCATACCTAAATGGAGAGTTGCAAAACCACCCATAGATAGACCTACAATATTCGCTTTTTTTATATTTAAGTTATCCATCACACTTATTATATCGCGCCAAGCTCTTTCTTGGCTGTATTGTGCTTCATTTTGGGGAATTTCTGAAGGATGATAGCCTCTTGCACAATAAGTAACACATTTATTATATCTGGAAAAATAATTAACCTGTGGTTCCCAACTTCTGTAATCACCTGCAAATTCGTGAACAAATATAATAGGCTCACCTTTGCCCACTGTTTCATAATATAATTTAACTTTATCATCAGTTTTAATAAATGACATTTGAAGCTCCTATCTATAACTTAAATAACATATTATTTAAAATTTTTATCAAATACAATTGGTTATAAAAATGGATACTTTTAATTTTTCAAGTTCAGATTTTAATGCAGTTTTTATTACTCTAAAACTAGCTCTTACAACCTGTTTTTTCTTAGCTTTGATTGGAACACCTTTGTCTTATTTTTTAGCGTTTAAATCCAAAAGAGCTAAACCATTTTTAGAGTCAATTGTTACTTTACCATTAGTTTTACCACCAACCGTAATTGGTTTTTATCTAATAGTTTTTTTTAGCCCAGACACAGCCTTAGGTAAATTTTTTATCTTACTAACAGGCGAACAGCTTATTTTTTCATTTTATGGACTTGTTTTAGCATCAATTATTTATTCCCTTCCTTTCTGGGTTCAACCCCTTCAATCGGCATTAGAAAAAATAGGTAATGATACTCTTAAAACTTCAGAAAGCTTGGGAGCAAGTAAATTTGACACGTTTATTAATGTTATAGTACCGTTATCTAAAAAAGGTTTCTTAACTTCCTTTATTATTTCATTTGCTCATACAATGGGAGAGTTTGGAATTGTTTTAATGGTGGGGGGGGGAATCCATGGAAAAACAAAAGTTATAGCAATTTCCATCTATGATCATGTTGAACAACTATCTTTTGAAAAAGCTCATTTTCTTGCAGGAGGCATGTTAATTTTATCATTTATAATTTTATTAACTTTATTTTATTCAAATAAAAGATCGATCGTGAGAGTTAAATAATGACTAATTTATTTGTCAAAATAACAGGATATGTTGGAGATTTTTTTTTAGACTTTGAACATGAATTCAATACCAGTGGAATTACAGTTTTATATGGATCCAATGGATCAGGTAAAAGTACTATAATATCAGCCTTATCAGGATTTATAAATCATTTAGAAGCCAAAATAGTATTAAATGATAGAAGTATAGAAAATACAAAAGAATTTCCACCACACAAAAGACCTTTTGGGACAATGTTCCAAAACCCTATATTATTTGAACATATGAGTGTGAGTCAAAATCTTGATTATCCAATTAAAAGAAATAAGTCTTTAAATCAAACCTTATTATCCAAAGAAGAATTAATTAATTATCTTGAATTAGGTTCTCTGTTGAATAGGTATCCTCAAAATTTATCTGGTGGAGAAAAGCTTAGGGTAGCTTTGGCAAGGACTATATTAAAACAATCAGATTATTTGCTCTTAGATGAGCCTATGTCTGATTTAGATATTAAAACTAAGGCTAGATTATTAAATTTTTTGAAAATGATTAATAAACAATTTAAAATTCCAATTTTATATGTTTCGCATTCTATTGAAGAAATCTCTCAAATTGCAGATGAAATCATTTTAATAAAAAATGGAAAAAAAATTATTTCTGGTAGCGTGTCAAAAATTTTGAATAGTAATTCGTTTCAAAGATTAATTGGAAAATTTGAATCAAGTTCTGTTTTGGAAGGGATTTTAATAAAAACTGATCAATTAATGAACATGACTAAACTAGATGTAAATGGACAAACGTTGATTGTACCAGGAAGACCAGGACTAATGGATAATATTGTAAGGGTAAGAATAAGGTCGAGAGATATTATCGTTTCTCCTGTAAAAATTAATACACATATTACAGAAAATGAATTGGAGGGAATAATAACAAGGATATATACTGAAAAAGATACTGCTTTTTCTGAGTTAGTAATTAAATTAACGAAGAGTAAAATTAAAAAGACATCACAAATACTTGGTGCTAGAATTACAACTTATAATTTAAATAAAATGAATATAGCTGAAAACAAAAAAGTTTTTATTTATATCAGTTCTGTTTCTATAGATAGACAGGCATATCAGTATTAATGAAAAGCTTTTTAAACTCTTTCAATTATAACGGCACTACCCTGACCAACTCCAACACACATAGTACATAAAGCATATTTTTTTCTTTTTTCTATTAACTCTTGCGTAGCTGTTAGAACTAATCTTGTTCCTGACATACCTAAAGGATGACCAAGTGCAATCGCTCCTCCGTTCGGATTAACCCTTTCATCATTGTCTTGAATACCTAGAGATCGTAAACTCGCCAAACCTTGAGCAGCAAACGCTTCATTAATTTCAATTACATCCATATCCTCTATATTTAGACTAGCAATTTTAAGCGCTTTTATAGAGGCTGGAACAGGCCCAATACCCATATATGCTGGCTCAACTCCAGCACTTGCTGCTGAAATTATTCTTGCTTTAGGTGTTAAATAGTTTCGTTTTACACCAGCTTCACTGGCAATTATAATTGCGGCTGCGCCGTCATTAACTCCACTTGCATTCCCTGCCGTAACGCTTCCATTTTGGCGAAACGGTGACGGTAGTGATGATAGCTTTTCAAGTGACGTACCTCTAGGGTGTTCATCATTATCAAAAATTATAGGTTCACCTTTTCTTTGAGGAATCTTAACAGAAGTTATTTCTTTAGCTAATCGGCCGCTGGAAATTGAATTAGCGGCCTTTTGTTGACTAGATAAGGCCATTTTGTCTTGGTCCTCTCTACTAATTTGATATTTTTCTGCAACATTTTCAGCAGTTTCAGGCATCGAATCTATACCAAAGTTTTCCTTCATCTTCGGATTTACAAATCTCCATCCAATTGTAGTATCATAAATTTCAGCGTTTCGTGAAAACGCTGAATTAGCCTTAGGCATAACAAAAGGGGCTCTACTCATGCTTTCTGCTCCTCCTGCAATTGTCATATCAGCCTCATTTGATTTTATCATTCTAGATGCGCTGGAAATTGCTTCCATTCCAGAGGCGCATAATCTGTTCAAGGTAATACCTGGAACAGAATGAGGGAATCCTGCAAGAAGAAGCGCCATCCTTGCAATATTTCTGTTATCTTCTCCAGCTTGATTGGCATTTCCATAAAAAACTTCTTCTAAATTTTCCCAATCAGTTTTGCTTAACTTTTCTTTCAATGAGATTAATGGTAACGAAGCTAGGTCGTCCGTTCTTACAGAAGACAAACTTCCACCAAATTTTCCAATAGGGGTTCTCGTTCCTTCACATATAAACGCTTCTGACATAAAACTTCTCCAAAGTTTATTTTTATAAAAATTTTGTATAAATAGGGGGGGTAGTAGGTTCCCATTTCTCGTATTTAATCATTATAGATAAAAAATCATTACTATCAATTAATTCAAACAACCATTTCTTTAAAAAATTAAAATTTAATGAGTCAAACCATTCACTATCAACATTTCTAAATTGTCTTATAAATGGAAATATAGCATAATCTACTAAACTTAAGTGAGAACAATTTAAAGCCTTATTTTTTTTTAACAAATCGTCTAAATACCGAAGAAAGCTTAAATTTTGGTCTCTGTGAAAATATTTATCTAGACTTTCAAATCTATTTGGGTATTTATATTTATCCAAGCTTGGTTTAAATTCATTTTCAAGATTTTCTAAAAGTTGATTTATTTGATTTTGTGAAAGCTGACCTTTAGCCAACCATTTTTGGGGATCATTTATATTTAATGCCCAATTAATTATATCCAGGCTTTCCTCTAAAA
>QBYJ01000057.1 GCA_003282885.1 SAR116 cluster bacterium AG-325-F22
AACTTCTCCAGCAAACTCACCTCCGATTATTTTGGTATCTCCACCCGTGTGACCAAAGGATTGTCCCTGTGTTTCTAGCAAGTCTGATCTATTTAACCCGCATGATTTCACTTTAACTAAAACTTGATTTTGAGAAGGTTTGGGTTCTGCTAATTCTTTAATTTCAACTCCGTCACTTCCAAGTGTTACAGCTTTCATTTAAATACTTTCAAAAAAAATTATCTTGCTGTCCAACCACCATCTACTAAAACACTTGAACCTGTCATTAATGATGATGCATCAGATGCCAGAAAAACAAATGGACCCATTAGATCTTTCACTTCTCCAAGTCTTCCTAATGGTATCATTCCAATTGTTGCTTTTTTAAAATCATCATCTTTTAAGAAAGGTTCTGTCATTGGAGTTTTTATGAAGGTTGGACAAATAGTATTCACCCTTATTCCCTCTGGACCTAATTCAATTGCTAGAGACTTCGTAAATCCCTCAATAGCAAACTTACTTGTGCAATATGTAGTTCTGCTAGGACCGCCTACGTGTCCCATCTGAGAAGAAACGTTAATTATAGAACCTTTAATATTACTATCTAACATTTTTTTTACCACTAATCTTGTAAGGTTAATTACTGATCTAACATTTAAAGACATGACGTAAACGAAATCTTCAATTTTGGTATCAATTAATTTTGCAGGCCTGTTAGTGCCAGCGTTATTAATGAGAATGTCAAATGGAGCACTATTATTTATAAAATTTGATACTTCGTCTTCCATGCTTACATCTAATACTTCATAGGAAGATTTATAACCTTGGTTATTAACATGTTTTGTTAATTCTTGTAATTCAGTTTCAGTTCTTGAAACCATAGTAACATCTGCTCCAGCTTCTGCCAAGGCAATAGAAGCGCCCACTCCGATTCCCCGACCAGCTCCAGTAATTAAGGCTCTTTTACCATCAAGCCTAAAACTCGGTGTTTGAGGATAATTCATATAAACTCCTATTCAGCTGCTGCATATGGTTGAATATTTCTGCCCCCATATCTTCTTACTCTAACATTAGCCTGTTCGCCATGACCAGAAAAACCTTCTAACGCGCATAATCTAGAACAATATTCACCAACAAGAGCTGATGCTTCATCAGTTAAAACTTTTTGATATGTACAAGTTTTTAAAAATTTACCTACCCAAAGACCACCAGTATATCTTGCTGCTGTTTTAGTTGGTAAAGTATGATTTGTTCCTATTACTTTATCACCAAAAGCTACATTTGTTCTCTGCCCCAAAAATAAAGCACCATAATTAGTCATATTTTTATGGAAATAATCAGGATCTTCTGTCATTACTTGGACATGCTCAAAAGCTAAATCATCAGCAACTTGAACCATTTCTTCAATATTATCACAAACGATAACTTGTCCATATTCTTTCCATGATTCTTTTGCAATTTCAGCAGTTGGTAAAATATTTAACTGTCTTTCAACTTCATTAATTGTATCTTCAGCAAGCTTATTTGAGTCTGTCAATAATATTGCGGGACTAGTAGGCCCATGTTCAGCTTGTCCTAAGAGATCAATTGCACAAATTTCTGGATCAGAAGTTTTATCTGCTATTATAAGTGTTTCAGTTGGCCCCGCAAACAAATCAATACCAACTCTTCCAAATAATTGTCGTTTAGCTTCTGCAACAAACATATTGCCTGGTCCAACTAACATATCAACGCCATTTATTGTTTCAGTACCTATCGCCATAGCTGCCACTGCTTGTATTCCACCAAGACATAGAATTTTATCTGCTCCACCCATATGCATAGCTGCAACTATCGCAGGATGCGGTTTACCTCCTTGAGGAGGGGCAGAAGCTATGATTTCTTTTACGCCTGCTACTTTAGCTGTTAATACTGACATATGTGCAGATGCAACCATAGGATATTTACCACCTGGCACATAACAGCCAACCCTGTTCATCGGTATGTTTTTATGACCTAAAATTACTCCTGGCAATGTTTCCACTTCTAAATCTTTTATACATTCCAATTGTTTTTTTGCAAAATTTCTAACTTGAGTTTGAGCGAATTTAATATCCTCAATATCTCTTTTCGATACTTTGCTGATTGCAGTTTCAATTTCTTCTTTACTAAGAATAAAATTATCGGGAGAGTAATTATCAAATTTTTTTGACAATTCTCTTACTGCCATATCACCTCTTGAGCTTACGTCTGCTAAAATTGACTCTACTGTATTTCTTACTTTTGCGTCAGCTTCTATAATTTCATTTTCTGACTTGCCTTCTTTTATCCACTTAGCCATTAATTCCTCTTGTTTCCTTTTAATTTGTTTGTTTTAAATAATATAAAATATTTGAAATATATCAATTAAGTAATCTTACCATTCCAGTAAAGCAATGGTTCATCTTCAATATAATTATATGATTTAACTTCACCAACTAAAATTTGATGGTCACCACCATCATAATCTTTCCATTTAACACAATTAAACCAAGCTAGAGTATTTTTAATAATTGGATGCCCATCATCGCTTAGTTCCCACTCTAAATTTTTGAATTTATCCTCAACAGGAGACGAAAATAAAGAACAAAAGTTTTCTTGGTTTTTTGTGAGTATGTTCACTGCATAACCATCTGACTTTAAAAAAGTGTCGTAGCTTGGTTGTGTCTTGTCAATGCTCCACAGCACTAAAGCCGGACATAGAGAAACAGAAGCAAAACTGTTTACAGTCATTCCAATAGGATCTTTATTTTTGTCAACTGTTGTCACAACTGTTATTCCAGTAGAAAACATTGAAAGAGATTTTTTTAGACTTGATTTATCTACAGCGTCTTTATTTACAAATTTTTTATTTGGATCATTCATTAAATTGCTCAATATCAAATAATTTATTTTTTTTAACATGATTTTATGTATTATAAGTAATTATTTATTTATATGAAATATATCAAATTAACTGATATTAGGTTCTTATGACTGTTTCCATCAAACAATTGAAAGCATTTGTTGCTGTTGTTGAAGAAAAATCTTTTAGTGTAGCTGCACAAAGATTGAATGCAACTCAATCAGGCATGTCAATGCTAGTTCAAAACTTAGAATTAAGCATTGGTAAAAAACTTATTAACAGAATACCTGGCAAAATGATATTAACCGAAAGTGGTAAAAGTTTTTATAAATACTCTCTGGATATTTTGAAATTAATGGAAAAGGCACTTATTGATGTTAGGGCCGAAGAAAAAGAATTAACTGGAACATTTAATTGTGGTTTAATGCCTACATTCACAAGATCAGCATTACCTATAACATTATCGCAATTTCTTAAAGAACATCCAAAAGTTGATATTAAAATTACTGAAGCTTATTCAGGAGTTTTAGAAGAAATGGTTCGATCAAACAAACTAGAGTTTGCAATTGTTCCATCTGTAAAAAATCCAACGGGATTGAATGTTGAATTTGTGTCAAGTGATATAAATTTATTAGTAACAAGTAAAAAATCAGAATTCAAACATTTGGAACCTGTAAATCTTTCAGTAATTAAAAATATTAAAATAATATTACCGGGCCCAGATAATTCTCGAAGAATTGCTCAAAACCAATATTTTGCAACACATAATATTGATATTTATAAAATGTTAGAAATGGATGGTATGATCGGCACACTAGAATTAGTTGCTAATAGCGACTGGTGTGCTATTTTGCCTGCAGCTCTATGTGATCTAGATTTATCAGGAGATTTTAGAACATTATCACCCTTAATGAACCCTCCACTCACAACAGATTACGTTATAATTACTTCTGCAAGTAAAGAATTAAGTCCAGTGGCAGAAATTTTTAGTAAAAGAATTCGAAAAGAAATAAAAAATATAAGTGAAAAATTAAACAAAAAAGTAAATTACAACTTAATAAATAATGATAGCTGATATTCATTATTACTATATATGATTTGATAAGAGTGATACTATTATTAATAGTAAACACAATGTGAGGATTAAATTGACTAACTTCTTAAAAAAAACACCTGAGTTTTTACAATCAATTGCTGCTATATGGCTTATTCTTGTTGCCCTTACAATTTTTGCAGAAGTAACGTTTCGAAACTTAGGCATTTTTCTTGGTGCAGATCAAATTGTTCAAAATTCTGTACCTGCGATAGTTTTTTTACAAGTACCATTCGCTATCGCATCTGGAGCAATGTTAAGAACAACGCTTATTTATGATTTTTTTAAAAGTAGAGGCAAGAAAGTAATAAATATAATTTCTTATTTAATAGGAATAATGTTGTTCTTAGGTATAGCTGTTGGGGGTTGGACAGATATGATAAAAGGATGGGAAATTGGAGAGTATCAAGGTATAGGAGCAATTGAATTCCCAGTTTATCCTATAAGAACAGTAATAATTTTTTCTTCTATTATAGTTGTATTTATTTATTTATCTTTAATTTTCAAATCATTTTCATCAAAAAATAATTAATAAAGGCTAAAAAATGGGTATAGATCTTGACACATTAATGATTTTGACACTCATTGGAATGTTATTAGCAATATTTTCTGGCGTTCACATTGCCCTTGCTCTTGGAGCAACAGCAATGATTGGGACATATTTTATATTCGAAGATATGTATATGGCTGCAAGTCAAGTAGGTGGAGCAGCTTATGAACTAATTCGTGATCATATATTTATGACAATTCCTTTGTTTGTTTTAATGGGAGACTTCCTATCCCGAAGTGGAGCTGCAGGAGATTTGTATACATTAATTAATAAAGGTCTGAAAGGTGTCCCAGGTAGATTAGGAGTTGCAACAGTAACTGGTAATGCTGCATTTGCTGCTGTAACCGGAACATCCATAGCGTCAGCAGCAGCTTTTTCTAGGATTGCTTGGCCTGAAATGAAAAAAGCAGGTTATGATCAAAAACTTGCCGTAGGTTCTATAGCGGGAAGTGCATGTTTAGGGATGTTAATACCCCCGAGTGTTTTATTAATTGTTTGGGGAATTATAACCGAAGACTCAATAGGTAAACTTTTTGTGGCAGGCGTAATTCCTGGTATTATTTTATCTCTTATGTTTGCTTTTTACAACTTTTCGAAGGCTGTTATTGATCCAAAACTTGCTCCAGAGCCTGACAGTATAGGCGATACAACTTCACTCACGTCTAATCAAATTATTTCTGGTATGTCAATTGTTGGTCTTATTTTTGTTGTTCTTGGGGGCATATGGGGAGGTATATTTACACCAACAGAGGCTGCAGGAATGGGTGCACTTGCAAGCTTTTGCATTGCAATTTTCAAGGGTATGAGGTGGAAAGGTATTGTAGAGTCGGTAATAGATGCAGGAAAAACTTCTGCTCCTATAATGATACTTTTAATTACCGCTGGAATGTATTCAAGATTTCTATCATTGTCAGATATAGACTCAGTTATAGTTGATGCAATGACATCAGCTGGTCTAAATAGCATTATGATTTTGGTTATGATGGTTGTCATTTGGTTAATATTAGGAATGTTGCTTGACTCAATCTCGATAATTTTGCTGACTGTGCCTCTATTTATCTTACTTGCAGGTGACATGAATCCTTATGCTTTTGCAATTTTTGGAATTTTAGCAATAGAAGCAGGTTTACTTACACCACCTTTTGGTCTTATAGTTTACACAGTTAAAGGCGTGTTAGCCGCTGGCGGGGATAATGTATCACTCGGATCAATATTTAAGGGTTCAATTCCCTATTGGATAATGATGCTTATCGTAATGTTGTTAGTTGCATTTTTCCCAGCATTGGCTAGTTGGCCTACACAATTTGTTTAGTAAAAACGAGGGGTTAAATACTAAACTTAACACTACCTAAGGAGGAAAACATGATTAGGTATTTTAAAAAAGCTATACCACTAAGCATACTAGCTACTGGTATAATTGCATCTGCATCTATTGCAGATACATTTACATTAAGGGTTGGATCAGGTCATCCATCAAAGCCAACAGCTTATGTTACTAATATGGAAAAAGTATTAGTTCCTAATATCAAAAAAAGAGTAGCTGCTGAAACAAGTCACAAAGTTAGAATTATCGAAGCATATGCAGGTAAGATTGCTAAAGTTCATGAAACATTAGAAGCCGTTGAAAAAGGTCTTCTAGACATTGGCTCCTATTGCGTTTGTTTTGAAACTGCAAAACTATTACCTTGGAACTTTGATTATTTTGTTCCTTTTACTACAACAAATTTAGAAACTAATTGGGCAGTTAAGCATAAAATACTTAAGCAATTTCCGCAGTTAACAAAAATGCTTGAAGATAAATACAATCAAAAATTCATAGCAATGCAAGGTTTTGATGACTACGGTCTTGGTACAGTAAAGCAATGGAATAAAGCAAGTGAACTTAAAGGTGTCAAAGTTATAGCTGCTGGACCAAACTTACCTTGGGTATCATTGTTTGGGTCTATTCCAGTTACATCCACACTTCCAACAATGTATAACGACTTGGCAACTGGTGTTGCTAAAGGTGTTATTATTTTTCCATCAGCTCATGCTGGAGGATTTAAGTTTTATGAGCAAGCGCCTTATTGGAAAGTTATTGGTTTTGGAGCAATGGCTCAAACAATCACAACTATTAACTTAGATACAATGAAAAAATTACCACCTGAAATAGTTAAGATAATTATGGAAGAGGCAGTAAATTATGAGAAAGCTGCTGTAAAAGATGGTCAACAAAGATACCAAAAAGGTTTGACGGATTTAGTTAAGCTAGGAAAGAAAAAAGGTATCAATGATGCAGTGACTT
>QBYJ01000058.1 GCA_003282885.1 SAR116 cluster bacterium AG-325-F22
CAACAACTGCAGCTTCAGCAACATCAGAATGAGCAACAAGTGCAGATTCAACTTCTGCTGTTCCCATTCTATGGCCAGACACATTAATTACGTCATCAACTCTTCCAGTAATCCAAAAATATCCATCTTTGTCTCTTCTACAACCATCTCCAGAGAAGTATCTTCCAGGAAAAGTTGAAAAATATGTGTCAATAAAACGTTGATGGTCACCATATACTGTTCTCATTTGTCCTGGCCAAGACATATTTATACATAAATTGCCTTCAGCAACTCCTTCTAACTCATTATTTTCAGAATCGACAAGAACTGGCAAAATACCAAAAAAAGGTTTAGTAGCAGAGCCAGGCTTTGTTGTAGTTGCCCCAGGTAAAGGTGTGATCAATATTCCGCCAGTTTCAGTTTGCCACCAAGTATCAACTATCGGGCATTTATTATTTCCAACGACATTATTGTACCAATTCCATGCCTCTGGATTAATCGGTTCACCAACACTACCCAATACCCTTAAGCTGTTGCGTTTTGTTTTTTTAACTGGATCATCTCCTTCAGCCATTAATGCTCTTATTGCTGTTGGCGCAGTATAAAAAATATTTACTTGGTGTTTATCAACAATTTCCCAAAATCGACTTGCAGTCGGGTAATTAGGAACACCTTCAAACATAAGAGTTGTGGCACCATTAGAAAGTGGTCCATAGACTATATAAGAGTGACCTGTAACCCAGCCAACATCAGCAGTACACCAATAAATTTCGTTTTCCTGATAGTCAAAAACATAATGATGTGTCATAGAGGCATAAACCATATAACCACCAGTAGAATGAAGAACTCCTTTTGGTTTACCAGTAGATCCAGAAGTATATAAAATAAACATTGGGTCTTCGGCACTCATTTCAGTTGGAGGACAATCAGGAGAGGCCTTTTTCATTTCTTTGTGATACCAAATATCTTGTCCGTCAATCCAATTAATTTCTGATCCTGTTCTTCTAACAACAATTGTAGTTTTACACATTTTTGCCTTAGATATAGCCTCGTCAGTATTAGATTTCAGAGGTATTACTTTGCCACCACGAATACCTTCGTCAGCGGTTATAATAATTGAAGAGTTACAATCCTCTATTCTTCCGGCAAGTGCATCTGGAGAAAATCCTCCAAAAACCACAGAATGAATTGCTCCAATTCTAGTACAAGCTAACATTGCAATTGTTGCTTCAGGAATCATAGGCATATAAATAGTTATACGATCTCCTTTTTTCGCGCCAGCATCCTTTAAGACATTAGAAAATTTACAAACATCTGTGTAGAGGTCATTGTAACTTATATGTTTAGATTCGTTTGGATTATCACCCTCCCAAATAATTGCAGTATTTTTACCTTTTGTTTTCAGGTGTCTATCTAAGCAGTTAAAACTTGCATTTAGAGTCCCATCTTCATACCAATTAATATGAAGATTTTCTTTTTTATATGATACATCCTTAACTTTTGTATACGGCTTTATCCAATCAATCCGCTGACCATGTTCTTTCCAAAACTCTTCTGGAGAGTTAATAGATTCATTATACATTTTTTCATAAATTTTTTCATTGGCATGGGAGTTTTTAACAATGTCTAATGCTGGTTTATATAAATCTTTATCTGTCATCTTCTACTCCACTTTTTATATATTATCTTCTAATATTAAATCGGCATTATCAATATCTTTTATATTTATTACTTTTCGAATTACTTCTAACGTAAATCCCTTTCTTGAGAGAGCCCCAAACCATTTTTCTCTTAGAATGTACTCATTAGTTTCATCATTTATTTTTTCATTTTTATAATAAATACCTATATTTTTTTTCTTAATAAATTTTAAAGCAGCAATCATTTCTGCGTCTTCATGCCCTTCATCTACCATGTCAATAGCAGACTGTATCACATCATTTGATAGTCCTTTTTCTTTTAATTTGGCATAAATTAATCTTTGTGAGTTTCCTTGTCGTCTCATTGAACTTACTTTAATTTCAGCAAAACGTTTATCATCAATAAATTTAGCAGAGATCATTTCTTTTTTAATTAAATCAATAAATTTAATTGATTCTGTTTCACTTAAATCATGTTGAATATTAGATAATTTTCTCTTCATAGTATTTTCAAATTGATGTATTGAAACTTCATAACGTGCTAAATATGACATAGCTGAATTTCTTAATCTTTTAATAATTTTCTCTTTGTTACTCATTAAATTAATCATTTATGTTTATTAAAGCTGACTACTTATAACTATATATATATTATAAAAATTATAAATATTTAAGTTGTAGGAGCAAAAGTTTGACAAAGAGAAATTTTGAACTAGGAGTAAAACGTGAAATTGGAACTGTTAACTGGACTGGGTTGTTTACTCTTTATTTGAAAGAGGTAAAGAGGTTCTCAAATGTTTTTTTACAAACTATTACTGCTCCAATGGTAACCACTTTGCTTTTCGTAATTGTTTTTTCTATTGCCATTGATAGAAGTGCGGGATTTAAAGGGATTTCTTTTATTACATTCTTAGTTCCTGGTTTGATAATGATGAGTGTCTTACAAAATTCATTTGCAAATGTTTCCTCAGCATTTATGACTGCAAAAGTTCAAGGCTCAATAGTAGATTTGTTAATGTCCCCATTGGGACCAATAGAAATTTTAATTGCACATGCTATGGCTGGCGTGACAAGAGGTTTATGTGTTTTTATTGCTTCTTTCATTCTGCTCTGGGGATTGGGCATTTTAAATTTTCCTAATAATTTTATCTGGATGACATTATTTTTATTACAAGGAGCATTTTTTTTAGCAATAATAGGAATGTTAGCAGGTATCTGGGCACAAAAATTTGATCAGCTGGCTATTATTTCAAATTTTGTTATTCAACCATTAGCGTTTCTATCTGGGACTTTCTATTCTATTGAAAGACTTCCAGGTTCTCTTAAAGTAGTAGCTTATTGTAATCCAATTTTCTATGCGATTGATGGATTAAGATATAGTTTTTTAGGATTGAGTGACGCTTCTCCTATTACAGGAAGTATCATTTTACTTTTTTGTAATTTAGGACTAAGTTATTTTGCCTGGTACATACTAAAAACAGGTTATAGACTTCGTGTATAGAATAATAATAATTCTTTTATGGAAATTTTCAAAATGAACAAAGTTCAAAAAATACCTGGTATTTTATCAAGTCAAGAACTTATAGAATTAATTAAAAAAAATATTATTATTAGTGATCAAGAGATTGAAAAAGACATAATTCAACCAGCTTCCATCGATTTAAGGCTAGGAATAAAAGCATGGAGAGTTCCTGCATCCTTTCTTCCAGGTAAAGGTAACAAAGTTTCAAGTAGATTAAAAGATCTTGCCATGCACGAGTTTAGTCTTATAGATGGTGCAGTCTTAGAATGTGGATGCGTTTACATTGTAAAGCTTTTAGAAAGAGTTTCTTTAACAGATAATCTAACAGGCACTGCAAACCCCAAAAGTTCAACTGGTAGATTAGATGTTTTTACAAGATTAATAGTTGATGGTGCACTAGAATTTGAAGATGTTCCGGCTGGCTATGAAGGGCCGCTATTTGTAGAAATATCTCCTCGAACATTTTCTGTTTTAGTCAGAACTGGGTCTAGATTAAATCAACTGAGAATCAGAAGAGGACAATCTTTTACATCAGACAAAGAAATGGAGATCTTACAAGAGCATGTAGGATTAGTTAGAAGCCAAGACAAAGTGGATCTATCTGATAAAATTAAAGATGGTGTCCCTTTATCTGTAGATTTAATTGGAGAAAATGGGTTGATTGGATATAAGGCTAGAAAACATTCTAACCTTATAGATATTGATAAACCAAATTTTTATAAACGAGAGCTCTTTTGGGAAAGAATAACTACTGAAGATTTAGTCTATCAATCCAACAACAATGAAAGTGGCAATAATTCTGGTAGCTTAATTCTTAGTCCAGACGCTTTTTATATATTAGCTAGTAAAGAATATGTTTCTGTTCCATCAAATTACGCAGCTGAAATGAGGGCATACGATACAAGGGTTGGAGAATTTAGAGCTCATTATGCTGGATTTTTTGATCCCGGCTTTGGTTTAACCGATTTGGGAGCTTCTAAAACTAGAGCTGTATTAGAGGTCAGATCTCATGACGTCCCTTTTCTAATTGAACAAGGTCAAACAGTTTGCAGATTAGTATACGAACCAATGGCAAATATTCCTGCATCTTTATATGGAGAGGCAGGTAGTACTAATAATTACCAAGCTCAAGGATTAAAGTTAGCCAAACATTTTGTTTAGATTTTATTATTTATTTCTTTTTATTTATTATTGTTTATATATTCTATTAAAAATTTTTAAAAGAGTTTTAACATGACTATTAGTCCATCAATAATGACAACGTATGGTAGAATTGATATTGCATTTACTCATGGTCAAGGAAGCTTTTTAGTTGCCGAAGATGGAAAAAAATATTTAGACTATGCGAGTGGTATAGCTGTAAATGCCTTTGGGCATTGTCATCCTAAATTAGTTGAAGCTCTTCAAGATCAAGCATCTAAATTGTGGCATACTTCTAATCTTTATAGAATACTAGAGCAGGAAACAGTTGCAGAAAAACTTGTGGCTAATTCGTGTGCAGATAGAGTTTTCTTTTGCAACTCTGGTGCTGAAGCAACTGAGGGCGCAGTAAAAGTCGCAAGAAGATATGCCTGGGCTAATGGTGAAAAAGAGAGAACAGAAATTATATGTGCAACAGGTGCTTTTCATGGTCGAACATTAGCTATGTTAGCTGCAAATGACAGACCATTATTTAGAGAAGGTTTTGGACCATCCGCTCAAGGTTTCACTCACGTAGACTGGGGTGATATAGAAAGTTTAAAAAAAGTTATAGGAAAACATGTCGCAGCTATTTTGGTAGAACCTGTTCAGGGAGAAGGTGGTGCCAGAAAAGCTCCTGAAGGATATTTAAAACTACTGAAGGATATAGCTAAGGAAAATGGATCTTTGTTGATTTCAGATGAAGTACAAATAGGTATGGGCAGATCGGGTACTTTATTCGCCTATCAAAAAGAGGATATAGAGCCTGACATAATTGCATTGGCCAAGGGCCTTGGGGGTGGATTTCCTGTTGGAGCAGTAATGGCAAAAGCAGAAGTAGGTGATGCCATGGTGCCTGGAACCCATGGTAGTACTTTTGGAGGTAATCCATTAGCAATGCGATCCGCAAATGCTGTTTTAGAACTTCTGTTAGAAAATGATTTTTTGAGTAATTTAAGAAAAATGATTGTTTATTTTGATAAGAAAATGGATGAACTTATAAAAAATGACATGCAAAATAATCCTATAATTTTTGCAAAAAAAGGCTCTGGAATGTTAAGGGGATTTCAATTGAATGAAGAAATAACTGCGGGAGATTTTGGCAATATTGCTAGAGAAAAAAGGCTGTTATTAGTAGGTGCTGCAGAAAATACAATTAGATTGCTTCCTCCATTAAACACGTCGAAAGAAGAGGTGGATAATGCCTTTGATATACTTAATGATATAGTTTTAGAATTAAAGAAAACATAGAAAAACATGTCTAATTTTATTGATTTAAAAGATCTTTCAAAAGACCAACTATTAGATTTAATTTCATTATCTCTTAAATGGAAAAAAGAAGCTCATCCAAAGTTTATGGTAGATAAACAGGTAGTTTTAATTTTCGAAAAGCCCTCATTAAGAACCCGCGTGTCATTTGAAGTAGGAATAAATCAGTTAGGTGGACAAAGTTACCTTCTAAATGAAAAAGAGATGCAATTGGGCGAAAGAGAAACAGTCGAAGACACGGCTAATGTTTTAGAAAGATACGCTGATATGGTAATTATAAGGTGCTTTGGACATAGCCAATTAATCAAATATGCTAGGACCTCAAGTGTTCCCGTAATAAATGCATTAACTGATTTTAGTCATCCTTGCCAAGTATTAGCAGATTTAGTTACTTTTATAGAGCATGCGCATAATTTTGATAATAAGAAAATTGCTTGGTTCGGTGACTGTAATAATGTTTTGCAAAGTTGGATTGAAGCAGCGGCTTTATTAAATTTTGAATTAAATATTGCATGTCCTGAGGGTATAAAGCCTAACCCTAAGACTATGTCATGGGCAATTGAAAGAAATAAAAATATTTCTATTACTCATAATCCAATTCAAGCCGCTGATGGAGCTAATTGTATTATCACAGACACGTGGCGTTCCATGGGGGATACAAATCCAAATCCGGAAGATATTTTTGTTCCATTTCAAGTTAATAACAAAATTATGAAAGTAGCAGATAAAAAAGCAATTTTTATGCATTGTTTACCCGCTTATCGTGACAAAGAAGTAAGTTCAGAAGTGCTTGAAGGAGACTGTTCTGTTATATTTGACGAGGCAGAAAACAGGCTTCATGCACAAAAAGCAATTATGCACTTTTGTATAAATTGAAAATTTTAATGGAATTCAAATTTTTTAAATGACATTTACCAACCATATTATTCCCTTTCAGTTAGGTAAAAATCAAGTCAGGGGTTCTATAGTTAGACTTGAAACAACTGTATCTGAAATAATCAAACGACATAATTATCCTGGTAATATTGAAAGCTTACTTGCAGACACATTAACTATCACAGCTTGCTTGGGATCAAGGATGAAACATGAAGG
>QBYJ01000059.1 GCA_003282885.1 SAR116 cluster bacterium AG-325-F22
TATAAAAGAGGAAGTTGTGTCCATGCCTGGAATATATAGATATTCGTTGGATTTACTTCATAAAGAAATAGAATATATATCCTCTTTATTTATTCCGGCTATTGCTTTATTTCCGAAAGTACAAAATGCATTAAAAACTTCTGATGGTAAAGAAGCACTAAACAACAATAATTTAATATGTAAAGCCATTGAAATTACAAAAAAGGTTAATCCTAAATTAGGAGTCATTTGTGACGTAGCTCTTGATCCATACACGGATCACGGTCATGACGGCATCATAATTAATAATCAAATTGATAATGACGAAACCTTGTCAATATTATGTAAACAAGCGCTTGTTCAGGCTGAATCAGGTTGTGATATAATTGCACCAAGTGATATGATGGATGGTAGGGTTGGTTTTATAAGAGATGCTCTTGATAAAAATGGCTTTACAAATGTACAAATAATGTCATATGCAGCAAAATATGCATCAGCTTTCTATGGACCTTTTAGGGATGCCGTTGGATCGAATTTATCTCTATTAAAAAATTCTAAGAAAAGTTACCAAATGGATCCTGCCAATTCTGATGAATCTCTAAAAGAAATAGCTCTTGATATAAGCGAAGGAGCAGACATGGTTATTGTAAAGCCTGGAATGCCCTATTTAGATATAATTTATAGAGTAAAACAAGAATTTAAAATGCCAACATTTGCCTATCAAGTGTCAGGGGAGTATTCTATGATAAAGAACGCTATTGAGAAGGGATGGTTTGACGAAAATAAAATTATTTTTGAAAGCATAATAGCATTCAAAAGGGCTGGATGTAGTGGTATTATAACTTATTTTGCTCCTTATATAGCAAAAAAATTACTTAACAAAAATTATAAAAATTAATTTCGTAAGTCGTAATAGTTAATATGATAGATATAAAACCTAAAAGTGTATTAGAACAACCCATTTATATGCTTACTAAAGCAACACCTTGTCCTTATTTAAAAGGACGAGTTGAAAAGAGAATAGCAACAGATATAACATATAATAATAAAGTGTATAACGAATTAGCATCAAATGGTTTTAGAAGAGTCGAAAACTGGATGTATAGACCAGTATGCGATAATTGTAGTGCTTGTAAATCGTATAGAGTAGATATTAAAAAGTTTGAATTAACAAAAAGTTTAAAAAGAGTTATTAAAAAGCTTAAAGACATAGATTACAAAATTATTAAAAATACTGCGACAACGGAACATTATAATCTTTTTAAGAAATATCAATTTGAAAGACATTCTGGAGGATCTATGTCTGATATGGATGAAAATGAATTTATATCAATGATAGAAACATCTCCCATAAGAACAAAATTAATGGAGTTTAGAGACAAATCTAAAAATCTAATGGGCGTAATACTTTTAGATATTGATAATGTTAATTTGTCTGCTGTATATAGTTTTTTTGATCCTAAACTTAGTAAATTAGGAATAGGAAATTTTATGATTTCTGAATGTTTAATGTTTGGAAAAAAAAATAAATACAAACATTTATATTTAGGTTATTACATCAGCGAAATATCAAGTATGTCTTATAAGAGTCGTTTTAAACCAGGACAATTTTTAGATGGTAGTGACTGGCAAGCTTTATAATACTATTCACCTATTGCAGTTCCGTCACTTCGCAAGTCATAAGCTCCCTCTATTAATCCATCAGGGTTATTTACAATTGCACCTGCATGTCCCATAATCTCTTCAAAATCTCCAACTTTTTCAATAAAATGTCCTAATTGTTTCAGCTTCTTAAAAGTCTCTTTGGAAAATCTTCCTTCAAGTTTTAATGATGTAGTTTTTTCTCCCCATGTTCTACCTAAAAGCCACCTAGGTTTATTGATAGCTTCTTGCAAATTTAAATTTTGAATTGCATATCGTGAAAAAATCGTAGCTTGTGTCTGGGGTTGACCTTCACCACCCATTGTACCATACGACATAACCCTACCATCATCAAATTGTGCTAAAGCTGGTTGAATTGTATGAAATGGCTTTCGACCAGGAATTAACTTGTTAAAATTATTTTGATCTAAAGAAAAACTAATACCCCTATTTTGCATTGTAATTCCAGTTTTAGGTAAAATCAAACCTGATCCAAATTCCCAATAAATACTTTGAATAAAACTTACGGTATTTCCATATGAATCTGAAGCACCTAACCAAACTGTATCACCACCAATATTTGCTTCTGGCCATGGCATAGCTTTTTGGAAATTAATTTTGTTTGCTAAATTTTTAATATAATCATCTTTAAGAAATTGACTTATATCCTTACTCATATATTTGGGATCACATACATACCTATCTCTTATTTTGAAAACAACTTTCGTTGCCTCAACAATAGTATGAATAAAATCAATGTCATCCTTATAAGAATTAGGCAACTCGTTTAGAACTCCAAGAATTAATATAGAAGCTAATCCTTGAGTAGGAGGAGGTAAGTTAAAAAGTCTAGCATTTTTTACCTTCAGTTCTAAAGGATTTACAAAAGAAGCTTTAAAATTTTTAAAATCATTTTTACTCAAAGGGGATCCAAGATCAGATAAATCAGATATAATGTTTTTAGAAATCTCCCCTATATAAAAATCATCTAATCCATTTTGGATTAACTTAGAGAATGTTTTTGACATTGCTGGAAAAACTAATTTATCTCCAACTTCTGGTATCCTACCATCCTTGAGATATATTTCTTTAAACCCTGGAATATCAATGAGTTGAGATAATTTAGACTTTAAATTGTTTTTTAAAGTATTTGTGACAGCAATACCATCTTTTGATACTTGTTCTGCATCATATAAAAGACGACTTAAAGGAAGCTTTCCTCTCAAGTTATTTACACTAAAATCATGTGCTAACTTCCAACCAGACACTGCACCAGGAACTGTCAATGCAGACAAAGCGCCACGTGAAGGAATTTTATTAAGATCCTGTTTTTTGTATGAATCTATAGATGCATTTTTTGCAGCAGGACCACATGCATCAATTGCAGTGACCTTTTTATTTTTATCTGATATTAACCAAAAATTATCACCCCCCATTGAATTCATATGAGGATAAACAACAGATATCATTGCAGCCGAAGCAATCATTGCTTCTATTGCGTTGCCACCCTCTTTTAATATATCTGATCCAGTTTTCGCTGCTAAATGATGAGGAGCCACCATCATATTTTTAAAGGACATTTTAGATGATTGCATCTTTTATTCTAACTATTTAGAAGTATATCGATAAGTTACTGTGTGACGATTTACAACTAGCTAGATACAAGGCTATTTCTTCTGGCAGTCTTTGTTGTAATCTGAGACCCAGAGTATTTCTTGTATCATTAAGAAAATTACCTAGATAATTCTCAACATTTCCATCAATTGTCTTTAATGAATTAATTTTACTCAAATAAGTAGAAAATGACTTATCAAAATCTTTTCTTACTCTCTTATAATTAACTTTTTTCTTTTTTAAATCTCTTGAAACTTTTGATAATTTTGAAGTTATTTTAGAATTTTCTGGTAGGCTAGATATCTTTTTAGATAACTCTTTTATTTCTTTTGATAAAATTTTAGGATCATCTTTTTCTAGTACATTATTAAATTTAATAAAATCTTTTTCAAACTTATAAAGTGTGTCTCTTTTATTTAATATATTGTGAATTATCTCAATTTCTTCATAAGAACTATCTACTGATCTTCTGTATTTATTTCTATTCATTTTTTCAGATTTAATAAGATTTTGAAAAGTTTTGTATTGATTAACCCAGTTATTAGGAAAATTTAATTTTTCATTATTAATTTTTTCATTTAATAATTTATTCTCATTTTTTAATGTCAATATTTTTTCAGTTTCTTCAGAAGTTGACCTAGAAATGCTTGTTTCATTATCTTTAATTAATTTCTTAAATTCTCTAATATTTTTCTCTTTGTCTCTAACTACTATCAACTTAGGTAAATATTGTATAGCTTCAGCGTTAATTTGACTTTGTATTTCAAAAGCATTGCTTAGATTATCAAATCCATTATTAAAATTAGCAATTGAATTAACAATTATTTTTTTATATTCCTTGGGAAGTGTTGTTAAATCAGCATTAACTAATAAATCGATTGAGCTTTTAGTAGCATTTTTATTACTTAATACGTTTTCCTTCATAAAATTTTCAATACATAATTGTAATTTGGGATTCTTTGGAGGAGGAGACGTTTCAGAAGTAAAGCTTAATCTATTAGGCAGATAATTTACTAAATAAGGATATGAACCAACCACTGCCAAAGCAATTAATTGAAGAGTGATAAAAGGAACAACACCTTTGTACATCTCAATAGTTTTTACCGCTTTAGATGCAACGCCCCTTAAATAAAATAATGCAAAGCCAAAAGGAGGTGTTAAAAAAGATGTTTGAATGTTCAAACCAATCATAACACCCAACCAAACTGCTGTTATATTTGCCGATGGATCGGATAAGAGAATTGGAGCAACAATTGGTACAACTACAACAGCTATTTCAATAAAATCAAGAAAAAATCCAAGTATGAAAATAACTAACATAACAATTACAAACTTGGTCCAAAACCCTCCAGGTAAAGAATTTAAGTATTCTTTTACTAATTCCTCTCCACCAAAAGCTCTAAATGCTGCTGTTAACATAGCTGCACCTAATAAAATTATAAAAACTAAAGATGTTGTTTTTGCTGTCTCAAGCATTACACCTTGCATAGTATTACCAAATTTAAAAAGTCTCCAACAACTCCACGCTAATGCAATACAAAGTATTATAGATCCTAAAGTTCCCAAAAATATACCTATTTGATCATCAATAGTATTAATTAGCTTTACATTCATATTATAATTAGAGACTGCATAAGCTAATATAAGAACGGAAATGATAACCAAAATAGCCGGATAAAGAGAAGTTTTGAATCCTTCAGTTTGCCTGTATCCAGCCATAATAATGGCACCAGCAGCTCCAATCGCTCCAGCTTGATTGACAGTTGCAATTCCAGTAATAATAGAACCTAGTACCAAAATTATAAGTGTTAATGGTGGAATAAGAATTAACATAACATTTAGCCAAAACTTTTTATCCATCTTTCCATCATAAGGAACTGAAGGAGCAGCTTTAGGAAATATAAATGCTAACACTAGAATAAAAAGCATGTATATACCTACTAAAAGAATTCCAGGTAAAAATGCTCCTAAAAACATTTCTCCAGCGCTGGTCGAAGTTACATCAAAAATTGAAGGCATTGAAATTTGACCAGTTGCTTCTTTATACAAAGCTTTTCTCATAGTACTCGCCTGGTCTGAAGCAGAAGCTAGTTGATCAGCCAAAATTATCAAAACAATAGATGGAGGTATTATCTGACCAAGTGTACCTGAAGCAGCAATAGTTCCCGTTGCAAGAGGAGCAGAATACTTGTTACGCAACATCGCTGGCAATGATATCAGACCCATTGCAACAACAGTAGCGCCGACAATTCCAGTAGTAGCAGCTAATAAAGCGCCAACAAACACAACTGAAATTCCCAGACCACCTCTCACAGGACCAAAAAGTTGAGCCATTGTAACAAGTAAGTCTTCAGCAATTCTAGATCTCTGAAGCATTAAGCCCATAAAAATAAATAAAGGGATAGCTATAAGTGTATCTCTTTCAACTTCCCAATAAACACCCCTGAGATTTGTAACACCAGCTGACAACCATTCTGATGGACCTCCTAAATAAAAAAAAGCTCCAAAGTCATTTTCAAATAAATAACCAAAAAAAGCAGCTGTTCCAATTGTAATGATAGCAGAGCCAGGCAAAGCAAAAGCAACAGGAAAACCAACACCCAGTGATATTGCCATTATAACTATTAATAGAATTAAAAATAAAAGTTCCATGAATTAGTGACTCGACTGGTTTTCAATCACCCTTTTACCTTCTTCGCCATAATAATCAGCTAAAGATTCAAAAAAGTAACTAATAAATTGAATTAACATTGTTATACCAAAAACACCTAAAAACATTGCTAGATGATATTTAATAAACATTCCAACACTACCTTGCTGTGTGATTTCAAAATTTAATATTGGACTATTTATAATCGATTGTTTCCCATTGAAACCTATAAAAATAATTGTCATAGATGTAGAAACACCTAATACGATTGAACCTACAGAATTGACTAATCCTTTAGTTTTATTTTGTAATCCTTGATAGAATATGTCGACTCTAACATGACCCTCTTCGTATAACGTATAAGCAGACGCAAACAAAAATAAACCTGCATACCAATAACGGACTAAATCTCCCATAAATGTTTGTTCATAAGAGAATATAAATCTGGCAATAACAATTAAAAGCTCACTTATAACAATCAACAAAGATAACCAGTGGAAGCCAAGGGTTTTTGTAAATTTACCTATAATAAAACCAACAAGAATTAAGGGAATATGAATAAAAGTTCCTACAAAAATAGGTCTGGTAAAATTGCTGGAAAATTCTTTAGTAAAAAAAACTTCAAATATTTTCTCAACACGAAAAAAAGCTATGGTAATGTCAACTAATCCAACTAAAAAGATAACCCAAAAACATGATCTAATAAAATAAACATTAATAATATGAAGAAATTCGGCTTCTTTTCTTAATGATATATTCCTATT
>QBYJ01000060.1 GCA_003282885.1 SAR116 cluster bacterium AG-325-F22
TAGACGTACCAAAATGTTTTCTAGTTTGACCTTTAATAAAAGTATTGTTGATGTAGGTTGTGGGAACGGAGACTTTTTATTAAAAACTAAAAACATTGCTAAAAAAAGATACGCGGTCGATATAGACCAATATGGATTTTCTAATTTAAAAAAAGATGGAATAAACTGTTCTACAAATTTAAATGCCTTGTCAGAAAACTCAATCGATATAGCATTTTTTTTTCATTCTTTTGAGCATTTTGACAATCCCCTTAAAATGTTAAAAGATGTCAATAAAATCCTAAAGCCAAAAGGTAAAATAATAATAGAAGTTCCACATGCCAAAGATATACTGCTCAATCAATTATGCTCAGAAGAGTTTAAAAATTTTACTTTGTGGAGCCAACATTTAATTTTGCACACAAGAGAGTCTCTAGAAAAACTTATAAAATATTCTGGATTTAAAGATATTAAAGTTGAAGGAGTTCAACGATATCCATTATCTAATCATTTACATTGGTTACATTCTAAAAAACCTGGAGGGCATAAAAGTCAGCTCGATATATTAGATAATTCTGATTTAAAGATCCAATACGAAAAAACACTTCAAAAAATAGATGCTACAGACACACTAATTGCTTTTGCAGAAAAAATAGATATTTAACTCTTTCCTGAATAAAATACAAACTAGACATTTTATAAAAATGTTATACTAAAAAATGATACAATCACTAGTAATTTTTATTAAATTAAGTATTGTAAATATGTTCTAGATAATTTTAGTAAGGCTTTAATAATGTTTGATTTTAAAGAATTATTTGTGTTTGACTTGGCTAATAATCATCAAGGTGATTTAACCCACGCACTTAAAATCGTAGATGAAATTGGAAATATTTGTAAAGAAAATAAATGTAAGGGAGGCCTCAAACTTCAATTTAGAGATTTAAAAACTTTCATACACCAAGATTTTATAAATGATAAAACCAATCAAAATATTAGTAGGTTCTTATCAACACAGTTAGGTTGGGATGATTTTTTAAAGATTAAAACAGCCATCAAAAAATCAAATATGATATCAATTTGTACTCCTTTTGATGAGGTGTCTGTTGATAAAATAATAGAAATGGAATTTGATGTAATCAAAGTCGCAAGTTGTTCTGCAAATGATTGGCCTCTAATGGAAAAAATTTCTAATTCAGGGAAACCAGTCATAGTTTCAACTGGTGGTTTAATAATAAATGAAATAGATCAGGTGGTAAGTTTTTTTGAACATAAAGGTGTTGAATTCTCGCTCATGCATTGTGTATCAATATATCCATCTGATATTCATCATGTACAAGTTGGCTTTATTAAAAAATTAAAAAAAAGATATCCTAAAATTACCATTGGCTGGTCTACGCATGAAGACCCTGATAATATTGACATAATTAAAGTCGCTTATGCTGTTGGAGCAGAAATGTTTGAAAGACATGTAGGTCTAGCTAATCAAAAATATAATTTAAATGCATATTCTTCTAATCCAAAACAAATTAATACTTGGATAAATAGTTTTTTAATAGCCAAAAAAATAATTGCAGGAGATAATAAAATAATCTTTGAAGAAGAAAAAAAAGCACTAGATAAGTTGAAGCGAGGCATATATACAAAACAGAATCTTAAATCTGGCAATATTTTAACAATTGATGATGTTTACTTTGCTATACCATTTATTGAGGGGCAAGTGGATTCTGGGGCATGGCACGACAAACTAAAGTTAAATAAAGACATTGATAAAGATGAGCCTCTTTTAATTTCGGATGTTAGATCAGTTAAAAAAGAGAAAAATTTAATAAAAAATGCAGTTCATAATATTAAAGGTATTCTTAATGAAGTTAATATTCATTTGAATCCTGAATTTGAAGTTGATTTTTCTCATCATTATGGTATCGAAAATTTTTATAAGACTGGCGCCACAATAATTAATTGTATTAATAGGCAATATTGTAAAAAAATTATTGTACAAACACCTGGCCAACATCATCCAAGTCACTACCACCAAAAAAAAGAAGAAACCTTTCATTTGTTATACGGAGACGTTGAGATTTGGTTAGATGGCATTAAAAGAAATTTAGCACCAGGTGAAGTATGTCACGTTCTACCGGGAGTTTGGCATTCCTTTGGTACAGAAAATGGTTGTGTAATTGAAGAAATTTCTACCACACATTTTAAAGATGATTCTTTTTATAAAGATCCTAATATTAATAAGTGTAAGCTAGACGAAAGAAAGACGACAGTTCCTAATTGGGGTAGATTTTTTTTGTAGATAAGAAGAGACTATTAAAAATTGTACAATAATAAAAAAGTTTTAGTTGTTGTTCCTGCTAGAGGAGGTAGTAAAGGAATTCCTAAAAAAAACTTAAGAAAAATAGTTGGTAAATCTTTAATTCAGATTGTAACTGAGTGTATTAAAAAAACAAATTTCATAGACGAAGCTGTTTTAAGTTCTGATAGTAATGAAATAATTAATGAAGCTAATAAATTTGGTTTAAATTCATATTTTAAGAGGCCAAAAAATATTTCAGGTGATTTAATTGGTGATATTCCAGTATTAAAGCATGCGTTAATTCAAGCAGAAAAATATAATAATTGCATATATGATATCATAGTAATGTTACAACCTACTGCACCGTTAAGATTACCGGAAAATATTGAACAGATTATCAAAAAAATAATCATAGATAATTTAGATAGTGTTTGGACAATTCATGAGGTTGAGACTCATTTTCATCCAAACAAACAACTAAGAATTAATAAACTTGGGTATATTGATTTCTACACCGAGAAAGGTGCTGAAATAATTGTTAGACAACAACTTGACAAGAGTTATATGAAAAACGGTATAGCTTATGCACTTAATAGAAATACTTTGCTAAAAAATGAAACCCTTTTAGGAGAAAAAAGTGGTTTCATTATACATAAGGGACCTATTATTAATATAGATAATGAAGATGATATTGTACAAGCAGAGACTGTGCTCAATAAAAAACAATAATCGAATTACTTTAAAAGAAAATCCAAATAAAATTTTAATGAATGTTTATAATAATTTTTGAACTTAAAGGAATAGTCGCCATGTTCACATTGGAAATATATTTAAAGAAATTTTATTAGTTATCTAAAAATTTGAAACTCTATTTTGTTAAGGAAATTTATTTTGAAGGATAATATATTATACATATTTAAAAATGGTAGATCAGAGAGATTAAAAGGATTAAGAAGTAATAAGGAAAGATTTCCTTCAGAGTTTTTTTATGGATATGTTCAACTAAAAGATGATTATAAATCTATTTCTATTCTAGAAGAAAAAGATTTTGGATTATCAAAAGATAGATCCTTTATTTTTAGACTAATTAACTTACTTCATCTAATATTAGGCAATCTTCCAATAGGAACTTTTGTAACTTTTTTAAATAAAAAAAAATTAAAAAGATTATCAAATTACTCAGTAATAGTAGTATCAACTAATACTCTTGGAATGACTTTAGCTATGTTAAAAACTTTTGGCTTAATAAATTCAAAAATTATTTTTATTACTATGGGTTTATTCAAGATAGATTCAGGTAAATGGTTTTACTTTTTAAATAAACTATTTATCAAGAATGTTAACTTAGTAAGCCTTTCCAAGACAGAAACAATATTTTTACAAAATATTTTGCCAAAGCAAAATATTTATGAAATGTCTTTTGGAATTGATAGTAATTTTTGGTATCAAAACAAATATAATTCTTCTGATAACAATTATATATTAGCAGTTGGGAATGATTTAAATAGAGATTGGCAATTTTTAGTTAATTCTTGGCAGCCTAATTTCCCAAAATTAAAGATTTTGACCAATCATAAGTTGATAAATTCTAAATTTAATGTGGAGATAATCAAAGGTGACTTCCATAAACAAATTATTTCTGATTTAGAGCTCAGGTCACTTTATCAAAAATCAAAATTTATTATTATCATAAACAAGAATACGATACAACCAGCAGGACAAAGCGTATGTTTACAAGCTATGGCTTGTGGTAAGCCTGTTATTATGACAAGAACAGTTGGGTTGTGGGATAATTCCAAGCTTATTCATAAAAAAAATATAATTTTAGTAAAACTAAATGATCAACAAGATTTAATAGATAGTATTAATACACTATTAAATAAAAAAAATTTAAGATACAAATTATCTCAAAATGGTTTGAAATTAATAAGTAAATATTATAATGTCCAAAAAATGGCAAATTCTTTTTATAGCATCTTAAAACGATCTAATTGATTATCATATAGCATCTTTAAAAGATGTTTAGCTAATTATAAAAATAAAGACATACAATGTTATTTCATGAATCCATATTCATATTTGCTTTTTTGCCAATTGTTGTTCCGCTCTATCTTTTGTGCAGATTAAAATTTGATCCAATAATTTCGATAATTATATTAGGTGTTTCCTCAATAATTTTTTATGGTTATTGGGATGTAAAATATGTTCCCCTGCTATTTGTCTCAATAATCTTTAATTATTTTATAGGACAAAATCTTATAAAAAAATTGGATAAAAATAATTTTATCTTATTTAGTGCAGTTTTTATAAATTTATTACTACTTATTTTTTATAAATATAGTTCAATGATTATAATTAACTTTAATGCTATTTTTGATTTTAATTTTACTTTAAATTATCCTGATTTACCTCTAGGAATATCCTTTTTTACGTTTCTTCAAATTGCTTACATAGTAGATTGTTCAAAAGGTAAAGTTACAAAAACGTCATTTTCTTCTTACTTTCTTTTTGTTAGTTTTTTTCCACATTTAATTGCTGGTCCATTAGTCCATCATAAAGATTTAATCCCACAATTTTCTTTGAAATATAAAAAAATTGAAGAAAATATATCTATAGGTCTAATTATTTTTGGAATAGGATTGTTTAAAAAATTAGTGTTGTCTGAATATGTTTCTGTATCATCTGATAACATGTTTAATGGTGTAGATAATGGCATAATGCCTAGCTTTGTTGATGCATGGATAGGAGTTCTCTCATTTACATTATTAATTTATTTTGATTTTTCAGCTTACTCAGATATGGCAATAGGACTTTCTAAAATGTTAGGTATAAGGTTACCTGAAAATTTTAACTCTCCTTATAAATCTAAAAACATCATAGAATTCTGGAGGAGATGGCATATAACTTTATCCCAATTTTTGAAAAATTATCTTTATATTCCACTTGGAGGGAACAGGCATGGGGATCTTAAGAAGTATTTAAATATTTTAATTGTTATGACATTAGCTGGATTGTGGCATGGGGCAGGTTGGACTTTTGTATTATGGGGAAGCATTCATGGTTTTCTACTTTTAATAAATCATTATTGGCAAAAGAAAAATATTTTTACCATTAATCATTTTATTTCATTTTGGTTAACTTTTATATCAATTATGATTGCATGGGTACCATTTAGATCATCCTCTATTGAATCAACTATAAACGTTTACAAAGGTATGTTTGGGCAGTTTGGATTTATCCTTCCAGAACATTATAACCAAATTTTCCCCCACAGTTTCAATGAAATTCTTCTAAAATTAGGAGTGGAATTTGCTTACTTAAATGGTTTTGGTGGGAAAAATCAAATAATTATATTAATACTATTATTATTGTTTGTAATGAAGTTACCGAATACGCAAGAGATTTTTCAAAAGTATAAACCAACTTTAAATACAAATACAAAAAATCACCCAACTCTTCTTAGATGGGAACCTAATTTACAAAATGCTATTATTTTAGGTATGATATTTTCATATTTACTAATATTAGTAATACAAGGGAAATCTGGTGAATTTATATATTTTCAATTTTAGGTCTTTTCTTATTACTTTTATTTTTATAGTTGCCTTTACATTAATTTTAATGCTGATGCTAATTGAATATCAGCTTAGATCAGACCTTACTAATAATTCGTTAAACAACTATAGGAACATAATTTCTCAGGGAAAAGCTCCATGGATAGCTTTAGGAGACTCTCATACTGCCAATTCACTCATTTCATCTAAGGTTTTAGACAATCTTGGTTATGCTTCAGATAATTTAAATAGTATTTCAAAAAAAGGGCTTTATAGAATCCAAAGACTAAAGCCAAAAGGTGTTATTTTACAAGCTACGCCTCACACCTTTTCTTTTTATAGAATTTTAGATAATCAAAAACAAAGAACTAAGTACTTAATATCAAGTGAAAAAACTACCTTTGAATTTTTAAACCCAATTAGGAGGCCATACTTAGTAAATTATTTAAAATCAATTTTTAGAAAAAAAGTTGA
>QBYJ01000061.1 GCA_003282885.1 SAR116 cluster bacterium AG-325-F22
AATAGTTATTTGGAAATATCTTAGTTGAAACATAGCTTAGTTATTTTTCTTACATTAAGCTGTAATTATATAAGTTATGTCACTAAAAAAATTCTAATATTTATGAGAATAACTTAATCCAAAGTGATACTAAGTTATTGAAATAATTAAATAAATTAACTTTCAAATAAAAAACACTAGAATATTCCCACTTTTATGACGTAACAATTATTGTACCAAAAAAAGTAAAATGTTATATGGATGCCTTTATACAAAATGAACAATTAAACAATACTTTTTCTAAAAGAATTTTAGAAAAAAATGAACTTTTGTTTCGCCAAGGGGATCTTATTGGAGATGGATATATTATAAATTCTGGAGAAATAATGCTTGAAAGAAATAATATAAAAATCGAAAAATTAGGAAAAAGAGAGGCTTTTGGAATATTTAATCTTTTTTTGAAAACAAAATACGATTTTTCGCTGCGCATGCAATAGTTAATACAGAAGTACTTATCATTCCTCAAAAAAATATAAAGAAAATTCTTGATAATTCAGATCCTTTCGTAACACATATTTTTAGAAATTGGCTTAATTTAACTGGAAGATTTATGAAAGATTTAAATAAAGAAGTTAAATTAAAAGAAAAAGTTTCAAAATTAAGTAAATTAGAAGAGCTTCACAAAAAAATGAAAATGTCTGCATAATTATCATCAAGCCTAAAGCTCATATTATTTTTAGAATTTTTTTACATTTTAGCCTGTCATATTTTTTATAATTATGACGATTATCTTATATTTTCAATTTTTGGTATTAGACTTATAATTTCTTTCGTATATGGATCTCTAGGATTTTTGAATATATTTTCAGTGGAATTAATCTCACAAATTTTTCCCTTGCGCATTACTGCTACTTTATCACACATTTGACGTATAACAGGTAAATCATGCGAAATGAACAACATAGTTAAACTTAACTCATCTTGAAGATCCTTTAGTAGATTTAAAATATGCGCCTGTACGGATACATCAAGAGATGAAGTTGGTTCATCACAAATCAAAATTTTTGGTCTCGAGGCAAGAGCTCGAGCAATAGATATACGTTGCCTTTGTCCACCTGAAAATTGATTAGGAAATTTAAGTAAAGCAGTCTCACTCAAGCCAACGTGATTTAAAAGATCACATACTATCTGATTGATCTCTTTATTATTTGACGCTGTTTGGTAAAACTTTATAGGCTCAGCTATGATATCTTGCACCCTCATTCTTGGATTGAGAGAAGAATAAGGATCTTGGAATATCATTTGTACATCTCGTTGAGCAACTATAACTTCTTGAGTATTTTTTTGATTTACAATCTCTTGGTCAAAAATTTTTATGCTACCACTATCTACGTTAACAAGCCCTGCAATAAGACGTGCTATTGTACTTTTCCCAGAACCAGACTCACCAACAATACCAAAACTCTCACCTTTTTTAACATCAAAGGAAACATTATCAACAGCTTTTAGATAAATTCTATTTTTGAAAAAAATAGCTTTTTTCAATATAAATTGTTTATTTAATTCATTAATTGAAATTGCTTTATTAGAATTTTTTTGATTAGGTTTTTTACCTAACCAATGAGTTTCAAGGTTAATAAATTTATGATTTTGAGTATTACCTTCAATAAAATCTATCGATTGAAACCTTTTCAATTTTACATCAGCACGTGGTACCGCAGCAATTAAACTTTTTGTATAATCATGTTTAGGACTTGATAATACTTGTCTAACATTACCAGTTTCAACAATAGATCCATTATACATTACAGTAACTCTATCAGCAATGTTTGCTATCACTCCAATATCATGAGTTATTATAATCACGCCCAATTGACGTTTTTTACAAAGTGATTTTATTAATTCAAGAATTTGTGCTTGTACTGAAACATCAAGCGCAGTAGTAGGCTCATCTGCGATTATTACATCTGGATCACCTGCAAGAGATAAAGCTATTACAACTCTTTGACGCATACCACCTGAAAATTGATGAGGATAAGCCTTCATTCTAAGTTTAGGATTATCAATACCTACAGACCCCAAAAGTTCTGTAGCTTCATTATAAGCTGATACATCATCAATATTTTTTGTGAATTTAATAGTCTCAATCAATTGATTTCCTATTGTCATTATAGGATTCAAAGATGTCTGAGGATCTTGAAATATCATTCCTATTTTTTTCCCACGAATAATTCGCATGGCTTTATCATCAAGATCCACAAGATTCTGGCCTTCAAACATAACCTTCCCTTCCACAATCTCACCAGGAGCATCTAATAAATTTACAATTGCATTTCCAATAGTAGATTTTCCTGCACCACTCTCACCAACAATACCTAGAACTTCAGCATTTTTAAGGGTAATGGAAACATTACGAACTGCATTTACTGTTTCTTGATCTGAAAAAAATCTTATATTTAGATTATCAATGTCTAGTAAATTTTTAATCACTATTTTTTAGTCCAAAATATATAAAATTTTTTTACCAAAGGTATCTTAAAAGGCATTATAAATTTCATTTGTTTGCTCTCGGGTTTAATACAACCCTTAATTGATCCCCAAAAATATTAATTGCAGCTACAGTTGCCAGTAACATAAGACCAGGGAAAAAAGTAATCCAATAAGCACCAGATAAAATAAAATCAAAGCCATTTGAAATCAATGAGCCAAGTGATGGCTCCGTAATTGGCACTCCAACTCCCAAAAAACTAAGTGTTGCTTCTATTGATATTGAATGAGCTGTTTGCAAGGTAGCTAAAACGATTAATGGCGAAATACTATTGGGTAAAAGATGTTTCCAAATGACAAGAGAATTACTTAAGCCTAAACAAGATGCTGCTTGTATATACTCTTTATTCCTTTCAACTATAGCAGCAGCTCGAACTGTTCGCGCATATATCGCCCATTGTACTATTGCTAATGCAATAATAACCTTATCAATCCCCTTACCCAACAAGGCCAATAACACTAATGCAACTAAAATTGCAGGAAATGATAATTGTATATCTACAATACGCATTAAAAATGAATCGATTTTACCTCCATAAAATCCCGCAATTAGTCCAACAAATAGACCTGCAATTAACGCTATAACTGCACTACTAATAGCTACAACTAAACTTGTGCGAAGTCCAAAAATAATTGCGCTTAGCACATCTCGACCAGCTCCATCAGTCCCTAACCAAGCTACAGTTCCATTTAACATTTTATCTCCTGGGGAAAGACGAGAATCTAAAATACTTACAACCTTTAAATCATATGGGTTAGTTGGTGCTAAAATAGAGGCAAATAACGCACAAAATATTATTAAAAAAAGTAAACCAAGAGAAATTAAAGTAGAAGGCTTAGTAAATTTTCTTAATAAAATTTTGGAGTTTGTTCCTATATTAATTTTATTTTCAGATATAAACTTTACTTCGCTCATTAATCTTCTCCTTGAACACGTACACGGGGATCAAGAAATGCGTACATTATATCTACAATCAAGTTGAGAATTAGAAACAAAGTAACAACAAACATTAAGTATGCTACAACTATTGGCCGATCAAGATTTATAATTGCATCAATAACTAGCTTACCTAGTCCAGGCCATGCAAAAATAGTCTCTGTAACTGTTGCAAAGGCTATAAGAGTTCCAAACTCAATCGCTAAAACTGTAACTATAGGTATAAGGATATTAGGAAGAAGATGAAAACGAACTATTCTTTGAGAGGGTAACCCTCTTGCACGAGCAAATTTTATAAAATCAAGACTCATAACCTCTTCAGTTCCAGCTCTTGCTAGCCGTATCACCATAGCTATTTTAAATAGTGCAAGATTAGTTGCAGGCAATATGAGATGAATTAAACCATCAAAAGTAAATAAACTACTTTGAATACCTAGAAAAGAACCTATTTCTCCACGACCGGAAACTGGTAACCAACCTAAAAATACGGAAAAAACAATAATCATCATAAGCCCAAGCCAAAAAGTTGGGATTGATATGCCAAGAACTGAGCTACTCATAATAATACGAGTTCCAAAACTATTAGGTTTTAATCCTGCAAAAATTCCTAATGGTAAACCAACTATTATAGCTATAATTAGAGCACATGTAGCAAGTTCAAGCGTAGCTGGAAAACGTTCAACAATAAGAGCAAGTGCAGGTCTCCCAAAAATGAAAGAATTACCTAAATTTCCATTCATTGCACCTTGTAAGAATTTCCAATATTGAACATGCACTGGTTGATCTAAACCAAAATCTTTTCGTACTCGTTCGATCTCTTCTGGTAAACTCTCTGGATTCACTAACATATCAACAGGGTCACCAACAAAGTTAATCATAAAAAATACAATGAATGACATAAAAATTATTACAAAAAAACTTTGTATTACACGCTTAATAATGAAACTAAATATTTTTTTTTCCTTTCGCTAATTGGCCTGCAACAATATTGCAACAGGCCAACGATAATATAAAATTATTAGCGAATGAAGTGTAAAAATGTACTATCAAGAGCACCCTGCTCATAAGTAATACCGTCACGTGCTGCCCAAGTAGCAACAACATGGTGAATTGGAAGTAAAGCATACTCACGCATAGCTATTTCTGTAGCTTTTATGAATTTCTTTTCACCCTCAGACACGTCCATCGTAGCTCTTCCATCTTCTATTAGTTTATCAACTTCAGCGTTACTGTATCCATTCCTATTACCAGGCCCATATCCACGCTTTTTCTGTTTAGTATGTATAAATATTCGCAGTGGATGTGAAGGCTCTCCTGATCCATTGGCATATCCAGACATTGCCACTGTAAACTCAGGGGTCTTATTTGCTCCACCACGAGCAAAACGTTTAAAGAAAACAGACGCTGGCATAGTTTCAACACTAGTTTGAATACCTATACTAGATAACATTTGTGCAATAGCTTCAAGAATACGAGTGTCGTTAGTGTATCGACCAGCTGGGCCATGAATAGTTAATTTAAAACCATCTGAATATCCAGCTTCCGCCATTAACTCTTTCGCACGTTTTGGATTATAAATATCAGGTTTTAAATTAGGTGAATAACCAATATATCCTTTTGGAGAAAATTGACCAGCTGGTGAAGATAGTCCATCCATTATACGATCTGAAATAGCTTGTCGATTAATTGCTAAGGAGACAGCTTTACGCATACGAACATCCTGGAACGGTGATGCAATAGGTTTACCATTATTATTCATAGTATATGGTCTTCTTGGATTATCTGTCATATGTAGTGTTAGATAAAGAGAACGGTTAGAAACTGATTTAAATACAGATATACCTTTTCGCTTTTCTAAATTTGGTAGATCAGATGGAGGAACTCGTTCAATAAAATCAACATCACCTGAGATTAAGGCTGCTGTTCTTGTAGTTCCATCTTTTATTGGTCGAATAATTATATTATCCCATTTTACTTTATCACCCCAATATGCATCGTTACGTTTTATTTCGATAAGATCTCCAGGTAACCATTTAGAAAATTTGAAAGGCCCTGTCCCAAATGAAGCAACACCAGTGTTAAAATCTTCTGTAGTAGAATTAACAAATGCCGAATCTATAATAGCAATTCGAGACATATCATTAGGAATAAAAGGATTAGGTTTCTTTGTAGAAATTCTAATAGTTAAATCATCAACAATTTCAAACTTCTTCCCTTTAATGAAAGTAGCAAAACTAGAAGGACTATTTGGTACATTTGCTGCACGTTTCATAGTAGCTGTTACATCTTCTGAGGTAAATGCTGCACCATTATGAAACTTTACACCAGGTCTTAAC
>QBYJ01000062.1 GCA_003282885.1 SAR116 cluster bacterium AG-325-F22
ACCCATGGCACAAAACAAACCTGCTGTGAGGTCTGCTACTGGAATACCTACTCTCATAGGTCCCTCACCTGGAGTTCCAGTTATGCTCATTAATCCACCCATACCCTGAGCAATTTGATCAAATCCTGGTCTTTTTACATATGGACCATCTTGTCCAAAGCCAGAAATACTTGCGAGAATAATTCTTGGGTTTCGTAACTTGAGGCTTTCATAGTCGACCCCCAATCTGTCTTTTACATCAGGTCGAAAGTTTTCTACAACTACATCAGATGCTTCAACAAGTTTCATTAAAATTTCAATAGCCTCTGGTTGTTTCAAGTTTAGAGTAATACTCCTTTTGTTACGATGAAGATTTTGAAAATCTGAAGTGTGTCTAGATGCCCCCAAAGCACCATCCGGTTCCACACTTTCAGGGGCCTCAACTTTAATAACGTCCGCTCCCCAGTCCGCCAACTGCCTGACAGCAGTTGGTCCAGATCTTACTCTTGTGAGGTCAATAACTCTAATATGTGACAATGCATCAGAAGCAGGTAAATGAGGCATAAATATATTCTCCGTTTTTTATTGTGGAAATTTCGAGATTATTTCTTAAATCATATCTCATATATATAGTTGAGATCAACAAATTGCTTGTTAATAAATTAAAAAAAAATTATTACTCTTTTGAACTGACAAGGATTAAAGATGAGTAATAAAAAATTTAATTTTCAAGAGCATTTTAAACATCTCTCATTAATAGAGAAAAATTCGAAAAAAATTTTTATTAAATCAAACGATTCAAAGATTTGTTGGAGAATATGGGGAAAAGGTAACCCTATAATCTTTTTACATGGTGGCTATGGAAGTTGGGCGCATTGGATAAAACAGGTTCTTCCGTTTTCAAAAAATAATAGAGTCCTAGTACCAGACATGCCTGGTTTCGGTGAATCTGACGATTTAAGTCTTCCACACAGTCCTGAGAAAATTGCCTCAAATTTAGCCGACACACTCGAAGATTTGATTTCAGTTGAGGATAAGCCTGTTATATGTGGATTTTCTTTTGGTGGTCTAATATCCGGTCATTTATCATATGAATTAATTCAAAGAAAATTTAGACCTAAAAAACTAATACTAGTCGGTCCTGGAGGATTAGGTGCCAAAAGAGGTAATATGGAGACAATGATAGCAAGACATTCTAGGATGTCTGAGGAAGAAATTTATAACGCCCACCAAACAAATCTTAAAATTCTAATGATTCACAATTCACAAAAAATTGATAATGTCTCAGTTCATATTCAAAAACAAAATACTGATGCACATAGAATTAAAAGTCGTCCCATATCTGCAACAGACACTTTGACAAAGATATTAGAAAAACAAGATGTCCCACTTTTCGTTGTTTGGGGAGAAAAGGATGCTAGCGTTGGTGTTTACCTTGAAGACAGAATGGCAATATTAAGAAAAGTTAACAAAAATGTGCGCTTTCACGTGGAATACAATATTGGTCATTGGATTATGTACGAAAACGAAAATATTTTTAATAAAATTTTAGAAAATATTATTCAAGATTAAAACCATGATTTTTTACCAGTTTTTAAAGTCTTTTCTTTCAGCCACTGAGAGCTGCCTGCTTATATTTTCTGACCAGGTTCCTTTTTTAGCCACACCATAGATGTCTACATGTCTTTGTTTATTTTTTTCAATAGGAGCTACTTTGAATACTCTATCATCATATTTAATAATTTTATTAATTAAGTTTTTTTCATTATATGTATTGTAATGAGTAACTACATCTTGCGGCAACCTTAGAGAAACTGAAGATTTTTCTACTGGCCACCCTACAGCTAGTCCTGAAATTGGGAAAACACCTTTTGGTAATTGACAAAGATTTTTTACTTCTTCAATTATATTTCTAATGATGCTTATTGGACATATACCTAGACCGATCGACTCAGAAGCGTTTATCATAGATTGCATTGAAAGTGCTGCATCTATAACACCATTCATAAAAGTATCTACATTATTATTCTCATGATTATATCCTTTATGATTTGTGATTTTAATATTTCTTCTTATGTCTGCAAGGAATAAAAGAAAAACAGGAGCTGTAAGTGCCCATTTCGTATTTCCAATCAAATTTGATATTTCTTTTTTAAGAGCCTTATTTTGAATTACTAAAATTGAGTATTGCTGAAGATTTGACTTAGATGGAGCTGATTGAGCTGCGGTCAAAAGTAATGTTAAAAGTTCTTGGGGTAGATTTTTTTTTGAAAACTTCCTAACACTTGCTCGAGACAAAATAGAGTTCATTAATGGGGAAACATCAATTTTTGAAAAATTTTTATCAGAACTTATCCCATACCGATCATAATATAAATTTGACACATCAATCATTAACTATACTTTCATTAATATTCATTTAGGTTTATGTTACTATGATTATATAAAAATTATTAAGGTTTTTTTATATGTTAGATCTTAAGGATAAAATTGCCATCGTATCAGGCTGTGGTTCAATTGGAGATGGCTTTGGAAATGGTAGAGCTATCGCAACTCTGTTAGCACGCCAAGGTGCGAAAGTCATCGGAACAGACCTAAATGAAGAAGCAGGTCATAATACTTCGGATTTCATTAAAAAAGAAGGTAATGATTTTACTTTTTATAAAGTCAATATGACAAATGAAAATGATGTAAGAGAGTTTTTTGATAAAACTGAATCACAAAATAAAAAAATTGATATTTTAGTAAATGTAGTGGGTCAATCTGAACCAGGAGGGCCCGTGGAAATAAATACAAGCACATGGCAACAACAATTTATGTTAAATTTAAATACTGCCTATTTTTGCATTAAGTGTGCAATTCCAATGATGGAAAAAAATTTAGGTGGGTCAATTGTTAATATTTCCTCAGTTGCAGCTCTAAGATATGTCGGCAAACCCCAAGTTGGTTATAGTGCCTCAAAAGCGGCACTTATGCAAATGACTAAAACTACTGCAGTAATTGAAGCAAAAAAAAATATTCGATTAAATTGTGTTGTTCCAGGTTTGATGCATACACCTTTGGTAGATCGATTGGCGCAAAAATATGCTGATGGCGATTATGATGGATTTGTTAAACAAAGGCATAATCAAGTTCCAATGGGAAGAATGGGTGAATCATGGGATGTTGCTAATGCTGTATTGTTTTTATGTTCTGACGAAGCAAAATATATTACTGGAACTGAGCTAATAGTTGATGGAGGGCTTGTTGCGTCGACACCCTAAAAAAACTTCAAAATATTAATTTTGTTTCGACAAAACTTCTACATTAGGTTTAATGATGTATTTAAAAATTCAAAAACGTACCAGCCAACTTTTATCTAAAGGTAATGTGGCAGACAAACCTAGTCAGTATGTTGATATGATTTTATTTATACTTATAGTTTTAAACATTGCTGCTGTGTGTTTAGAATCAGTGAAACATATTGGAAATGAATATAAAGTAGCATTCAACACATTTGAGTTTTTTTCGGTTGTAATTTTCAGTATTGAATATGTATTAAGGGTTTGGTCTGCTCCAGCAAGAAATGACCTAGGTGACACAACTAATTTTATAAAAAGAATCAAATATATATTTAGTTTTACAGGCTTGATAGATTTTTTAGCCATTATACCTTCTATATTACCATACTTTTTTGGAGGATTAGATCTTAGGTGGCTTAGGGTATTAAGATTATTAAGATTATTGAAAATATCTAATTATAGTTCAGCACTTGAAGATTTTTTTTCTGCAATTAAAGCAGATTGGAGATCTTTTAGTGCCGCGTTATATTTAATGATAATTGCATTATTTTTATCAAGTGCACTGATGTATATCGCAGAACACGATAGCCAGCCAGAAAAGTTTAGCTCAATTCCAGAAACAATGTGGTGGGGACTTATTACTTTAACGACTGTTGGTTATGGGGATGTATCACCAGTTACCCCGCTTGGAAAAATAATTGGAGCTTTTACAGCAATAATGGGAGTTTGTACTGTAGCTCTTTTAACTGGTATAGTTGCTTCTGCATTCGCTAATCAAAGAGCTCAAAAAGCTGCAATTTTGGAAGCCGAAATAAATCAAGCTTTAAGTGATGGTGTAATAAGTGACGATGAAGCTCAGAAAATTGAAAAGTTAAGAAAAGAACTTAATTTATCACCAGAGCATTCTAAATCACTTGTTGATATACTTTCAGAAAAAAAATAATTTAGACATCTATAATCTTCTCGCATATTGGGGAGGAACATTTATAGAATGATTTAAAATTTTTGCAGCGTCCCAAACCCATCTCGGATTGGAAAGAAATGCCCTTGCCATTGCTACCATATCAGCTTCTTTATTAATAATAATGTCATTAGCTTTTTTGGGATCTGAAATCATTCCTACTGCCCTTATTATCATTTTAGTATTATCTTTAATCATTTTAGCTAAGTGAACCTGGTAGTGAGGTCCAATTGGTATTTGAGGGTTAGGAGTATTTCCACCACTTGATACACAAACATAATGACAACCAATTTTTTCTAGTTCTTGAGCAAATGTAATGGCGTCACTTTCACTTATTCCATCTTTTTCCCATTCTGTTCCGGTTATTCTCATTCCTAAGGGAAAATCTTTTGGCAAAGCATTTTTAATTGCAGAAAAGACCTCTAACGGAAATCTCATTCTGTTTTCACGATTACCTCCATATTTATCATCACGCTTATTTGATATTTGAGACAAGAATTGATGAAAGAGATAACCATGGGTCCCATGAATTTCAATCAAATCAAAGCCAATTTTAACTGATCTAATTGAAGCTTCAACAAATTTATCTTTTAATTTTTTCATGTCTTTTTCACTAAGTAATTGAGGTACATGCCAGCCAATATCAAATGGTACAGGTGAAGCACCCTTTGTAATCCAAGGATCCTCTTCACAAGTTAAACTTTTTCTTCCTTCCCAGGGTCTTTGCGTTGAAGCTTTTCTTCCTGCATGAGCTAATTGTATACCAAAAGATGTGTTTGTAGGTGCAACAGACCTTGCTTGCTCTAAAGTTTTTTTAATAGAAGCTTCACATAAATCATTATATATACCCACACAATTATGAGTTATCCTTCCTACTCTTTCAATTGCAGTAGCTTCAACCATAATCAGACCAGCAGCTGAATAACCTAATTGCATTAAATGTTGAGTATGCCAGTCAGTCATTACACCATCTACAGCTGAATATTGGCACATTGGAGCCACTGTAAT
>QBYJ01000063.1 GCA_003282885.1 SAR116 cluster bacterium AG-325-F22
GCAGTTGTAATTGCAAATAACAGGGCACAGGCAGAAGACGCATTGGAACTAATTGAAGTTGATTGGGAAGAAAAAGATGCCCAAGTAGATATGGAAACTGCTTTAGATGATAATGCTGTAGTTATTCATCCCGAGTTGGGCAGTAATCTTTTTTGGACAAGGACTGTTAATCAAGGTGACGTAAATCAGGCTTTTGAAACATCTCATGCAGTAGTAGAAACAACACTTGATTTTGCCAGGCATACCGGTGTCACACTAGAATCAAGAGGAATTGTAGCTGACTGGAATAAGTCAGAAGGTAAGATAACTATCTACCATAATGGTCAAGCTCCACATATGATGCAGCATATTATAGCTAAACATTTAAAAGTAAATGAAGGTTTAGTCAGAATAGTCAGTAGAGATGTTGGTGGGTCTTTTGGTATTAAAGTTCACGTTTATCCAGATGAAATGGCTGTGGCTGCAATTTCTAAAAAGTTAGGACGTCCGATAAAGTTTATTGCAGATAGATTAGAGAGTTTTACAACTGATATTCATGCACGTTGTCATAAAATAAGTGGAAAGTTAGGAGTTGATAAAGAAGGTAAAATCTTAGCGATGGAAATAAATGACTTGAGTGGTATAGGGCCATTTAGCATGTATCCAAGAACGTCTGCTATTGAAACAAATCAAGTGTTGAATTTATCTGGTGCTCCGTATGTTATCCCAAATTATAAAGCAGTGGGGACAGTTGTTTTTCAAAATAAAACGCCAATGTGTCAATATAGAGCAGTTGGTCATCCTATTGCTGTCGCTATTACAGAAGCGTTGATAGACAAGGCAGCATATAAAATTGATATTGGACTTTCTGAAATAAGAAAGAAGAATTTTATTCCTGATAACGCATATCCAAATAAAACCCCCTCAGGAGTGCCTTTAGAAGATTTATCACATCAAGCTTCTATGGATAAATTATTAACTATGATGAATATCCAGCAAATAGAAAAAGAAAAGATAGCAAACTTAGATAAAAATGTACTTTCTGGTTATGGGGTAATTAGTATGTGTGAAGTTACTAACCCTAGTCCTTTATTTTATGGTGTTGGAGGTGCTCATATTTCCTCTCAAGACGGGGCATCAATCAGACTAGAAGGTTCTGGTGCAATTCATCTGTCTTCATCTATTACAGAGCAAGGGCAGGGAACTGAGGCCATTATGAAACAAATAGCTGCGGATCAACTAGGCGTTTCCATGGACTCTGTAAGGGTTACTTTAGGTGATACTGATGCAACTCCCTATGGTGGTGGTACATGGGCATCAAGAGGAGCAGGAATTGGCGGTGAGGCAGTACTAAAGGCAGCAAGAACTCTTAAAGACAATATATTAGATATTGCAGCTGCAATTATGCAAACTGATAAAAATTCATTGGACGTTGAAAATAATACTGTGATTAGAAAAAATGGAGGTGAAGGCATAACCCTTCAACAATTAGCTGAGACAGTATATTATAGAGGCCATGAACTTCCTAAAGGAACTAACCCTGAACTTTTAGCTACTGCAAGTTTTTTAATTGAAGGAATTCCATTCGTTTTCACTAATAGTGCCATGGGTTGTAAGGTTTCTATTGATCAGGATACTGGCATTATAAAAATAGATAAATTTTGGGCTGTTGAAGATTGTGGTACACAAATTAATCCAAAGTTAGTTGAAGAACAAATTAGGGGTGGTGTTATTCAAGGAATAGGTGGTGCTCTTTTTGAAGAGTGTGTCTATGATGACCAAGGTAATATGCAAAATGCAACTATGGCTGATTATTTAGTCCCAATGGCATATGAAATGCCTGATATAATCGTTGATCATGTAACAACTAATTCTGGAAGAAGTATTATTGGAGCTAAGGGTGCAGGTGAGGCCGGTACAGGAGGGGCTCCCGCAGTTATAATGAACGCTGTTAATAATGCGTTAAAACATCATGGAACTGAGATTTTATCTCAGCCAATTACACCAGAAAAAATATTAAAAGCCTTAGGAAAAATATAATAAAAACATAGATTTAATGTAATTTAATAATTTAATTATTTAATATTGAATTGTTTATGTAGTTTAATTTGTCTTTATATCATTTAAACTTATTGCAGTGTCTTTTAGTACATCTGTTACATCAGGCATTACTAAGATTTCATTTTTTTCTGGTTCAGAGAGATATCGGCCCAACAATCTACTTCTATTTACAAGAAACTTACCACTTTCAACCCTAGACGTCTCCCAATTAATTAATTCTTTTAAATATCCTTCATTTTGAAGATAATCAGACAAAGTAAAAGCGTCTAAAGCTGCCTTTGTTACACCCATACCTATATGTGGCCTTGCTGTAAATGCTGCGTCACCAATAGTAATTACTCTTTTGTTTAACATCTTATCGCTTTCAAGATCAAAAATTGGCTGAATTAAGGGCTGTGAAGTTTTTAATACTAATTCGGTTAATTGAGGTGGAAGTTTGTTTTCGGCTTCCTTAAACAAATCTTGGACTATCTCATTACGTATTTCATTTGGGGGAATACCATCTACAAATTGTTGACCAGATTTACCTAACAATAAGGTATCTAATTTTTTTGTATTTGCAGGTTTGTACCATATCCAATTAATTCTTCTATTACCTATCTTGAATGGATCTTTGCCTTCTCCTGCAATAGGGTAAGCTGCAATTTGCTGGTTATTAGGTAAAACTACAATAAAATAGTTGGAAAGCATTTCTAAAGACTTTTCAGATAGTTGATCTTCATATACTACGCCTCGCCATCCAACATATCCCGCATACTGAGGAGATGCTGTGCTATCAACATAGTGTCTGAGTTCTGACTTAATCCCATTAGCAATTATTACTAAATCAGACTGTTTTTCTTTTTTATTATTAAAAACAGCAGTTACTTTTTCTTTTCCGTGATGAATCTCAGTACAGTCGTCACCCATAAAATAATTTTTATTATCAATTTTTTCTCTGAGCATAGAAAATAAATATTGCCAACTTGTATAGACTTGTGGGTAGTCGTAACTAGCTATAATTTGACCTTTTTGGTCCAATGAAATTCTTGACTTTGCGCTAGTACCCAAAACATTATTATTGCCAGTAGATTTAAAAACTAAGTCAGCTAACTCGTCATATGTAGCTATTCCAGCTCCTCGCCCTGATAATGGAACAGGGACCTTTTCATGAATAGAAATATCCCATCCTTTTTTACGTAAAGCATTACCAGCAAACAATCCAGCCATAGAGCCGCCAATTATTGTAGCAGAATGGGTCATGCTTGGTTTATTTTATTGCCATAGGGTTTATTGGCGATCCAACAGCTTTAGTGATTGGCAGAGGAGGCGCACAGAAAAAGAATTCAAAGACTTTATCATTACTACAATCTGCAGCTAAATCTCTTAAATAAAATATTTCACCCATAGTTATACCAATCATAGGAATTACAACCCAATGCCATGGTTGCTGGGCATCTTTAGTCTCATTTGGTCTAACTTCACAGCCCCATGTGTCAGTACAAATGGCTGCTATTTCTTTATCATAAATCCATTCTGCAGTGTCAAAGGCTAATCCTGGAGCATCGCCTCCAGCATATCCTCCCCATTCACCACAATCTAATCTTTGTTCCATCTGACCAGTTCTCACAATAACAAAGTCACCTTGTTTTATTTCAACATTTTGAGATTTGGCACACTCATCCAAATCGTCTGAAGTAATAGCAATTCCATCTTCAAAAAAATCTACTCCTGCCCATCTTGCAACATCTAATAATACACCTCTTCCAGCCATCTCAGCTCGAACTTTTTCTATGCCATTCTTTTGGGCACCATCACTGTCAACTAATTTTGCATCATAACCATTCCACATATAATCATCATAAAAAATATGAGCCAATGCATCCCATTGAGTTGCACATTGAAGTGGTAAAGAGATCATATCGTCAGCATATCTCAATCCAAAATCATCAAATCTACCTGCAACTGCGTCTGTACCTGTAGCAAGCATTAAGTGAATTGGATTAAATCTATTACCCCAACTTCCTTTTTGAGGACCATGTCTGTCAAAATTTAATCCTAAACTAAAACGCTTTCCCTTTTTTATAAGCTTACTGGCGTCTACGACTTTTTCAGGAGTTATAAAGTTTAAAGTTCCAATTTCATCATCTGGCCCCCAGCGTCCCCAATTCTTTAGTTTTTCAGCTGTTTTTCTTAAATGTTTAATATCAAACATTTTTTCATCATACTTATGAGGCATTAAAAAATAAATTTTGTGTAATACGTTACGATAAAAGAGGTCATGGTAAAAGCAGTCCTGTTGAAGGACCATATTCTTTTGAAATGCTTGAAGGTGATGTAATTACGATTTTAGATGAACTTGAAATTGAGAAAGCTCATTTTGTAGGACTGTCAATTGGTGGAATGACATCGTTAGGCTTAGCTTTAAAACAACAAAATAGATTTAATAAAATTATTTGCTGTGCGGCAAGAGCTGACATGCCACCTCCAATGAAAGAAACTTGGGATCAAAGAATTAACGTAGTTAAAGACAAAGGTACTAGTGGAGTAGTTGATGGCTCCATTGAGAGATGGTACAGCGAAGATTTTAATAATAATTCTGCTAACAATGAGATAATCAATATGTCTAAAAATATGATAAGCAACACTTCTACAAATGGTTACGTTGGTTGTTGTGAGGCTATAAAAACACTTGATTATTTGAAAGACTTATCAACTATAAATAAAGAAATGTTATATATATCAGGTGAGAATGATATGGGGGCTCCAGCTATGGCTATGGAAGAAATGTCTCATCTAACTCCAAATAGTAAATATATTTGCATTCCTGGCGCAGCTCATATTCTCAATATAGAAGCATCAGATTTAGTAAATGAAGCTATTCTCAATTTTTTAAATTAATTAAGAAAGGAAATATAATGGCATTGAAGACATTTGAACATGTTTTGATACTTGCAGATGACGTTGACAAAACGAAAGATTTCTATGTAGATATTTTAGGTTTAGAAGTTGGATACAGACCTGACTTTCCTTTTAAAGGATATTGGCTTTATCTAAAAGAAAATAAAAAAGCAGCTTGCATCCACTTAGCAATGAGAAAACAGGATACTGGTCAAGACTATTACATAGGTAAAAAAGATGATGTTAAGTCTGGTTCTGGTGCAATTGATCATGTAGC
>QBYJ01000064.1 GCA_003282885.1 SAR116 cluster bacterium AG-325-F22
ATTTAATAAACTTTTCATGTTAATTCATGATTTAATTATTGCCTTTAAATAAATTATTCATATATCTAAAAATACTTGATTATCATTCTATAGAATTTAAAACTTGAGTATATAAATGCAAGAATTATCAAACCAAATTTTAACAAACATTCGTAATAAATTTGAACAAATAGAAAATTGTCCGGTACAAGGAAAAAGGATTTTTTTTGAAAATGCTGGTGGAGCCCTAACTCTTAAATCAGTAGTGAAATGTTCTTTAAAATATGCAGCAATTCCTGATAATCAAGGTAGAGATAATGTCGGCTCGCATGATCTTGCAAAGACAATTAATAAAGCTAAGGAAGATATGCGAATTTTCATGAATGCTTCTTCTGGTCAATTTTTTGTTGGAGAAAGCGGAACCGAATTATTATTTAGAATAATAATGAATGCATGTTTAGGAACAGATAATGAAGGAATAGTATTAGGATCCACAGTAGAACATCCCGCTACAAAGAGTGCTTGTTCAAGATGGTCTAAAATTTCTAGAAAAAAACATATTTTAATTCCACATAATGATGAAAAAGGTCTAGTTTGCAGTAAACAATATTCAAGGTATATTACCAAAAATACTAAGGTAGCAACTATTTTACATACATCGCCAGTTACCGGCATGGGTATGGACATAAAAAAAATTGCAAAAGAAATTAGAGATGTTTCTCCCGATTGTTTTATTATTGTAGATGGAATTCAACATGCTGCTCATGGTCATATAGACATTGATAGTTACGATATAGACGCTTACGTAATCTCTCCTTACAAAATGTTTTCAAGACATGGATATGGATTAGCTTGGATTTCTGACAAATTAACAAACTTACCTCATGATATGTTAATTGATGGTCCACAAGAAACTTGGGAACTAGGAACGAGAGATACTGGTGCTTACGCAACATTATCAGAAGTAGTTTCATATTTTGAATGGCTAGGTGAATTTTTTACAAATAGTAATAGTAAAAGAGACAAATTTGTTGCAGCAGGCAAGGCTATTCATAAACATGAAAAAAATTTAACTGATACAATGATATTTGGTAATGGCAATTTACCTGGTTTGTCTCAGATTGATAAAGTTAACATAATAGGTGGATTAGATAATCCTGCAAGAGAAGGACTTGTATCAATTTACGTTGACGATATACCTTCTGCCGAAATAGTTAAAAAACTTAATAATGAAGGTATAAGAACTCATCTCAGACAAGCAGATCATTACTCTGGAAATATATTGAACCCATTAAAACAAGATAGTTGTGTTAGGGTTTCTTTATGCCATTACAACTCAGTTGAAGAAGTTAACCAGTTTCTAATTGCAATAAAGGAAATATGTGACTGAATTATTAAGGTTTTATAGTTTTCAAATTGGATTTAATCCAAGATTTGATTCCATATTTTGCATTGTATATAACATAATCTAATTTTTTACTCATCATTTCCGCAACTATTTTAGTTCTTCTACCACTTCTGCAAATCAAGATAATAGGCTGATCTTTTTTGGTAATCTTTATTAATTTATTGTACCAACTTGGATAATTATATTTTCCATTCTTATCAAAGAAAGTGAGTAACAAACTATTAGGAATAACCCCAGTCTGATCCCATTCAGGACTTGTTCTTATATCTATTATTGGAGTGTTTATTTTCATTAATTCTTTTATTTGATCATTATTTATATCAACAACTTCTGCAATTGCGGATCTAATAATTAAAAAAAAAATTATAAAAAATATGTATATTCTATTTACCATAAATATTAACCATAATTAACTATTTAAACTTAACTACTTTTTTTGCTGGCGACAAATTAATTTCATCTACAACTGTATTTCTATTAAGTGTTAAAATATTAGCAACTAAATTTGAAATATCATCAACACTTATAGCGTTTTCAATATCATCCCCAGGCAAGAAATTTAGATTTTTAAAGAAACCGGTCCTAACCATGCCAGTATTTATGATGCTTACACGAATATTATTACTTGCTACATCTTTACTTAATGACTGCGCAAAACCTCTTAATCCAAACTTAGAGCTACAATAAAGACTTCCATTTTTTGCACCTGACAATCCAGCTTCAGATCCTATAAATATTATATCCCCTTTTTTTGTTTTTTTAAAATGTGGAAGTAAGCTTTTAGTTATAACTATGTGAGAAGTTAAGTTCATTGAAATAAAGTTATTGATTTGATCAACAGAAAAATTTTCAAGAGGACCAAACTCGCCATAACCTGCATTACTTACTAAACCGTTAATTTCCAGATGATCATTTAATATTAATTTTATATTTTTTTCTATGTTTTTTAAGTCACTAATATCAAATGTGTATTTAATATAATTATCATTTTTTATTATAGATTTTTTATGATCTCGAGCGACTCCAACAACTTTAGCCCCTAAATCAAGCAGTCTAGTAGTTATAGCGTTACCTATTCCACTAGAACTTCCAGTAACTAAAATACATTTATCTTTCATAAATTTATACCAACATAATTAAGCAAAACATCTAAAAAACTGACTGTTATCCAAATATTTTAATGTGAGGTTTTTACAAAAAACAGACATTTCTTCTTCAATTTTCATGTCATAAGAAATAATATCTTTACTATTAGATAATGGGCCTGTGAATAGAGGTTCCTTGGGATAAAGTTTAAAAATATCCTTAAACATTTTTTTTGGAAAACGTAACGGACCTACACTAACAGAGTGAATAGATTCCAAGGGAATAGAATTATAAACTTTTTCTAATAAATTCTCATATAAGAATTTCCAATCTTGTCCATAAATCAATGGATCGAATCTTAGTCCAATTTTCCAACCTTTTGAAGCTAAATCAGAAATAACTTTAATGCGTTTTGATATTGAAGGAACTTTATTATCTAATGAAGATGACATCAAGTCAGGCATAAGACTATATGCCATAATTACGTTTTTCATTGGTTCTATTGACATAAATGGCTCTCTTTGAATACTTTTTGTTCTAAACTCAATATCAACTTCTGGGTATTGTTTAAATAGTGGCAATATATGTTTTGCAAAGCCTGTAACATTTTCAAGGGCAAGTGAGTCACAGTCGTAACCAGAAAAAAAGGTTATTTTAGAATTAATATTCTTATTAATGACATTTTTTATACTAATATCAAAATCCTCAAAATTAACAAAAATAACGTAATTTGCCGAAGAGAACATCCCTTGAAGAAAACAATATCTACAGTCATAAATACAATTAAACATATGTGAAAAATAAAAATTTTCTGAAGATCCTATTCCAAATCCTTCTGGAGCAGGTAGAACAAAACCATCATTTTTATGTGCAAGTATTAAATTAGGGTTAGCTTTTTGTATTCTAAAATTTTGACTACGTTTATTAAAAATTTCAGTATATTTATCTATTTCTAAAAGACGAGACTTTTTAAACTTATTCAATATAAATTTAGTTCTAGGATGATTTTTAATTTTTTTTTCGATGTAAATTGTTTCAATCAAACGTCGCTCCAATCAATCTTGCTATTTTCAATTTTACTATTTAAAGCATTGATTACAGAACTTGAATTTTTGCAGTGTTTGATTAATTCCATAATATCTTCATTAACACAAAAAACATCTAAACGTCTTATTAAATTCTCTAATTGATAAAATTGAGTTAATGAAAAATGCCAATTAGATGATATTTTGTAAAAAATGTCAGGCTTTGCTATTATTTGATTTTCATTTTCTGAAAGATTTTCATAATATGAAACAACTTCACTAATCTTACTAAGGTTTGACCTTACCAACTGAATTATTTTTAGTTTAGTTAATTGCTTGATATCATCACGAGGTCCATCAGAAATAATTTTCATTATACAAATAAATTCTTTTGATGTTAATTTGCTCGCTATATCAAAAAAAGCACTTCCTTCCATATCTATTAATTCTTTTGAAGAATAATCCAATATTGGCATATCTGTAGTTACTAGACTCATCTTGGGTAAATTAGATTTAGGCATAGTAGCTGGATATGTAATATTAGAGTTTTGATTAAAAATCTTATCTACAAGACATACACTCCCGTAATCACCTTTTCCAGACCCTGCAATACCTATATTGATCCATGACGTCCATTTAGGTGCATGACTAATTGTGTAAAGATATGACGTGGAAGCTGCAGAGTTATGCCTACCTATTCCAGATATGGTAAGCCAATGTGTCTCTTCAACATTTTTATAAATTGGATACAAAGTTTTTTCATTTACAAGTACCATTTTATAATAATCTAAAATTGCTTTGGCTTCTTCTTTGAGAGCAACAACCCATCTTATTGACATCTTATTTAAAAAATCACCCTTAATCATTTTTAAGTTTATTTAGTTTAACTGACCAGTCTTGAAGTTTATCATTATATTTTTTAAAAATTTCTTCATTTTCTCTTTTCTTAGCCCCATTAGAAACAATAGTTAATTTTTTAATTAAAACATCTAAAACGATTTTTTTTTGTGTTTTTGTAAAACATTCATTTTTTAAATTTTTTTCTAATGCTTCTATCCTAAATCTGTCCATTCCCCAAAATTTTTTAGATAATTGATCACTATGTCCCCCATATTTCAGCACTAATGGGCTGTCTAAAAATCCAACTTCTTCTTTTGAAGTTATTCTGATCCACATATCATAATCTTCGCAAACCTCTAAATTCTCATCAAATAAACCATAATCGTGAAAAACCTGCTTTTTAACAAATGCACTACTTGGAGAAACACAACATAATTGGAGAGAATTTTTGAATATATCTCCACCTGATTTTTTATGCTTATTCAATTGGTTTAAAAATTTATTATTTTTGTACCAAATTTCATCAGTGTGAATAAG
>QBYJ01000065.1 GCA_003282885.1 SAR116 cluster bacterium AG-325-F22
TTTCAACTGACAAAACTTTTCCAGCGACTACTGAACCTTCAATGCTTGTCATTTCTTGAAAGCTTTGATCTAATAATTCTAAGAAGCTCTCATTCACTGGGGTGGCTGTTGTATCAGCTTGTGACAATATTTTCTCCTATTTTTGTTTGAATTTAGGCAATTTGCTGAGGTTATAATTATACATACAAAAGAAATCAATCTATTAATTAAGATAAATTATATTTTTTAGCGTGTTAGTTGGTTTAATCAATTTGCTAACAAATATGTTTTTTTGGCGAATCATTTTTTTCCTTCAATAATATTAGTTACTATTAACAATAACTCTTGAGCATTAATTGAGCTAGTATCTATTATATGAGCATCTTTAGCAGGAACTAAAGGTGAAATTTTTCTCATACCATCTAAATTGTCTCTTTCTCGCATATTGTTAATTAAACTCTGCAACATACACTTTTCGTCATTTTCATGCAAGAAAGATATATTTTTTTCTAACAATCTTCTTTTAGCTCTTACTTCTAATGACGCAGTAATAAAGAACTTGAAATCTGCATTTGGGAGAATTGTGGTACCAATATCTCTTCCATCTAAAATACAACCACCAAATTTTTTTTTACTTGAATTGTTAAATTCTTTTTGTTTGTTGTTTAAAATCTTTCTAAGATCTGGAAAAGTAGCAATTTTTGATGCAAGTTTAGCAACATCTTCAGTTCTTAAATTTGTATTTTTCAATTCTTTGAAATTTAAAATCTTTGCAAAATCACAACTGGTTTGTTCTAATTCTGTTGTATAGACTTTATTTTCCTTTATAAGCTCAAGAGCTACCTTACGATACAACAATCCTGTATCTAAATAAGGAAAACTATATTTATTAGAAAGTTTTTTGCCTAAGGTTCCTTTTCCTGAAGCAGCTGTTCCATCTATTGCTATTTCTATCATTAAAAACTTTTTTGTTTTTTAGTCTATATTAAATTTAAGTTAGCGCCTATCTCATTCATTTTTTGCATAAAAAAAGGAAAAGAAGAATTTATTGTGTCTGTGTTTCTTACGATAATTGCTTTTTCTGTAATCAAACCCAAACATAAAAAAGACATAGCAATTCTATGGTCTAAGTTGGAATCAATTTCTACATTGCCAATTATTTTTGCTTTGGGACCTTTTCCCTCTATAATCAAACTGTCTTTTGTTTCACGAGTAACTATACCTATTTTTTGTAAACCCTCACAAACTGTTTTTATTCTGTCTGTTTCTTTATATCTAAGCTCTTCAACACCTTCCATTACCGTCTTTCCAATTGCTCTGGTTGCTGCTATTGATAATATAGGATATTCGTCAATCATAGATGCAGCTCTTGATTTAGGGACGGTTATTCCTTTCAAACTACTTGAACTAGCAGTAATGTCAGCAACCATTTCACCACTAATTTCCTTTTTATTAAAAATCTGAATGTTCGCACCCATTTCAATCAAAGTTTTATATAATCCAGTTCTAAGCTCATTTACACACACATTCTCAACCTTTATTTTGCTATTCGGAGTTATTATAGCAGAAACTATTGGAAACGCTGCACTAGAGGGGTCTGCTGGAATACTGAGGTTTAATGGTTTTAGTTCGGGGATGCCTTCTAAGGTTATTTCCCATGACATGTCATTTAATTCATATGTTGAAATATTAGCACCAAAAAATTTTAACATTCTTTCAGTATGGTCTCTTGATAAAGATGGTTCTATGATAGTCGTATTTCCCAATGAAGACAAACCTGCGAGTAAAATACTAGATTTTACTTGAGCAGAAGAAATTGGGCTCTGATATTTAATTGGTAAGGGAATTTTACTACCTCGTATTTTGATCGGTAAATTATCAGCTTGACCCAAAATTATTGCACCTGTTTTCTTTAAAGGTGCGGTTACTCTTTTCATAGGTCTTTTTGACAAAGATTCGTCTCCAATAAACGTTGCTTCAACATCAGATCCTGCCACTAAACCCATGAGTAATCTTGCGCCAGTTCCAGAATTACCCATATTAAGTGTATAGTTAGACCCAAAAAAATTACCTATTCCATTGCCAAACACTTCCCATTTATCATTTAATTTATTTATCTTAACACCTAGAATTTTTAGAGCTTCAGCTGTTGCAATAACGTCTTCACTTTCTAAAAGATTATTTATTTCAATTCTGCCACTTACTAAAGAGCCAATGATCAATGATCTATGTGAAATAGATTTATCTCCAGGAATACTCAAATTCCCAGATAAATTTATAGATTTACTTGACGATATTGAATTCATTAATGCTCACCATATCTCATTAAGATTGCCAATATATATTTAATTTAATAAATGTTAACAAAATTATTAAAAAATCTTTTGACAGAATTAAAATTTTTAGTCTAATCCCATATTGGAAATAATTTTGCGGGAGTTCGATAATGGCAAAACCAGAATGGGGTAAAAAAAGAATTTGTCTTGCTTGTAATACAAGATACTATGATCTGAATAAATCTCCTATTATTTGTCCCTCATGTGGTAGTGAGTTTGATCCAGATATATATCTAAAGGGTAAAAAAGGTAAAAATTCATCAAATAGATTAGTTTCCGAAAATAATCAAAATATATCTGAAGATATTACAAATATAGATGATATTGCAACTGATAGTAGCGATGAAGTTGTAGTAGATGATGATCCTATACTTGATATAAACAAAGAGAATCAAGATGCAGATGCTGAAGATGAAATAAATATTGATGACGATATTTCTTTTATTGACGAAGATGAAATTAATGGAGATGATGGTGAAACGGAAGAAATTATTGATGAAGAAAAATAATATTTAAAATATTAGGGGCTATAGCTCAGTTGGGAGAGCGCTACACTGGCAGTGTAGAGGTCAGCGGTTCGAACCCGCTTAGCTCCACCAATTATTTAAATCGAGGATACATAGATATTTACACAAATAATTTCAAGACTAAACACAACAATCCTTAATCTAAAGGTACTTGTATGCCAATTGTTGGTTTTTATAGTAAAAATTCTACTGTAGAACTTCAAATTGAGTGGGAAAAAAGACTGAGGGTGCATTTGCCATCTTTAAAGCTAGTTCCACTATTATCTAAAGATGCAGAGCAAGCAACCTCAGCTCTTTTATGGAATTCCCCTCTAGAAATATTGAACAAGCTAAAAAATCTCAAAGGGTTGATATCTTTAGGCCAAGGGGTAGACCATATTCTTAAAAATAATTTAATTCCAAAAAATCTCCCAATTGTTAGAATAGTCGATCCTTACATGGCAAAATCTATGAGTCACTGGGTTATACTTTCTATTTTAAATTTTGTCAGAGATGCATATGGGTATTACGAACAGGAAAAAAATAAACAATATAAATCTAGAAAAGAATTAAATTTTTTATCTTTAAAAATTGGAATTTATGGGGTTGGAGCAATTGGAAGCGTTGTAGCAAAAGATTTACATAATTTGGGCTTTGCAGTAGAGGGTTGGAGTAGAACTAAAAAAGAAATTGAAGGTGTAAAAAGTTATTATGGAGAAAATTCCATTGAAAAATTAATTAAGAACTGTGATATCCATGTCTGTCTTTTGCCACTTACGCCATTAACAACAAATATTTTTAACACATCAACTTTTGCTAAAATGAAACGTGGATCTTGTTTTATAAATGCCGGTAGAGGAGATCAAGTTGTTGAAAATGATTTAATCGAAAAATGTAAATCTGGTCATATCTCAAGTGCAATTTTAGATGTTTATAGAGATGAACCTTTACCAAAAAATCATAAATTTTGGCAGCAGTCAAATATTAGAATTTGGCCGCATGTAGCTGCTGAAACAAACCCGGAAACTGCTGCTAAACAAATAGCTAATGCAATAAATTGCATAGAAATAGGTAAGTTACCTCCTAATACAATTGATCGAAACTTAGGTTATTAAAATATATAATTTTTCAGGAGAATTTTATGAGGTTAAAAAAACAAATCACCGATTTGAATACTATTCGAGGTGCTATGATATTTGAATTCTTTAGCCCTGGCATACCAATTGTTTTAAAAAACGCGGGTTGCCAATTTATAATTTTTGATATGGAGCACGGTGGCCTTTCTTTAGAACAATTTAAAACTTTAGCGATCATAAGTAATGCAAATAATATTTCTCCTCTAATACGAATACCTGAGGTTAGTTATAATTATGTAGCAAGAGCTTTAGATTTGGGAGCTGCTGGGATTATGGCGCCAATGGTAAATAATCAAGAAGAAGCATTAAAAATTGTTCGTTCATCAAAATATCCTCCAATGGGAGTGAGGGGTGCAGGCTTTGGTTTTTCTCATGATAATTATAAGAATGAAGACCCTCTAAATTACATAGATAAGGCAAATAATAGTCTAATAAATATCATTCAAATAGAATCTAAAGTAGCACTTCAAAATGTTGAGAAAATAGCTGCTATTGATGGAGTAGACTGTTTATGGGTTGGGCATTTTGATTTAACAAACTTTTTGGGAATTCCGGGTCAATTTAGCTCTGATATCTATTTAAAAGCTATAAAAAGGGTTGTGGCTGCTGCTAAATTAAATAAGAAGAGTCTTGGAATTATGGTAAATAATCGTGATGAACTTAATATGTATTCCAATCTTGGTTTCAATATGATTGCTGTTGGTACAGAAATGAGTATTTTATCAAGATCAATTTCTAAAATATTGCAGTAATCTCGAATAATAATTTAGGAGAATTTAAGATGTTTAAAGTTGGAATTTCTG
>QBYJ01000066.1 GCA_003282885.1 SAR116 cluster bacterium AG-325-F22
AAAATTGGGTAAATCTACAAAACCACATTTCTTCAATTTTTTCAATTGTAGATTTACATGCAATTACAGTCCCACAAGAACCTTTAAGGCTTAAATCATCAACCCATGAAGTTACTGCGGCAATCATTGCTTCAGGGATAGACACAAATAAGTCTATTCTTTTTAATCAATCCTCTGTTAAAGAACACTCTGAATTAGCATGGATATTTAATTGTGTATGTAGAATTGGATGGTTGAATCGTATGACACAATTTAAAGAGAAAGCAGGTAAAAATAGAGAGAATGCTTCAGTTGGTTTATACGGATATCCAGTTTTGATGGCTGCAGATATTCTGTTATATAAATCAACTCATGTTCCTGTTGGAGATGATCAGAAACAACATATTGAATTAGCCAGAGATATTGCCGTCTCTTTTAACAACATGTTTACTTCTATAAATGAAGCAGACTTTTTTACTCCGCCGGAACCTCAAATTATTGGTGAAGCTACTCGTGTAATGAGTTTAAAAGATGGAACCAAAAAAATGAGTAAATCAGATCCTTCAGTCGCTTCACGAATCAACTTAACTGATAGTAAGGAAGAGATTTCAAATAAAATTAGAAAAGCTAAAACTGACTCTTACCCTCTGCCAGAAACTATAGAAGAATTGACAGACAGACCTGAGGCACACAATTTGATAAGTATTTATGCATCATTGTCAGACCAGACACTACAAGAATCATTAAAGGAATTCTCGGGTAAAGGTTTTTCTGATTTTAAGCCTAAGTTGGTAGATTTAGCTATTGAAACTTTAAACCCTATTTCATGTGAAATGAGAAGTTTACTAAAAGATACTAATGAAATAGATAAAATTTTAAAAAATGGTGAACTTAAAGCTAGAGAAATTGCGGCGCCAGTCTTAAAAGATGTAAAAAGTTTAGTTGGGTTTGTTAACTAACAAGTAAATTTGTAGATATTTTCCAAAAAAAGTGTTATGGTAATAAAGGGAGATTAAAATGTTTATTCAAACTGAAGACACACCAAATCCAGATACACTTAAGTTTATGCCAGGTGATAAAGTTTTAAAAGGTGGTTCTATAGATTTTTCTAATGTAGAGTCATCAACTAACTCACCTTTGGCGAAACGTTTATTCGAAATTGACGGAGTAAGTAGAGTTTTTCTTTCTTCAGACTTTATTTCCGTTACAAAAGACTCCACACTAGAATGGAATACTTTGAAACCTTCAATACTTACTGGAATAATGGAACATTACTCAAGCGGACTTCCTGCTGTGAATATAGAGGAAGAGGGTATAGGAAATAATAGTGATGAAGACACAGAAACTGTAAAGCAAATTAAAGATCTATTAGAGACACGCGTTAGACCTGCTGTAGCAATGGATGGAGGTGATATATCATTTTGTTCGTTTGAAGCAGGTGTTGTAACCCTGCAAATGAAAGGAGCGTGTGCCGGATGCCCATCAAGTACCGCTACTTTAAAAATGGGTATTGAAAATATGCTAAGACATTATATACCCGAAGTTATAGAGGTTAAAGCAGCAGAATTATTATAAAACATAAAGATTTATGTTAAAAAAATCTCAATTACTATTCAGCAATATAAAAGATAGAAAATATCTTGATATTATCTTTATAATTATAATTATATTATTGATGTTTATTGGCTTTTTAAGTCCAAAAATTTTAAAATTACACTCACCCGTTTTTAATTTTTCATTAGTTAAAAGAGATCTAAATAAAATTTCAATTAGTATTGATAAATTAGACAAGTTTAAAATTAATAAAAATTATTTGTCCTCTGAGCAAATAAACAAAAGAGATATTGTCTTAGAGTGGTCAAATAGACTTATCTATAACGTAGAAAATGATATTGCTATAGCAAGAATGTATTTTCCTTATATACCAAAAAATATTAATGAATTTGAAACTGACGAAAAAAAGAAGGTTTTTCTGAGCATTATTTTACCTATTGCTTTGAGAGGAAATGAATTAGTCCTAGAAGAGAGACAATCAATGAAAGCGGCTTTTCTAGCAAATAATATTTACCAAATCGAAAAATTAGCAAAAAAATATAAAGTTAAAAATTTTAAAAAAACTAATTTTAGTGATCTTTCAACTTCAAATCTAATCAGAATTAAAGAAGAATTACTAATAAAAATTAATAAAATACCTATAACAATGATATTAGCACAATCCATAGTCGAGAGTGGATGGGGATCTTCGAGATTTGCTCAACAAGGTAATGCTCTTTTTGGAGAATGGACTTGGAACACAAAAGTTGGGATTAAGCCAAAAGGAAATTTAGATGCAAATTTTGCAGTAAAAAATTTTAAAAATTTATTAGAATCTATAAATTCATATATTTTAAACTTAAATAGTCATCCTGCTTATGCTGAAATGAGAAAATTTAGGGCATTTAAATATAAAATGGGTAAAAAAATTACAGGTTATGATACTGCTAATTTTCTTAACAAATATGCTGAAATTGGATTTGAGTATGTTACAAAAATTGAAAAAATGATTAAAAACAACAAATTATATAGGTTTAGGAACGCTAGATTAGAACGTTAATAAAATGAATTATTTAATTATAAATTGTCTTCCCAGCCATCGCCATCTGTTATTTTTCCCAGCCATAGTACAATTAATTCTGCCTCTACCTTTCAGAAAAGGACCGCTTAATCGGACTTCAATTCGATTCTTGCCAAGTCTTTTTATTTTCGTTTTAAGGCCATTATTTGCAAAACACCTTATAGCATTTTTAGGCTCTATGAAATCAGATAGAGTAAAACCATAAGATGGTGGATTTTTAGAAATTACTGGTTCCTTAGGTGAAAGGTCAGAAATAGGCATCGGCAAAGCGTTAACTGCTAATAAAAATCTTTCCATTCCTCCATATTTTTCATTCATAGCAAATCTGGGTAATTCGTACAAACCTAAGCTTTTATGTGCAACGCCTGAATGTTGACCAAAAGCTGCAATGAACCCATTTAATTTTACTTGATCTATAACTTCTAGGTTATATTCTCCATAAGGGTAAGCGAAAATTCTAGGTGTGCTTCCAATCTCATCGATAAATCTTTTATTAGAAATTGTAAGTTCATCGATAATTTTCTGTTTACTGATCTTATACATATGTGGATGGGATTTGGTTTGGCTTCCAATAGTTACACCGTGGTCTCTTAAGATTCTAATCTCTTCCCAACTCATATATCCCGGAGTCTTATTATCAATTACGTCGGTAGAAACAAACAAAGTAAAAGGTAAATTATATTTTTTAAATATTGGCCATGCGTAGTTATAAACGGATGAGTAAGCATCATCAACAGTTATGACTATAGATTTGTCTTTTATAAGTTTTATATTATTAATAGCTTGAAGTGCTTGATCAATATCAATCACATTATATTTAGGTTTCAATAATTCACTAATATGTTTCTGAAACTGTTCTTTTTTAATATTTGTTGATGGATATCTACTATCTCCAAATCGGTGATACATTATTACAGACGCATAATTTACGCTATTAATTTCTTTTGTTCCATTTTCTTGTGAGTATGACATAGTAGGAAATATTAAAAACAATAAGGCTATTATAAGATACATCTAATCCTCAATATTAAATATTTAAAGTTTTGAACTTAATATATTGTAATTTTGCATAATGCTACTTTTTTTTGAATGTTTATAAAAATAAAACAATGATTTTGTCTATTGAAACAAGTACATCAAATTTATCCCTTACTTTGTTAAGTAATAATCAAGTAATTAATAAGGTATCAATAAAAATAAAACACGAATTATCTGAAATAATTATTCCAACTATTAAAAAATTTGTTAAAAATAATTGCATAACATTCCAGAGTATATCATTGTTAGTAGTAGGTTGTGGTCCTGGTAGTTTTACAGGTATACGTGCATTAATTTCTGCAGCAAAGGGAATATATTTATCTAATAAACATATGAAAATATTAGGAATTAACTCTCTAGCTGGATTAGCAATGTCTGCATTAAATGAAGCAAAAAATAGAAATATTCAATATATTATTGCTTCAATTGATACAAAAAGAAATGATCAATTCTTGCAATTGTTTAAGGTTAATAATGATAATGAGAGATTGTTACCTATTTCCGCCATCAACAATATCAAACCAATTAAATTAGAAAAGTTTCCATTTTATATTAAAGAAAACAAATTGGTGGTAGAAAACTTTCTCTTTGTAGGTTTCATTTCAAATTTATTAAAAAATAAATCAATAAACATAAATTTTTGTAGGGAATCAACTCATGTCCCAGATGCAGTTTGGGTTGGCAAACTAGGTTCATATATTATAAATAATGATATTGATTATAAAAATTCAAAAATAGCTTTCAATGAGTTTAAACCTATTTATGTTAGATCTGCTCAGATAAATTAATCAGAAATGGTGCATACAAGTCCATGTAAAAAAAGTGATTATAAAGCTTTAATTCAGATTGAAAAAAGTATCTTTAAAGATTTTATATCAATGAGTATGCTAAAAAGTTTTGAAAAGTACGAATCCCATGTGATTTGGAAAATTGAAGAAAAGAAAATTATAGGCTTTGTTTATTTTTTCCATGTTAAA
>QBYJ01000067.1 GCA_003282885.1 SAR116 cluster bacterium AG-325-F22
TTATTTCTTTGATTAAAAATAAAAATCCAAAATTAGCTAATATAAATTGGATTATACCAACAACTAAGCTTCAATATGACGAAGTGACTTCAAAGATTAAAACCTTTAATATTTCAACTAATACTAAAGTAGTTGTTCTTGAAGAAAATTATGAATTGCTTAAACATGCAGATTTAGCAATTGCATGTAGTGGAACAATTACACTTGAGTTAGTTTTGTTTAAAGTTCCAACTATAGCAATTTACAAATCAGATTTATTAAGTGCTTTTATAGGTAGATTATTAGTTAATTTTAATAATGTATTGCTTCCTAATTTTTTGTTGGGAGATAAGTTGGTTCCATTCCTATTTCAAGAAAATTGTAACAGTTTCCATATAAGTGATTTATTAATTAAATTTATTGAGGACTTAGATAACAAAAAAAAACAATTTAGAAAATATTCTGAACTAATATTCAGTAACATGGATTATAAAAAATCAAAAGAATTAGACTTTTCAACTAATTCAAGTAAAGAAATTATTAAAATTATAAATAATTACAATTATTAATTATCTATCATCTAGATCTACAAAATCTCTTTTAATTTCACCTGTGTAGAGTTGTCTCGGACGTCCTATTCTCTGAACTGGGTCAGTTATCATTTCATTCCATTGCGCAACCCATCCAACTGTTCTAGCAACTGCAAATAGAACCGTAAACATATCTGTTGGAAATCCCATAGCCTTAAGTATTATTCCTGAATAAAAGTCAACATTTGGATAAAGTTTTTTTTCTATAAAGTATTCATCATTAAGTGCAATTTTTTCCAACTCCATTGCTATTTCCAATAAAGGATCATCCTTTATACCTAATAAATCTAATACTTCATGACATGAAACTCTCATAACTGCGGCTCTAGGGTCATAATTTTTATATACCCTATGACCAAATCCAAATAATCTAAACGGATCATTTTTATCTTTAGCTTTATTTACAAATTCTCCAATTCTATCAACAGTTCCTATTTCTGATAACATTTTTAAAACTGCTTCATTTGCGCCACCATGAGCAGGTCCCCAGAGAGAAGCTATTCCTGCAGCAATACAAGCAAAAGGGTTTGCACCAGATGATCCAGATATTCTAACTGTTGAAGTTGAAGCATTTTGCTCATGATCTGCATGTAAAATCAAAATCTTGTCCATAGCATTTGCGATGATAGGATTTATATTATATTTTTCAGCAGGTACAGAAAAACACATATGAAGAAAATTTTCTGCATACGATAAATTGTTTTGAGGATAATTAAATGGTTGTCCAAGAGAATATTTATAAGCCATGGCAGCTATTGTTGGAATTTTGGCTATTAATCTTCTTGAAGAGACTAATCTTTCGTAAGGATCATTGATATTGGTTGAATCAGGATAAAAAGCTGAAAGAGCACCAACAACCCCTACCATTATAGCCATAGGGTGTGCGTCCCTTCTGAAACCCCTGTAGAAATTGATTAATTGTTCATGAACCATTGTATGAAAAGTAATAGCATTTTCAAATTCTTCTTTTTCAGGCTTTTTAGGTAATTCACCATTAAGCAGTAAGTAAGCAACTTCTAAAAAACTACTTTTATTGGCAAGTTGGTCTATTGGATAACCTCTATGTAACAAAATACCTTTTTCCCCATCAATATAGGTTATTGCTGACTCACATGAGCCTGTTGATCCATAACCAGGGTCGTAGGTAAATATGCCTAAATCACTATAAAGGGATCTAATATCCACTACAGAAGGTCCAACTGATCCAGATAAAGTTTCTAATTCTAATTCTTTACCATTAAATACAATCTTAATTTTTTCTGAAAATGAATTATTTGACATGTATAATACCTACTTAAAAATTTTTTCTTGCTAATTAATTATGAGATTAATATTTATAATTTAGTCGATTTAATGAAATTGTACAACCTAGTTCATAAATAATTGATACCAAGTCTGGAGCACTAGTTTTTCCTGTTAAAGCTATTCTAAGAATAGGTCCAATCTCTCTAAATTTTAGCGATTTATTTTGAATATATGTTTTTAAACAGTGATCTATAGTCTCTTTATTCCACTCACATTTTTTCAAAAAATCGCCAATTTCATTTATTATTAAATTATATTTTTGTAATATTTTTACCTTATTTTTTTCATTACAAAGAAAGTTATCATCAATTATCCACTCAAAGTCGTCTTTTAGGTCTATATATACATCAACTCTTTTTAAAAGCTCGGGTAATAGTGCTTTTAATCGTTTTTCCTGATGAATATTTAAAACTAGTTTAAATCTTTCAACTAATAACTTATACATTTCATCAATATCAATTTTATTAAGGCATCTTGAATTAATATTGTTAAGTTTTTTAATATCGAATTTAGCAGGGGATTTATTAATTTTTTCTAAAGAAAACAAATTAACTGCTTTTTTTAATTCATAATCATCATCATTATTATCATGAGATGTCCATCCTAATTGCATCAAATAAGATAACATTGCTTCACTAGTGAAACCCATATCACGATAATCAATTAAATTTGTTGCTCCATGTCTTTTAGATAATTTAGAACCATCAGTTCCGTGTATTAAAGGTATATGTGCATAAGAAGGTTTGTCCCAGTTTAAAAAATTAATAATTTGTATTTGCCTAAATGCATTGTTGAAGTGATCATCTCCTCTAATTATATGAGTTATACCCATATCATAATCATCAACTACTGAAGATAACATGTAAGTTGGTGTTTTATCAGATCTTAAAATTATCATGTCATCAAGTATTTCATTTCTTACTGATACTTCTCCCTGCACATAATCTTTTATGGTAGTAGTGCCATTATGGGGCATTTTTAGCCTAATAACATATTCTTTTTTTTCACTATTAAATTTGCTATCTCTCCATGGAGACTTTATTGGTTTTCCATTTGCTCTACTCTTAATTCTCAAATCATTTAATTCTTCTGTATTTAAGAAGCATTTATAAGCAAAGCCTTTATTTAAAAGGTCATAAGCAACTTTCACGTGGGATGCAAGATTTTTAGATTGGTATATTATTTTTTCAGTAGAGTTAATACCAAGCCAATCAAGACCATTATGTATGGCACCAACGGCTTCATTAGTTGACCTTTTAGTATCTGTGTCTTCTATACGAACTAAGTATCTGCCATTGTGTTTTTTGGCAAACAAGTAATTAAATATAGCGGTTCTAGCGCCGCCTATATGTAAGTAACCTGTTGGAGAGGGAGCAAATCTAGTTACAACTTTCAAAATTATTCTCGCAATTAATAAATTGATAACTAGTTACATAAATCTGAGCAAATATAAAGCTTTTTTAATACTTTCTTATAAGTGCACTCAATTTACCTTGAATAGTAATTCTATCTGGACCATAAATTTGTGTTTTATAATTTTTATTAGCTGGTTCAAGTGCAATACTATCACCCTTTTTTCTAAATTTTTTAAGTGTAGCTTCTTCTTTATCTATTAATGCAACAATAATATCACCATTCTTAATATCTGTTTCTTTATTTATTATAACAGTATCTCCGTCATAAATACCTTCATCTATCATTGAGTTACCCTCAACATTTAAGGCAAAACAATCCTTTGATGATATATATGAAGATGGAACTTCAATAAATTTGTCATAATTAGAAATTGCTTCTATTGGTGTGCCAGCAGCAATTTTACCTAAAAGGGGAATGTGATCAGTATTAAAGGGGATTTGTTCTTTCATAAGACTATTTTTTTTATCTAAAAATTTATTCGTAAGATTTATCACATTGCTTATATACGGTTGACCATTAGTATATTTTTTCGGAGCTATTGCTCTTGCTTTATTTTCTAGACGTTCAACATATCCTCTTTCTTCAAGAGATTTAACAATTCTGTGAATACCTGATTTTGATTTTAAAGACAATTCTATACAAATTTCTTCATAAGAAGGAGAAATACCTACTTCTTCTATTCGCTTTATGAGAAAAGATAACAGCTTGCTTTGTTTTTGTGTTAACATTATAACTCCATACGTTCATGATTTGTTCTATCATAATTATTATATATTACAAGTTTTTAAATATTATTAGGAAATTTTAATATTTTAATTACTTCACCAATATTTTTTACTTCATCAAAAGGTTTTCTAGTTATTAAACAGTCTGAATGAGAAAACTTAGTTATCATGGAACTATCTTGTGTGGTTATTGGTGTAACATAAGTATCACCATTTTTGTAATTAATGTTAGCTCTAACAAAATCAAAACGTTGATCGTTTTGTAATAATTTTCCATTTAAAATAGCTTTTTTAAATATTGGAAATTGACTAGAATCTCCTAACATGGTTCGGATAGCAATATTAACAAAAATTAGAGAACAAACTCCTGAAGAAACTGGATTACCTGGAAGGCCTATCAAAGGAGTGTTGTTTATTCGAGAGAATAATAATGGTTTACCAGGTCTCATAGCAATTTTCCAAAATTCAGTTTTGTTTCTTTCAAAA
>QBYJ01000068.1 GCA_003282885.1 SAR116 cluster bacterium AG-325-F22
AAGCTGGTGATGAAGTTACAGAAGATCTTCTACAGTTGTGTAAATTAAAAGATCTACATACTCTAAATATATTGTCCATCGATAATTCCTCAGTTGGACCTTGGATAAGAAATACATTAGCATTAGATAAAAATTCATCTAGGGAAGAAGCTTTAGTTGATATATATAGAGTGATGCGCCCTGGTGAACCTCCCGCTCATGAAACGGCGGAGATATTGTTTAATAACTTGTTTTTTGATGAGGAGAGATATGATTTGTCAGCTGTGGGCAGGGTTAAAATGTCTGCACGTTTAAACCTCGAAGTTGATGACAGTTTAAGAGTTTTAAGAAAAGTTGATGTTCTTGCAATTATAAAAGAACTTATTTCTCTAAAAGATGGTCATGGAGAAATAGACGATATAGATCATTTAGGAAATAGAAGAGTAAGGTCAGTTGGTGAGCTATTAGAAAATCAATATCGTGTAGGTCTGAGTAGAATGGAAAGAGCAATAAAAGAAAGAATGAGTTCTGCAAATGAAATTGAAAATTTAATGCCTCAAGACCTCATTAATGCAAAGCCCGCCGCAGCATCACTTAGAGAGTTTTTTGGATCTAGCCAATTGTCTCAATTTATGGATCAAACGAATCCACTTTCAGAAATCACCCATAAAAGAAGGGTTTCTGCGCTAGGTCCAGGGGGGCTCACAAGAGAAAGGGCTGGGTTTGAGGTTAGAGATGTTCATCCAACACATTACGGTAGAATTTGCCCTATTGAAACACCAGAAGGACCTAATATTGGGTTGATAAATTCTTTAGCTACTTTTGCTCAGATTAATCAATATGGCTTTATTGAAACACCTTATAGAAAGGTACAAAATGGTAAAGTTACAAAAGAAGTTGTTTACGTTTCTGCTATAGAAGAAGGTAAGTTTACAATTGCACAAGCTAATGCTGAACTAGATAGCTCTAATAATTTTACTGATGATTTGCTGCCTGTTAGAAAAGGTGGTGATATTGGTTTAGCTAACCCAGAAGATATCAATCTTATGGATGTTTCTCCTAAACAGTTGGTATCAGTAGCTTCCGCTTTAATACCATTTTTGGAAAATGATGATGCAAATAGGGCATTAATGGGATCAAATATGATGAGGCAGGCCGTTCCATTAGTAAAATCTGAAAGTCCTCTTGTAGGGACTGGAATAGAAGCTACAGTAGCTCAGGATTCAGGCGTAACCTTAGTAGCTCGAAGATCAGGGGTGGTAGATCAAGTTGATGCTACTAGGATAGTTATTAGAGCGTATTCTGAAGACGAAGCTGATGTAAGTCCAGTAGATATATACTCCTTATTAAAATTTCAAAGAAGTAACCAAAATACTTGTATTAATCAAAGGCCATTGGTTCAAGTAGGTGATATAATTAATAATGGAGATATTATTGCTGATGGTCCAGCTACTGAAGATGGTGAATTAGCTTTAGGTAGAAATGTGTTAGTGGCTTTTATGCCATGGAATGGTTATAATTTCGAAGATTCAATCTTAATTTCAGAAAGGATAGTAAAAGACGACGTCTTTTCATCAATTCATATAGAAGAATTTGAAGTAATGGCTAGAGATACAAAGCTAGGTCAGGAGGAAATTACGCGTGACATTCCTAATATTGGTGAAGAAGCACTAAGAAATTTAGATGAAGCTGGTATGGTATACATTGGTGCTGAAGTAAAACAAGGCGATATAATGGTTGGGAAAGTAACCCCAAAGGGCGAAAGTCCGATGACACCGGAAGAAAAATTGCTTAGAGCGATATTTGGAGAAAAAGCCTCAGACGTTCGTGATACATCACTAAAGGTTCCACCAGGTGTTTCGGGTACTATAGTTGATGTGAGAGTTTTTTCTAGGCGTGGTGTTGATAAAGATGAGAGGGCCAGAGCCATTGAAAGAGCGGAAATAGAAAGTTTTGCTAAAGATAGAGATGATGAAAAAATAATTCTTGAAAGAGGTTTTTTTGGTCGTCTAAAAGAATATCTAGTTGGTAACAAAGTTCAAAACTCCTCTTCTAAATCTTTAAATAATGGTGATTTAATAACAGAGGATGTTGTTAAAAAACTTTCACGAAGTGATATTAGAGCAATTTCGATTGAAGACGACATAATTCAAACAAAAATTGAAAAGTTAACCAATCATTTTGATGGAGTTATAAAAACTTTAGAAAATAGATTTAATGACAGAGTTGATAAATTACAAAGAGGTGACGAATTATTACCTGGGGTAATGAAAATGGTAAAAGTTTTTGTTGCAGTTAAAAGAAAACTTCAGTCGGGAGACAAGATGGCAGGACGACATGGCAACAAAGGTGTAATTTCAAGAATTATACCAGTTGAAAACATGCCTTACACGGAAGATGGTACCCCAGTAGATGTGGTTTTAAATCCATTAGGTGTTCCATCTAGAATGAATGTTGGACAAATATTAGAAACTCATTTGGGTTGGGCCGCTTCTGGTTTAGGTGATAAGATTGGGAAAATAATAGAGAGCAATGATGATAATAAAAATAATGATATTAGAAAATTTCTATCTCAAATTTATGGAGAAAAACAATATGAGACTGATTTTTCAAAATTAAATGATAATGATTTATTCCAGCAAGCCCTTAATTTACGAAGAGGTGTGCCAATGGCTACCCCGGTATTTGACGGAGCTAGCGAAGAAGATGTCAAAAATATTTTAAACTTGGCAAACCTAGATGAAACAGGTCAAGTCTGGCTAACTGATGGTAGAACAGGTGAGGTTTTTGATAGAAAAGTTACTGTTGGCTATATTTATATGTTAAAACTGCATCACTTAGTAGATGATAAAATACATGCAAGATCGATTGGTCCTTACTCACTCGTTACACAACAACCTCTGGGTGGTAAAGCACAATTTGGAGGTCAAAGATTTGGTGAAATGGAAGTATGGGCTCTAGAAGCCTATGGTGCTGCTTATACCCTTCAAGAAATGCTTACAGTAAAATCTGATGATGTTTCTGGTAGAACTAAAGTTTATGAATCTATAATAAAAGGCGATGACGATTTTGAAGCTGGTATTCCAGAATCATTCAATGTATTAATCAAAGAGTTAAAATCTTTAGGTTTGAATGTGAATATGGATTTAGTTGAATAATTATTAGAATTTTTAAAAAGAATGGGAACGCACATGAATGAACTTATGAATTCTTTTGGTCAAACAGGCTCAACACAAAGTTTTGACCAAATAAGTATTTCTATAGCTTCACCTGAGGCTATTAAAAGTTGGTCTTTTGGCGAAATTAGAAAACCAGAAACAATAAATTACAGAACCTTTAAGCCTGAACGTGATGGTCTTTTCTGCGCTAAGATTTTTGGACCTGTAAGAGATTATGAATGTTTGTGTGGTAAATACAAACGTATGAAATATAGAGGTATTATATGTGAAAAGTGTGGTGTGGAAGTAACTCTCTCAAAGGTTAGAAGAGAGAGAATGGGACACATTGATTTGGCCTCACCAGTTGCTCATATATGGTTCTTAAAATCATTACCTTCAAGAATAGGTTTGCTCGTTGACATGACATTAAAAGATTTAGAAAGGGTCCTTTACTTTGAGTATTTTCTAGTTACTGAACCCGGTTTAACTTCACTTGCAAAAGGCCAGTTGCTAACCGAGGAAGAGTATGAAAGTGCTCTTGATGAATTTGGTGATGAAAGTTTTGAAGTATCAATAGGTGCCGAAGCAATAAAAAGAATATTAACTGAAATGGATCTGGATGAAGAGGTTAAAAAAATACGCGACGATTTATCTAAAACAGGTTCGGAGATAAAAAGAAAAAAATTAGTGAAAAGACTGAAATTAGTAGAATCTTTTCAAGAGTCTGGTTCGAAACCAGAGTGGATGATTCTTGAGGTTGTTCCAGTTATTCCTCCAGAACTGCGTCCATTGGTGCCACTCGATGGTGGAAGATTTGCAACATCTGATCTAAATGACTTATACAGAAGAGTTATAAATAGAAACAATCGTCTTAAAAGACTTATAGAATTGAGAGCACCAGATATTATTATTCGCAATGAAAAGCGAATGCTACAAGAATCAGTTGATGCTTTGTTTGATAATGGAAGAAGAGGCAGAGTCATAACAGGAGTTAATAAAAGGCCATTAAAATCATTATCAGACATGTTAAAGGGTAAACAAGGAAGATTTAGGCAAAACTTGCTTGGAAAACGAGTT
>QBYJ01000069.1 GCA_003282885.1 SAR116 cluster bacterium AG-325-F22
TCCAAAACCGGGGGCTGGGGGTTCGAGCCCCTCCACTCCTGCCAATTAATTATGATAAATTATTAATAGCTTTGACTTACTAAAAAAAAAAATGTAAATAATCATTTTTTTCTTGCAAGAAAGGCATCCCATGGCTAAAACAAATCCCGCACAATTTGTTAGGCAAGTAAGACAAGAAATTAATAGAATTACCTGGGCTTCTAGACGCGAAACCATGGTTGCATCACTAAGTGTTTTCGTTATGGCCTTGATAGCATCTATTTTTTTCTTATTAGTTGATCTTATGCTTTCGAATATCGTTCAATACTTATTAAGTTTTGGTGGTTAAATACATTGTTTAAAATCTTATCAATTCTATATCCTTACATTGGACAGTTATAATGGCTAAAAAATGGTACGTTATTCATGTATTTTCGGGTTCTGAAAAAAAAGTTTCTCAGAGTATTGAAGAACAAGTAATTTTAAAAAATATGCAAGACTTAATTGAAGAGGTTTTAGTTCCGACTGAAGAGGTTGTAGAAATAAGACGAGGCAGCAAAATCCAATCTGAAAAGAAATTTTTCCCGGGATATATATTAGTCAAAATGGAAATGACAGATCAATCTTGGCATTTAATCAAATCACAGTCAAAAGTTACTGGTTTCTTGGGAGGTAAAGGTAAACCTGTTGCAATAAGTCAAGCAGAGGCAGAGAGATTAATTGATCAAATAAGTGAAGGTATTGAAAGACCTAGATCAAGCATAATATATGAAATCGGGGAAGAAGTAAGAGTTTCTGAAGGCCCCTTTCAAAGTTTTAATGGTTTAGTTGAAGAAATTGATGAGGATAAATCAAGATTAAAAGTGGCTGTTTCTATTTTTGGAAGATCAACTCCTGTTGATCTTGAATATAGTCAAGTAGAAAAGATATAATCAATTATATTATAACCAACAATATTTGTTGTAGAGGAAAAGATGGCAAAAAAAATAGATGGATATATAAAATTAAACATACCTGCTGGTGCAGCGAATCCTTCGCCTCCTGTAGGTCCTGCCTTGGGACAAAGGGGTGTTAATATTATGGAGTTTTGTAAAGCCTTTAATGCTTCAACAGAATCTTTAGAAAAAAACATGCCTATCCCTGTTGTTATTACAGTTTTTTCAGATAAAAGCTTTAGTTTCATTACCAAAACACCACCTGTTTCATTCTATTTGAAAAAAGCGGCAGGAAAAGATAAAGGTTCTTCTGAACCAGGCAGAAACGTAGGTGGTTCAGTAAAAATAAATCAGATAAAAGAAATCGCAGAAAATAAAATGAAAGACCTAAATGCTGCTAACATTGAAGGAGCAATTGAAATGGTAAAAGGATCGGCGAGATCAATGGGCTTAGAGGTGCTGGAGTAAGTTATGAAAAAAGGAAAATTTTTGACTGACGTTTATAAAAAAATAGAAAATAAATCCTATAATGTTAAGGACGCTGTTGACTTTTTTGTCGGAAGTAAAAGAGAAAAGTTTGATGAAACATTAGAAATATCTATGAATTTAGGAATTGATCCAAGGCATGCTGACCAAATGGTTAGAGGTGTCGTCTCTTTACCTAATGGTAATGGTAAAACTATGAAAGTTGCCGTATTTGCAAAAGATGAAAAAGCCATTGAGGCTAAAGAAGCTGGTGCAGACGTAGTTGGAGCAGAGGAATTGGCGGAAGACATGCAAAAGGGCAATTTAGATTATGATAGGATTATCGCTACCCCTGACTTAATGGGCGTTGTTGGCAGAATTGGTAAAGTTTTGGGTCCAAAGGGTTTAATGCCTAATCCAAAACTTGGAACGGTTACAGCAGATGTTAAAGCTGCAATAGAGGCTGCAAAATCAGGTCAGGTACAATATAGAGCTGAAAAAACTGGCATAGTTCAAGCAGGTGTTGGAAAAGTTAGCTTTGGATCAGACAAATTAGTTGAAAATGTTAATGCATTTATTGATGCAATTCAAAAATCTAGACCATCTGGTGCAAAGGGCACCTTTATAAAGAAAGTATCAATCAGTTCCACTATGGGAGCTGGTATTAATATAAATATATAGATCAAATATATTTATATAGAGAATAATTTAAATTATTCTCTGTCAGTCTTTTATGAGGCTGATCCTGTCCAAGACTGTAGGTGAAATTTTTCTTAATATCCTACATAGACAAAAAAAGCAGTTTTCTGCTTGATTTGATGGGACGGGCCGTAGGTAATTTATTACCTTGAAATGCAACAATTGTTAGGACATTTGTCATAACAAAACAAGTGGAGGCTTATCGATGGATAAAAAACAAAAATCTGATTTGGTCAAAACTTTGCATAATACATTTGAAGGGGCTGCGTCAGTAGTTGTTGTTCATTGTATTGGTCTTTCGGTCGCGGAGAGCACTGATCTCCGAAATAAAATGCGTAATGAAAATTGTAATTTTAAAGTCACTAAAAATAAAATTACCCGTTTAGCATTAAAAGAAACCAAATACCAACATATGGATGAAATGTTTAGAGGACCAACTGCTATTGGTTCATCTAAAGACCCTGTAATGGCTGCAAAGATTTTGGTCAATTTTGCTAAAGAAAATGAAAAACTAGTTATAATTGGTGGTGGTTTAGAAAATAAGCCACTTTCAAAAACAGATGTGGAAGCTTTAGCTAAGCTTCCAAGCCTAACAGACCTAAGAGGAAAGTTAGTAGGAATGCTTCAAGCGCCAGCTTCAAAAATTTTGAAATTGACCATGGAGCCAGCATCACAAGTTTTAAGAACAATTTCACAAAAATCACAACAATAACAAATAACGTATTATTAGGAGAAATAAAATGGCAGACTTAGATAAAATCGCAGAGGATTTGAGTTCACTAACTGTTATGGAGGCTGCTGATTTAGCAAAGCTTCTTGAAGATAAATGGGGTGTATCTGCATCAGCTCCTGTTGCTGTAGCAGCAGGTGGTGGTGCTGAAGCAGCTCCTACAGCTGAGGCAAAAACTGAATTTAATGTAATGTTGACAGCTATTGGCGATAAGAAAATAAATGTCATTAAAGAAGTTAGGGCAGTAACAGGATTAGGTCTAAAAGAAGCTAAAGATCTAGTTGAAGCAGCACCTTCAATGGTAAAAGAAGGAGTTCCCGAGGCAGAAGCAAATGAAATTAAAGGAAAACTAGAAGAGGCTGGTGCTTCAGTTGAAGTTAAATAAATATATATTTTACTTACAAAAAATAAACAAGCTTAAAGTATTAAGCTTGTTTACAAGCAAGTTTTTATGCAGCCATTAAGACAAATTTAGATTTAAAAGGATTATAGATGTCAGCTCAGCAAAGTACATTATTAAATAGAAGAAGAATTAGAAGAACATTTGGTAAAATAAGCGAAGTTGCACAAATGCCAAATCTAATTGAAGTTCAAAGAAACTCTTATGAACAATTTCTTCAGATGTATGATCCAGTTGAAAAAAGAATTGATGTAGGTTTACAAGCTGTATTTAACTCGGTATTTCCAATCAAGGATTTTGCTGGTAGATCAATGTTAGAATTTGTATCTTATATTTTAGAAGAACCTAAATATGATGTTGATGAATGCCTTCAAAGAGGTTTAACTTATGCATCACCACTCAGATTAACTTTACGATTAATAGTATGGGATTTAGATTCTGATACTGGTGCTAAGTCTATCCGAGATATGAAAGAACAAGATGTATATATGGGAGATATGCCTCTTATGACACCAAGTGGGACATTCGTAGTAAATGGTACTGAAAGAGTTATCGTTTCTCAAATGCATAGATCTCCCGGAGTATTTTTTGATCATGACAAAGGTAAAACTCATACGTCTGGAAAATATCTATTTGCAGCAAGGGTAATTCCATATAGAGGGTCTTGGCTTGATTTTGAATTTGATCCCAAGGACATATTAAACGTAAGAATAGATAGAAGAAGAAAATTACCTTGCACCACTTTTTTGATGGCATTATTAGACGATAATTCTGAAAAATATTTAAAAGAATGTAATGAAAAAAATCAGGAGCCCGACAGAAATCAACTTATTGGTATGACAAGAGAAGATATATTAAACTTTTTTTATCAATCACAGGCATATCAACTTAATTCTAAAAAATGGACTACTAAATTTTTTGAAAGTAATTATAA
>QBYJ01000070.1 GCA_003282885.1 SAR116 cluster bacterium AG-325-F22
ACATATTCGTTTGATTAATATCTATGTCATTACTTAGACGTGAGCTAAGGCTAACAAACAAGTCATTCAAGTCATCTTTTGCTTGGGGATCGAAAACTGGCAATCCTGTAATATAGCCATCTTCCTTATATTTTAACTTTTCTTCTTCTAATAACCTTCTAGCTTTTTTAGAAATTTTAAACATCTACCCCCCTCTTAAGATTGTTTGTAAATTATAATACTTCAAATAATCCTGCAGCTCCTTGGCCTCCACCTATACACATTGTAACAACAACATATTTAATTTTTCTTCTTTTACCTTCTAGTAAAGCATGACCTACTAATCTAGCGCCGCTCATTCCATATGGGTGACCAATTGAAATCGAGCCACCGTTCACATTTAAGTTTTCATTAGGTATACCTAATTTATCCCTACAGTAAATTACTTGTACTGCAAAAGCTTCGTTTAACTCCCATAAACCTATATCTTCCATTTTTAAATTATTTTGTTTTAATAATTTTGGAACGGCATAAACTGGACCTATTCCCATTTCATCAGGCTCACAGCCTGCAACAGCGACACCATGACATATTCCTATTGGATTTAAATTTCTTTTTTCTGCCAACTTCATAGACATGAGAACAGATGCTGACGAGCCGTCAGATAACTGACTAGCATTTCCAGCAGTTATAAATGAATCTTCACCCATTACAGGTTTTAAATTTTGCAAACCAAAAATATCAGTGCTTGGCCTGTTACATTCATCTTTAGATATTTCAACTTCTTTGTAATCTACTTTATCGTTTTCTAAATTTTTAAAAGCCTGAATTGTCTTAACAGGAATTATTTCGTTATTAAAATAACCTTTATTTTGTGCCTCTGCAGTCCTTTGTTGGCTTTGCAATGCGTATTCATCTTGTTGGTCTCTTTCTACTTTGTACCTTTTTGAAACGACTTCTGCTGTTTCAATCATACTCATGTACATATCAGGTTTATTACTTATTAAAAATCGGTCTTGCGATTTATATTTGTTTGAAAACTCATTTTGTACTAATGAAATAGACTCAACTCCCCCACCAATGACAATATCCATCTCGTTACATGCTATTTGCTTAGCTCCTATTGCAATTGCCATAAGACCAGAGGCACATTGACGATCAACGCTCATTCCTGGAACATGACTTGGTAATCCAGACGCAGCAGCAGACAATCTTCCTATATTGTATCCTTGTGTGCCTTGCTGAACTGCTGCCCCCATAATAACATCTTCAACTTCGGAAGGATCTATGCCAGCCTTTGCAATAGAACCATTAATTGCATAACCAGCTAAAGTTGGAGCATCAGTATCGTTAAAAGTTCCCCTATACGCTTTTCCTATTGGTGTTCTTGCAGTTGACAAAATAACAGCTTGATCCATAAAAACCTCTTTTGTTAAACGTTAATTTAATTAAATATATGTCAAATTATTCTTACCCGAAACATCTTTACCTCTCATATGATAAATTTTTCTATCTGCATATTTATTTACATTTAATTTTGAAAAAAGATTTTTATCTTTAACCATTTGATGATCAAAAATACTGGTCGTTGGCATAAATCTCATTGTGACTGCTCTTCTTGATTTAGACGATTTATTTGCATCAGATCCATGAACTAAGTAAACATCATGAAGAGAAATTTGTCCTCTTTTTAAAATTAAATCAACTGCCTCAGTTTCATTAAACTCTTCTTTATCTAACTCCTGATTAAGGGTCAGATTTTCATTGTTATTTAAATTGTGTGACTTTAGTTTTTTATCTAAGTGTGAACCTTTAATAAAACGCAAACAACCATTCTCTTCATTTGAATCATCTATAGCTAACCAGACAGTGCAAGTTGCCAAAGGTCTAATTGGCCAATATTGTCCGTCTTGATGCCAAGGTGTGGCATGACCATCAATAGCTGGCTTAGCAAAAAAACTTGAATTCCATAGCGCAAAGTCTGGTCCTATTAATTGTTCAACATAATTTAAAATAGTTTGGTCAGAGCAGAATTCTAAAAAGTTCTCGTCATAAGATAATATTGCTGGACAGTAATTTTTAAATTCCGGGTGATTAGTTAATAATCTATCATGACTTTTTTCAATTTTATTTATTATATTTTCTGGCATTTTAAAGTCTGGAACAACAAAACCATCTTTATGATAACGATCAATTTGAGTCTTAGATAACATTTTTTTCTCCACTTTTATAAACCTAAAGTCTCTTCATTTTTAACTGTTTCCCATGTCTTTTTCATCCAGTTTGTGCATTCGATAGCTTGTTCAAAGAGTGAATACTTACAACCCTCTCCGTAATCAGTATTAGGTATAAATTCAGTCGAAATTTGGCCCAATTTACTCTTAGGATCTTTATAATGATAGATAAAAAGGTTTCTTATACATTCCTTCCAAGGTTCTAAATAAGACTCTTCCCATATTTCATGATATTCATTTTTTTTTGGTTTTTTAAAAGGATACTGGATACCTCTACCAATTGATCCATCTGGGTGTTTGCCAAAAATGTTAATAGGGTTGTTAGGTATTGAAGATCTTGCGTGACAATGTTTTATCCATCCATTATTAATCCATTCTGATACAACGTTACCTTTTATAAAAGGATCAATGATAAGTTCCCCTCTTTCAATTTTATTATCGGTATTAAATATTTTTTGTTCTTTTTTGTTATCAATTTTAAAAATCACATGACTGTGATCAAGGGTTATATTAAATTCAACACCCTTATCTTCTATTAATTTGCCAACATCAGAAACTCTTGGAAAATCTTCACTCCACATATTCACATGTATCTCAAAACAAGGAGTGACTCCTAAATTCATCCCAATATCATATGCCTCTAAATATGCATCTCTTACATCTAAATCACTAACAATTTTACCTTCAACATTACATAATTCAATTTGTACATTATGTACAATTGAGCCTAGATTTTTTGCAGTTTTTAAATTCTTCTCTAAAAGTTCTTTATGATCTCCAATGGTATAAAACCATCCACCTGCTATGATCGGAATATTATATCTATCACTTGCTAATTTGAAATTTTCTATTTCATTATCCTCGGGAGTTTTGTCAACATAATCAAATATTCCAGTCTCTTTAACCATTAAGAAGCGTTCATTTATACTTGGCATGGCATCAAAAGAAGTGTGTTTTATGCCATTGGTTTGAATGCCGAATTTTAATTGATTTGTCATAAGATTTTTACCGTTTAAAAAATTAAAAAACAGCTTCTCCTTCAAGCATAACTCTATGCATTATTCTTAAGTGACTAACATCATAATTAGAATTAGCTTTATGCATGGTACAACGATTATCCCAGATTACTAAATCGCCTTTTTCATAAGTATGCCTGTATTGATACTTATCTTGAAAAGAAAATTCATAAATTTCGTCAAGTAGTTTATCACTATCAATTTCATTAAACCCTAAAATATGGTCAATCCTATTAGGATTGATATATATAGATTTTTTATTGGACATTGGATGTGTCCTTATCAAGGGATGTTCAACAGGAGGTGTATCTTTTTCTTGTTCTTTAGTAAGTTTTA
>QBYJ01000071.1 GCA_003282885.1 SAR116 cluster bacterium AG-325-F22
AGGAAAAGGTCTTGATGTCAAAAAAAACGGTCAATACATAAAGATTAAAGGAAAAGCTGTACTTAATATGCTTTTATCTAATAAAAAATGATAAATATAAAACATTACCTATTTTCTCTAATATTTTTAACATCCCTATCATTTACAGCCTTAGCAAAACAAGTAAATCAAGAAAACAGTACTGACTTATCTGTAGAAGCAGATATTTCAATTGAATGGTTCGAAAAAGAAAAATATTATTTAGCTAAAGGTAACGTTGTTTTAAAAAAAAATGGACTAACATTAAAAGCAAATATTGTAAGAGCTGATTATGGTATAGAAAATGGTGTTAATATACTAAAAAATATAACTGCGAAAGAGGAAGTAATACTTACTAAAGGCAAATCGAGGGCAACAGGACAATTTATGACATATGATGTTGAAAAAAAAATTGTAATTATATCTGGGTCTTTTCAAACCTTCTCATCTCCAACAGGGTATGTTGAATCAAAAAAAATTATAATGTTTGATGATTTAAAAAATAAAGCAATGGCTAAAGGTAATGTAAAAATTATTTTATCAAATAAAAATGTAATTTTTTCTGATAGTGTTAAAGCTGATTTTACTACAAAAGATAAGTCTTTATATAAAGCTATTGCAAAAGGGAACGTTATTATAGAAAGTAAGGAAAAAGGAAAAAAATCAAAAGCTGATTTAGCCATATACAACTCATCAGATGAAGTTGTAAGACTTTCGGGAAATGTTATAATAATCAATCAGAATTCTATCCTTAATGGATCTAAGGGAATAACAAATCTTAAGACAGGTATGAGTAATATTATTGGAAATCCGAAAAAGAAAGAAAGAGTTAAAGGTATTTTTTCTCCCATAAAAAAAAATAAATAAATAAAGGGGCTCAGATTGAAAAGTTTAGAAGAAGAACTTATGAGGCTGAAATCATCTTCTTTTCAAAAAATTGAAAATGATATTATCAAACAAGGTTTAGTTGTAAAATCTATTTCCAAAACATACGAAAATAGAAAGGTAGTTAATAAGGTTTCCCTTGAATTAAAAAAAGGAGAAGCAGTTGGTCTTTTAGGACCTAATGGAGCAGGAAAGACAACATGTTTTTATATGATAGCTGGACTTATCAACACTGATGAAGGCGATATAATCCTTGATCAATCAAGAATTAATCATTTGCCAATGCATATTCGTGCCAAAAATGGCATAGGATATTTACCACAAGAATCATCTATTTTTCGAGGGCTAACTGTTGAACAAAATATTTTGTCAGTCTTAGAAATACAAAAATATACAAGAAATGAAAAAATTCAAATTTTAGAAGAATTAATATCTGAATTTAATATCGGTAAAATAAGACATTCATATGGAGCTACATTATCAGGAGGAGAAAGAAGACGTACAGAAATTGCTAGAGCTTTAGCTACAAAACCTAGTTATATACTTCTTGATGAACCTCTTGCTGGAATTGATCCCATAGCCATTGAAGATGTTAAAAACTTAATTTATAAATTAAAATCAAAAAATATTGGTGTGCTTATAACTGACCATAATGTTCGTGAAACATTAGGAATTATTGATAAAGCATATATACTTTTTGAAGGATCAGTAATAATGTCTGGTGATCCTAATCAGATTAAATCTGATAAAAGAGTTCGGGATGTTTATCTTGGAAATAATTTTTAAATAAAAATAATTACAATATAAACTTGACTGATATCAAAGTTAATACTATTTAACTTGACCTAATTATTTTGACTTATTTATTAAGGTAAAAAATGAATATTATTAATATGTTGTCCGATAAATCCTTTTTGGTTAATTTTGAAGCTAGCAGTAAAAAAAATGTTCTTGATGAATTGACTAAATTAGCAGAAAAAAATTTTAAGATTGATTCACAGAATCTCCTTGAAGCATTAATAAAACGAGAAAAATTAGGATCAACGGGAGTTGGAAATGGTATAGCTATTCCTCATGCTAATTGTCCTAATATAGACAAACCAAAAGTTTTTGTAGCCATATTATCTAACGGTTTAGATTTTAATGCTAATGATGATCAACCAGTTGACATAATATTTTTACTATTGGCACCAGATAATAGGAGTTCTGAACATTTGCAAGCTCTTGCATTGGTGTCACGATTACTTAGAAATAAAGAACTAACGACTAAATTAAGAGGTTGTAAAAATACTGAAAGCGCTTTTGCAGTGATTTCACAATCAGTACAAGAAAAAGCAGCTTAACCTTTAATTAACTTGGTTTAAAATTGGTTCTTGATCAATAAAATTTATTATTGAGCCTATAGCCTCTGTTGCTATATCATTAAAACATTCATCAGTCCAACAAAGTGCATGAGGTGTGATTATGACATCATTGTATTTTAACAATTTGCTAGTTTTTGGCAATGGTTCGATATTTGTTACATCTAAACCAGCCCCTGCAATCTTTTCATCTTTTAGAGCTTTTTCTAAATCGATTTCATTAATTACAGGACCTCTTGACAAATTAAAAATATATCCACTCTTTTTCATATATGAAAAAAATTCTGAATTAATCATAGCTTTAGTAGAACTATCAAGATTACAAAGAACCACGACAAAATCAGATTTTGATGCTAACTCATGAAGTTCAGTTTTAACTGCACCTTTTATGGAAATTTCTTCTTTCGACAAAAAAGGATCATAAGCTAATATATTTTTAAAAAACGGTTTTGACAATTTGATTGTTTCAGTTCCAATACTCCCTGCTCCTATAACACCAAGAGTTTTCCTACTTAGTCCAACTCCCATAAAATTAGTCCTTAGATCCCAATTTCCTGTTCTTACAAGATTATCTTTTTTTATGATTTTACTAGCTAAACCAAATATCATCGTTAATGCAGCAACAGCAACAGGTCTTCTAACTGCGTTTGGAGTGTTTGTGACTATAATGTTTTTTCTTTTCATAGCCTCAATATCAACAGAATCATATCCGACACCAAACCTAGCGATAATTTTTAATCTACATTCAGTGTTAGAAACAGAATGAGCTTTTGCTGTTGGTAAATTTAGTAATATAGCGTCATAAACT
>QBYJ01000072.1 GCA_003282885.1 SAR116 cluster bacterium AG-325-F22
TTTATATCCTCTTATCAATATCTCCATATCTTTAGAGCTTTCCTAAAAATATTAGCTTTAACTTCTTTTTTCCTTGCCTTTAAGTCTGCTTCACTTTCAGACGTTGTATCTATTTCTTTTGTCACTCCACTTCTTATTATTCTAGGCTCAATTTTATTCTTAGATGAGATACCAACTAAAAATCACATAATTTTTTCATTAATTGGTTTTATTGGTATATTAGTAATTTTAAAGCCAGGGTTTGATTATATACCGCCTGCATTATATTGGGCTTTAATAGGGGCTATTTTGGGTGCTTGTATACAATTAATCTTAAAAAAAATGTCTAATAAAGATAAACCTGACACACTTACTGTATGGAATCTTGTATGCACAGTTCCTCTAGCATTAATTCCTGCTTCATTCTTTTGGACTATTCCTTCATTTGATATGTTTATTCTTTTGACAATACAAGGGTTGATTGGGGTTTTAAATATGATTTTTATTACAAAAGCTATGTCAATGGTTGATATAAGTTACTTAGCTCCTTTCGATTTTCTAAGATTGCCTATAATATCTACTCTTGCTTTTGTTTTTTTTGATGAAATTCCAAGTGCATCAACTCTGTTAGGGGCTTTGATTATATTCTTTTCCAGTTTTTTAATATCTAATTTAGCTTCAAATAATAAAAAATGATTTTGATACAATTATAGTATCAATAACTAATATTTAAATATAGACAATCCTTTTCTTTAACATGATAATTTTATGTGGAGGTAATAAATTGTCAGTATTTCTAGGTGATGGTGAATATAGATATAAAGTTGTAGATAATTGGGCCAGACTTCCAGAGAATTGGTCTTTTATGGATGTTGCTGGTGTCGCTGTAAATAGAAAAGATGAGGTTTTTGTATTTAATCGCGGACAACATCCAATGATTATTTTTGATATTGACGGTAACTACCTTAGATCTTGGGGAGATGATCTTTTTTCTAGACCTCATGGTATTCATATTGGTCCAGACGATTATATATATTGTACTGATGATGGTGACCATACGGTTAAAAAAATTAGTCCTGAAGGTAAATTGATTTTCCAAATTGGTATTCCAGGAAATCCTACTGAATTCATGACAAACCTACCATTTCATAGATGTACACACACTGCATTATGTCCAGACAATAATATATTTGTATCTGATGGTTATGGAAATGCATGTGTTCATAAATATTCACCAGATGGAAAATTAATTAAAACCTTTGGTGAACCTGGTTCAGGTCCAGGTCAATTTAATCTGGTTCACAATATTGTTGCAGATGATGATGGCTGGATTTATGTGGCTGACAGAGAAAATCATAGAATTCAGGTTTTTAATACGGAAGGTAAATATGAAACCCAGTGGAATAATCTACATCGACCTTGTGGTTTATTTATGCCTAGAGGAAAATGTCCAGTTTGTATTGTAGGAGAGCTTGGTCCTGGTCTTTTAGTAAACAGAAATTATCCAAATTTAGGTCCTAGGTTGAGCATATTAGATAATAATGGAAACCTAATCACCCGCTTAGGAGGTGAACATGGTCCAGGTTTTGAACTAGGTCAATTTTTAGCTCCACACGGTTTAGCGGCTGACACTAAAGGAAGTATTTATGTAGGAGAAGTTTCTTATACGAACTGGCCATATAGTTTTGGCGATGAGCCAAAACCTAAGCATTTAAAAACTCTTCAAAAATTAGAAAGAGTATTTAATTAAAATATGTAACTTTAATTATGTCAAGAAAGGAGGAAAATTTTAAATTTAATTTTAACTTTAATAAATAAACTTAGGGAGGAAATAAATTATGAATATTAAAAGTTTATCACTTGCTATTTCATCTGCCGCTATTTTGGCATTTTTTAGCTTACTTTCTCCGGCTTACTCTGCTGGAAAAGATATAACAATTGTAATTGCTGAAGAGCCAGATATTGTTGATCCTTGTGAAGCAACAAGATCAGTAGTTGGAAAAATTGTTAAACAAAATGTAACTGAAACCCTTACAGAAATAAATCCAGCCGATGGTTCGGTAACTCCTAGATTAGCGACTTCTTGGAAACAGACAGATAATCTCACTTGGGAATTTAACATTCGTAAAGGGATTAAATTTCATGATGTCGAGGATCTGAACGCTAAAGCTGTTGTGAAGTCAATAAATCGTGCTTTAAACCCTAAGTATGATTGTGAGATTAGAACTAAGTTTTTTGGTAACATAAAATTAAAAGCGACTGCAACAGGAAGTCATACTATTTCTATTAAAACAGAAACACCGCAACCTATAATGCCAGCTATGATGGGTACAATGACAGTGGTAAGTCCAAATACACAAGAAGCTAAAGGTGTACGTGATCCTAAAGGGACAGGTCCATATCTTTTTAATACCTGGACACCAGGTCAATCTGTAACTTTAAAAAGATTTGATGGATATTGGGGTGATAAACCAGAGGTTGAAAATGCAAAATATGTTTGGAGAAATGAATCTGCAGTTCGAGCTGCAATGGTTAAAACTGGCGAAGCTGATATTGCAGCTAGCATTGGTGTTCAAGATGCGAATGATCCAAAAATGGACTTTAGCTACTTTAATTCAGAAACTTCTAGATTAAGAATTGATATGACTAGGGCTCCATTGAATGATATTAGGGTCAGAAAGGCAATGAATTTAGCTATTGATTTGGACGGTCTTACCGGTACTATTTTTCCAGATGGTGTTGTGAAGATGACCCAGATTGTTGTACCAAGCATTAATGGTCATAATCCAACTTTAAAACCTTGGCCTTATAATCCAGCTGAAGCTAAAAAATTAGTAAAGGCAGCTAAAGCAGATGGTGTTCCAGTTGATAAAGAAATTGTTTTGATTGGTAGGCTTGGTATTTATCCTAATTCTACAGAAGCCATGGAAGCTATGCATGCCATGCTTACAGAGGTAGGCTTTAATATAAAAATTAAGATGATGGAAACAGCTGGTTGGTTAAATTTTCTAAGTAGGCCATATGCTGAAGATAGAGGGCCAGCGTTACAGCAAAGCCAACACGAT
>QBYJ01000073.1 GCA_003282885.1 SAR116 cluster bacterium AG-325-F22
CAAAACCTATAAGATCTTTATCAACTTGACCTTCAGTTTTACAATATCCTTTTTTATTGTCATTTTTTAAATTTTTAAAAAAAGTATCTTTATCATTATCATTATAAAATGTTTCTTGCCTTAGAAGATCTTCTAAACTTTTTCCTACAATCTTCATAATTATTGCCCTTGACGTTGCACCATAAATTAAAGGCATTAATTTTCCTTTTTGATAACTAGTATTATTTTTAAAAAATGGAGTTTTATAATCTGCTACACACATTACTTTGTTTCCATAAAGCCTAGCTAAAACGTTTACACTTTCAATAGGATTTTCATTTGCTAGTTTTTTTAAAAATGGTTGTCCTGCTATAACTAAGGGATCTGATAAATTAATAATTCTATTAAATTTGATAAAGGCAGGACCTAGCCTAAAATAGGCCCCTGCTGCACTTTCAAGAAATTCTGCTAAAACTAATTCACGAACAATTCTGTAAATAGTGCTTGAAGGAGTTTTCAATTCGTCCGAAATTTCTAAAACTGTCCAAGAACTTCTTTGTTCTGAAAAGAGATTTAAGATTTTATTATATCTTGTAAAACCTGACATCTAGAACCTTATGAGTTATAAATTTGATTTAGACAGGAATTGGTGAATTTTAATAAATCATTTTTTTGAGTGCTAGCAAGAATAAATCTGTCAGGACGAATAATTAAGGTGTTTGTTTTAAATTTTTTAAATATAACTTCAATTCCGGGTATATCTGAGCATTCATAGGATTTAATTCTAAGTTCCTTTTTATTTATTTTTTTATTTGTAATTAATATTGGTTCACATGCGAACATATTATCAAGATCTCTACCAGAATTAGATTTTAAGGAAGGGAATATTTTTCCCCTATTTATATCTCCACATTTACCTAAACCTTTTCCAAGTTGGGGTTTGATTGTATTCATTTTAATAGTGCCATCTGGTTGAACAAAAACTGTGTCAGATACTTCTGACCCGCCTATCGAATTAAGTAATTCACCCATTTTCATTGCAGTGTTTATATAATCTCTGACATTTGAGGATCTCTCTGATTGATAGCTATTTAAAAGATTTTCACTATGACCCTTTTTACAACATATGCTTATTTTCCAAGCTAGATTTGATGCGTCCCTTATTCCAGCACACATACCCTGCCCCATGAAGGGTGGTGTTAAATGAGCAGCATCGCCTACTAAAAACATTCGGCCTTCTCTCCAACTTTTTGCAATAGCCGATTGAAATGTATACACAGTTTTTCTTTCAATTTCTACTTCATCAGGAGATACCCATTTACTTAAGAATTTCCAAAGCCTTTTTTCATCAAAAAATGTTTTAGAACTCTCATTATCTTTTAAAGCTATTTCCCATCTTCTTCTCCTACCAACATTTCTGCAATAAGTTGCAGGTCTTTTTGCGTTACAATATTGAATGGTTCGATCAGGCAAATTTACATTTTTGGTTTTTAATATTAAATCAATTACGGCCCAACGCTGTTCAAAACCTAAGTTTTCTAGTTCTGTTTTCATTTCATTTCTGATGAATGAATTTGCACCATCACAACCAATAATGTATTTTGACTTTACTGAATTTATCTTATTAATTTTTGTATTTTTATAATGAACTTCGGTGAAGTTTTTTTTATTTACAGTTTTAAAAACTTCACAGTCTTGTAAAAAAACAACCTTATCATATTTTTTTAATTTATAACGAAGACTGCGTTCTAGGTCAGGTTGATGAAAACGGTAACTAGGATACCATCCATTTTCAGTAATTATTTTTGGCCTCGGCCAGTCTAAAATGAGTTCACCCTTTTCATCTAAAAATTTTGTACCTTTGTTGATAATTAATTTTTTAGATAAACTATCAGTAATTCCTATTGTTTGAAATACTCTCATGACTTCATCATCAAAGTGGACTGCTCGTGGCAAATTATAAAGGCTCGATTCTTTTTCTAAAATAAGAATAGATAGATTATTTATAGCTAATAAATTAGCTAAGGTTCCTCCAGTAGGTCCTAGTCCAACTATAACAACATCAAAATCCATTAGCACTATATTAAATCCTTATTTGTTCTTAATATTTTGATAAAGCCAAGGACAATCAATAATCATAGGTGATTGCTTACCTTCCCGAGCAGTTTCCATACGTTTTTTTCTAAATTTTAATCTTTCATCATCAGGTAAGTATAATCTTTCGTGCCCCCAAAAACTTGGTCCTACACTTGTTTCTTGAGGTATCCATGTGTTTGGATCAATTATCCTACCTCCCCAACCATTTTCAATAAAAAATCCTGAAGGTGTATGAGCATAAAATGAAGTCATATAATCATTAGTATGTCTTCCCAATGTGTAGGCAATTGAACCTTTTTTATATTGAAGCAAATCATATCCTTGACCAACATCATCTAAATTTTGATATTCTACCATAAAATGATGAAATCCTTGTTGACCAGTGCCTATCAAAGCAAAACTATGATGCCTTCCATTTACATGAAAAAAGCATAACGAAATAGGATCGTGACTATAATCACTTATTTTAAAATCAAGAGTATCTCTGTAAAAAGGGATTAAATCATTTACATTAGATACATGTAGTACAGCATGCCCAAGTCCACAAATATCTGTTTTAAAACCTGAGATTGGTCTTCCTGAAACAAAGGAATCTTTATCAACATGCGGTTTATAAACAAGTTCTATTCGATTACCAGCTGGGTCATCAAAGTATAGTAGTTCTTCTACAAACCTCATATCAGTAAGATTTTTATTTCCCAATTGAACAGGAACTCCAATAATGTCTAGTCGTTTTGCGTACATTTGTAGGTCAGATTTTTTCTCAACCTCCCAACCAAGAAATGCAAGTTTATCACCAGGCTCTCCTGATACAGCAAATCTTTGTTTTTGATCATCCATCCTAAAACATAAAGACTTAGTACCATGATCAATTGATTGCATTCCTAAATAATTAGTAGCAAAATTTTCC
>QBYJ01000074.1 GCA_003282885.1 SAR116 cluster bacterium AG-325-F22
TTGATCATAATGATCAAATATCATTGTATATTGAGCCCTACCTTGACTCATAGATCTAAGATTGTTTACATAACCAAACATGTTAGCCAATGGAACCATAGCATTAATCACTTGGGCATTACCTCTAGCATCCATTCCATTAACCTGACCTCTTCGACTGTTTAAATCACCTATTATATCACCCATATATTCTTCTGGAGTAACACATTCAACTTTCATTATAGGCTCAAGCAAAACTGGCGCAGCCTTCGCCATCCCTTCTCTAAAAGCTGCTCTAGCCGCTATCTCAAAGGCCATGACCGATGAATCAACATCATGGTAAGCTCCATCATGAAGATTAACTTTAAAGTCAATTGCTGGAAATCCAGCTATTATACCGGCATCTTTAGCTTGAGTTAAACCTTTTTCTACACCAGGAATGTACTCAGTTGGAATATTACCACCTTTTATTGAATTCATAAATTCAAAGTCTTTATCAGGGTTTGGAGAAAATGTCATTTTCACTCGAGCAAATTGGCCAGAACCTCCTGATTGTTTTTTGTGAGTATAATCAACTTCAATTTCTTTTGTAATAGTTTCTCGATAAGCTACTTGTGGAGCGCCAATATTTGCCTCAACCTTAAATTCACGTTTAAGACGATCAATCAAAATATCAAGATGAAGCTCACCCATACCTTTCATAATAGTTTGCCCAGATTCAATATCTGTAGAAACCTGAAAAGACGGATCTTCAGCCGCCAATCTTGCAAGCCCTGTAGACATTTTTTCTTGGTCATTTTTAGACTTAGGTTCAACTGCAATTTCTATTACAGGATTCGGGAATGACATGGTTTCAAGAACTACAGGTTTTATAGGGTCAGATAAGGTGTCTCCAGTAGTTGTTTCTTTCATCCCAGCTAATGCAACAATATCACCTGCAAATGCCTCATCTATTTCTTCTCTATTATTAGAATGCATCATCATCATTCTTCCGACACGCTCTTTTTTACCTTTCGTAGAATTAAGTAGTGAATCTCCTTTTTTTATAGAACCAGAGTATATTCTTAAAAAGGTTAAAGAACCAACAAATGGATCATTCATAATTTTAAAAGCAAGACCAGAAAAAGGTTCTTGATCACTAGCTTTTCTCTCTATGTCTCGTTTTTCAGTAACGTCACCTGGTAAAAAACCAAGGTAAGCTGGAACATCAAGAGGATCAGGAAGGTAATCAATAACAGAATTTAACATTGTTTGAACACCTTTATTTTTAAATGCAGAGCCACATAAAATAGGTACGAAATCCATTGCAAGAACACCTTTTCTTATAAGCTTTCTTAAAGAAATTTCGTCAGGCTCTTCACCTTCTAGATACCTTTCCATCCAACCATCGTCTTGTTCAACCGCTAATTCAATGAGATCTGCCCGCATAGACTTGGCCTTATCTAATAAATCAGTTCTTATTTCACGTATTGTCCACGAAGCTCCTAAATCTTCAGAATCCCAAACCCACTCCTTCATAGAAACTAAATCAACTAGACCAGCAAAATCATTTTCTGCACCAATAGGTAAATTAATAGGAATCGGAGTGGCTCCCGTTCTATCTTTTACCATATCTACACACTTAAAAAAATCTGCACCAATCTTATCCATTTTATTTACAAATACTATTCGAGGAACTTTATATCTGTCAGCTTGCCTCCATACTGTCTCAGTTTGAGGTTCAATGCCGGCATTCGCATCTAGTACCACGACAGCACCGTCAAGTACCGCTAATGACCTTTCAACTTCTATAGTAAAATCAACATGTCCTGGAGTATCTATAATATTAAACCTAAATTTAGCATCTTCTTCCGAAGATCCATAATGTTTGTCAAAACCTTTACCGTCTTCTGTTCTAGTCCAAAAACACGTTGTTGCAGCCGAAGTTATCGTAATGCCACGTTCTTGCTCTTGCTCCATCCAATCCATTGTAGCATTTCCATCATGAACTTCACCAATCTTATGAGACCTACCAGTATAGTATAAAACACGTTCAGATGTTGTGGTTTTACCAGCATCAATATGAGCAATAATGCCAAAATTTCTATATCTATTTAAATTATATCCACGTGCCATTTTAAATCCTGTAATAACCTACCAACGATAATGTGAAAAAGCTTTGTTTGCCTCAGCCATTTTGTGAGTATCTTCTCTTTTTTTAACAGATGCGCCCCTATTTGATGAAGCATCCATCAATTCACCGCTAAGTCTTTCTGTCATTGAGTTTTCTGATCTATTTCTGCTACTATTTATTAGCCATCTGATTGCAAGCGCTAAAGCTCTTTCTGATCGCACCTCGACAGGAACTTGATATGTAGCACCACCAACACGCCTAGATCTGACTTCAAGTTGAGGCTGAACATTTTCTAATGCCTCATGAAAAATTTTAACAGGCTCAGCACCAACTTTCTTTTCAATAGATTCAAATGCACCATAAACTATTTTTTCGGCAGTAGATTTTTTCCCATCAAACATCAAACATGAAGTAAATTTTGATACAATTTTATCATTGAATTTAGGGTCAGGCATAACCTCTCTTTTTATAGCTTTTCTTCGTCTTGACATTTAGAATTCCTTTTTTATTTTGGACGTTTAGCACCGTATTTTGATCTTCTCTGGCGCCTATCAGATACACCTTGAGTGTCCAAAGTTCCTCTTATCACATGATATCTTACACCAGGCAAATCTTTAACCCTACCACCCCTAATCATTACAACTGAATGCTCTTGTAAATTATGACCTTCACCTGGTATGTATGATGTAACTTCAAATCCATTAGTAAGTCTAATTCTAGCAACTTTTCTGAGAGCAGAATTAGGTTTTTTTGGTGTTGTTGTGTATACTCGAGTGCATACACCTCTTTTTTGAGGACAAGATTGCATGGCAGGTACTTTGGTTTTATTCAC
>QBYJ01000075.1 GCA_003282885.1 SAR116 cluster bacterium AG-325-F22
CAGTAGCAGCAGCTACATTAGGTGACGCAGATAAAGTCAATTACACGACTGCAACTGGTAAAACACGTTTTACAAAATTAGCTGCAGGTGAAGGTGAAATACTTTCAAGAAATACAACATGGACTTTTTCAAGAGATGTTGATTTATCGCAAACTTTTGTAGGTGTTAGTTATTATGATGGTCAAGGTTTTATGGTTCCTAAAGCTTTAGGTGTTAAATCTGCTAAAGGTTTGGACGGAGCATCAGTATGTATTCAAACTGGTACAACCACAGAATTAAACCTTGCTGAATTCTTTGCTGGAAATGGAATGAAATATAATCCTGTTCCTATCGAAACTAATGCTGAAGCACAAGAATTATATAAAGCTGGAAGATGTGATGTGTATACAACTGATGCTTCAGGACTATATGCAACAATGTCAAGTTTTGATAATCCTGCTGATCATATGGTTTTACCTGAGATTGTATCTAAAGAGCCTTTAGGACCTGTTGTAAGACATGGTGATGATCAGTGGGCTGATATTGTAGCCTGGACTTTAAAAGCTATGATGGCTGGTGAAGAATTAGGTATAACTTCAGCTAATGTTAAGTCTTTGGCTGGAAAAGATAATAAAAACAAAGAAATTAACCGTTTGTTAGGTAAAGATCCTTTACAAGGTATTTCTAAGTTAGGTTTATCTGCTGATTGGGCTGTTAATATTATTGGTCAAGTAGGAAACTATGAAGAAGTTTTTGAAAAGAACCTTGGTATGAGCACACCTCTTAAAATTGCTAGAGGCATGAACCAACTTTACAGAGATGGTGGACTATTCTACATACCACCAATTAAATAAGACTTTAAAAAAAAAGCTGTGTTTGTATTTCAGATACAGCTTTTTTACTCTTAATAAGATATAGAATTCATAAATGAGTTTTTTAAGCAACATATGGCGAAATGAAAAAAGCCGAGAAATAATTGTACAAATATTTGTTTTGTTGTGCATCGGTTGGTTTTTATCATGGTTAATATCAAATGTTGATGCAAATTTTAAAGCTCTCGGGAAAGACATTAGTTTTGAATTTTTATTTATTCCAGCTGGCTACGATATAAATCAATACTTAATTGACTATAATAATAGAGATAGTCATTTAAGAGCAGGCATTGTTGGCCTTTTAAACACAGGTTTAGTTGCCGTATTTGGTATAATTCTAGCTACAGTTTTAGGAATTTCTCTAGGAATAATAAGATTATCCAAAAATTGGTTAGCCAGTAAAATCGCATACTGGTATATAGAATTTACGAGAAATGTTCCTATTTTATTACATATACTTCTATGGCACGGTATAATAATAAATACTCTTCCACATCCAAGAAAAGCCTTAAACTTAGGTGATGTGACTTTTCTTTCTAACAGAGGTTTTTATATTCCAAAGCCATTAACAGAAAATGGCATTGAACTTGTATATTTGTTTTTAGTAATTGCCATAATTTTTTCAGTTTTATTTTTCAAATATGCTAAGAAAAAACAAGATTTGACAGGTGTACAGTATCCAGTCTTCTGGATTAATTTTTCTGTATTAATTTCATTACCTCTAATTGCTTTTTTTATTTCTGGAATGCCAATTTCTTTAGAGATACCTGCATTAAAGGGGTTCAATTTTAGGGGCGGCATGCACATGAGCCCTGAGCTTGCCGCATTGACTTTTGCATTAGGTATTTATACAGCCGCTTTTATTGCAGAAATAGTAAGGGCTGGGATATTGGCTGTTGACAAAGGTCAAAGAGAAGCTGCTGAATCAATTGGTTTGAAATCTTCAAAAGTAATGAAATTAGTGATTTTGCCTCAAGCTAGAAGAGTTATAATTCCGCCTTTAACAAGTCAGTATTTAAATTTAACAAAGAATTCTTCATTAGCAATTGCAATAGGTTATATGGATCTTGTAGCAACACTTGGTGGTATTTCTCTAAACCAAACAGGTAGGGAAATGGAGACAATGGTAATAGTAATGTTAATATATTTATCTGTTTCATTAAGTATTTCGGCTTTTATGAACTGGTATAATAATAAAGTTAAATTAGTGGGAAGATAAAATGAGTACAGAAATGTATAAACCAGGTTCATATCCAAATCTTCCACCTCCACCAGGGACTGTTGGCTTTAATGGTTGGATTAGAAATAATTTGTTTTCATCCATAAGTAATACTTTATTAACAATTGTTTCGGTAGTGCTGGTTTATTATTTAATAGACGGAATAATTGGTTGGTTCCTTTTTGATGCTGTGTTTGATGCAGATTCAAAAATAGAATGTAGAAAAATTAATGATGGTGCCTGTTGGGCAGTTATAACTAGAAGAGTAGGGCAGTTTGTTTATGGCTTCTATCCTGAAGCAGAAAGGTGGAGAATTGATATTTCATTTTTAACAATGTTTATCGCCTTTGCACCTTTATTATATCCAGACTTACCGAAAAGAAAATGGCTATTATGGTTTAGTGGAATTTACCCTTTCTTTGCTTTTATTTTAATAAATGGCGGTTTTTTTGGGCTAGCTAAGATTGAATATAGTTTATTTGGTGGATTTATGCTTACTGTTATTCTAGGAGTTACGGGTATTGTGTGTTCACTGCCTATAGGTATACTTTTAGCTCTTGGTAGACAATCTAAATTAACGGTGGTTAGAACATTAAGCGTTTGTTTCATAGAATTTATGAGAGGCGTCCCATTAATAACCTTACTTTTTGTAGCTTCTTCAATGCTTAACTATTTCATGCCCCCTGGCACTAATTTTAGTATCTTGGTTAGGGTTATCATCATGTTTACCTTTTTTTCAGCTGCCTATATTGCCGAAGTTATCAGAGGAGGGATCCAAGCAATTCCAAAAGGTCAATACGAAGCAGCAGACGCT
>QBYJ01000076.1 GCA_003282885.1 SAR116 cluster bacterium AG-325-F22
GTTGGTGCTTCAAGTGCTAAGCCTGGAGTGGATTTTTTCCCTCTTACCGTTAATTACCAAGAAAAGACATTTGCTGCTGGTAGAATACCAGGTGGTTTTTTTAAAAGGGAAGGAAGACCCTCAGAAAAAGAAACATTAGTTTCAAGATTAATAGACAGACCGATCAGACCGTTATTTCATAAAAACTATAAAAATGAAACTCAAGTTATTGCTACAGTACTTTCTCACGATATGGAAAATGATCCAGATATAGTAGCTATATTAGGTGCATCTGCGGCTTTAACAATTTCAGGATTGCCATTTATGGGACCAATCGGTGCCTGCCGAGTTGGTTGGGATGGAAGTAATTATATTTTGAATCCAACAATTGATCAGATGAAAGATGCAGATTTAGATTTGGTTGTAGCTGGTACCACAGACGGAGTTTTAATGGTTGAATCAGAAGCATCTGAGCTATCTGAAGAAATAATGTTGGGAGCAGTCGGTTACGGTCACAATGAGATTGAACATGTAATAAAAGCTATAATAGACTTAGCCGAAGTTGCTGCCAAAGAACCAAGGCCTTTACCAGACGAACCAAAAGAGAAAAAAGATTATTTAAAAACGATCAAACCATTCAAAAAAAAGTTTGAGAAAGCTTATAAAGAAATGGATAAATCAATCAGATCTAAAATTTTATCTGATCTAAGGAACGATATACTTTCAGAATTTGGTGAGTCACCAAATTCAACACTTGTATCATCTCTAACAAAAGATATGGAAGCAGATATTGTTAGAGGTAACATTTTAAAAACTAAAAAAAGAATTGATGGTAGAGATACTAAAACAGTTCGACCAATTGTAGCTGAAGTTGGCACCTTACCAAGAGCTCATGGCTCAGCTTTATTTACTAGAGGAGAAACTCAAGCTCTAGTTGTAGCTACCTTAGGAACAGGTCAAGATGAGCAAATAATCGATGCCTTGGAGGGCGAATATAGGTCAAAGTTTATGTTGCACTATAATTTTCCTCCATATTCGGTTGGTGAAGCAGGTAGGGTAGGCTCTCCAGGTAGAAGAGAAGTAGGACATGGAAAGTTAGCGTGGCGAGCGGTTAACCCTTTATTACCTTCAGGTGACGATTTTCCTTATACAGTAAGAATTGTCTCAGAAGTGACCGAGTCAAATGGTTCATCTTCAATGGCTACTGTATGTGGTGCCTCACTTGCTTTAATGGATGCTGGTGTACCTATAAAAAAACCTGTTGCGGGGATTGCCATGGGTTTAATCAAAGAAAAAAAAGAATTTTCAGTTTTGTCAGATATTTTAGGTGATGAAGATCATTTAGGTGATATGGATTTTAAAGTTGCTGGAACTGAAGATGGAATTACAAGTCTTCAAATGGACATAAAAATTACGTCTATAACTAAAGAAATAATGGAAATTGCATTAGATCAAGCAAAAGAAGGCAGAATCCACATATTAAATGAAATGAGTAAAGCAATAGGATCTTCTAGAGAAGTTTTGGCAGACTCTGCTCCAAAAATTACCACCATGAAAGTTAAATTAGAAAAAATTCGTGATATCATAGGACCTGGTGGAAAAATGATTAGAGAAATATGTGAAGCAACAGGAGCTAAGGTGGACATTGAAGATGATGGTACAATTAAGATAGCTGCGTCAGATACAGAATCTTCCGAAGCGGCTCAAAAAAGAATAAATGACATCGTTGCTGAAGCTGAATTAGGTGTTATATATACAGGAAAAGTAGTAAAAACTGTAGACTTCGGAGCCTTTGTAAACTTTCTTGGATCAAAGGATGGATTAGTTCATATTTCTGAATTGCAAAATGCTCGAACTGAGAAAACCACTGATATTTGTAAAGAAGGCGACGAAGTTAAAGTAAAAGTCATAGGTTTTGATGATAGGGGAAAAGTTAAATTATCTATGAAACGTGTTGACCAGGATACTGGTGAAGATATAGAAAATAAAAAAGAAGATTAACTTAAATATTGCAGGAGGACCTTATGAATAGTGTTGTTCCAAAAAATGAGTGGATAAAAACTTGGAGAGAGAATGGTATAGGATGGGTTCAATTAAATCATGAAAATAAGCTAAATCCTTTATCAGCTGGTTTTATACTAGCTATAAAAGAGGCAACTGAAAAATTTGATAATGATTTATCTGTAGGTTGCATAGTTTTGATTGGTTCTGAGAAAGCATTTGCAGCTGGTGCTGATTTAAAAGAGATGGTAAAACATAATTACGCATCAGTATCTGAAACAAGATATATAGAAAATGGATGGCTTGATATTCCTAAAATTCAAACACCAATAATTGCTGGTGTCAAAGGATATGCTCTTGGTGGAGGCTGCGAATTAGCTATGATGTGTGATTTTATAATTGCTTCAGATAATGCAAGATTTGGTCAACCCGAAATAAATATTGGTGCTATACCTGGTGCAGGAGGAACCCAAAGATTGACTAGATCAATCGGTAAATCAAAAGCTATGTTAGCAATTTTGACTGGAGATATGATGTCTGCTGATGAAGCAGAAAAATCAGGATTAGTAGCAAAAGTTATTGGTAACGATGAATTTGATGTTTCTTTAAAAGATATAGCTCAAAAAATTGCTAATCAATCCAAACCTTTAGCAAAACTAGCAAAACAAGCTGTCAATGTTGCATATGAAACGACTCTTGAAGAGGGCATTCGTTCTGAAAGAGCCTTATTTTATTCAACTTTTGCACTTGAAGATCACGTCGAAGGTATGGAAGCTTTTTCAGAAAAAAGAAAACCTATTTGGAATGATAAATAGTTTTAAATTACTCCAGATCATTTGATCTGGGAATGGCAACACTATG
>QBYJ01000077.1 GCA_003282885.1 SAR116 cluster bacterium AG-325-F22
TTTGCCTGAAGGGAACTGGACAAGAGTGTGTGTTTTCATGAACGTATTTGATGTTCATGTAAATAGGTCACCAATGCTTGGCGAAATTACATACAAGAATTATATTCCAGGTTCTTTTTTTAACGCTAGTTTAGATAAAGCTTCTTCTGAAAATGAAAGATTGATTCTTGGAATGGATGCAGAAAATGGGAAAAAAATAGCTTTTGTTCAAATTGCAGGTTTAGTAGCAAGAAGAATTATATGTGACGTTGATATAGGATCGTCATTAAAGGCGGGAGAAATTTTTGGTCTTATTAGATTTGGAAGTAGAGTTGATATTTATTTTCCATCTGATGTTGCAGTAATGGTTTTAGAAGGACAAAAAATGATTGCTGGTGAAACTATAATTGGAGATTTCACTAAATCTAGTAAATCAGTTAAGGCAAATCTAGATGAAAAGTAAGGGTATTAAATTAGCTAAAAAAGCTTTTCAATCAAGACCCAGACGTTTTTCAGTAGTTTGGATGCTTCCAAACTTTCTCACTATATGTGCTTTAATTTTTGGTTTGCAAGCAATGTACCAAGCTCTTTATAATAATTGGGATAATGTAATAATAATGATAATTATTGCTTCAGTTTTTGATATGCTAGATGGAAGAGTTGCTCGATTATTAAAATCTACTAGTGAATTCGGTATGCATCTTGATTCTCTTTCAGATTTTGTGGTTTTTGGCGCCGTTCCAGCGTTTGCTGTGTATTTGTGGATGAATAAACCACAGGGAAATTTATTTTGGATAATAATAGTCCTGTATGTAATTTGCTCTGCACTCAGACTTGCAAGGTTTAATTCAGAATTATCTGATAGACCTAGCTATGCTAAAAATTATTTTAATGGTGTTCCTACTCCAGCTGCAGCATTCTTAATGCTATTTCCTATTGCCATAGATGGATATCTAGTATCAAAAGATTTAAAATCTTTTGAAAATATTGCACTATGGATTGGTTTCATTTCAATAGCTATGGTAAGCAATTTACCTACTTTTTCAGGAAAGGTTTTCCAAATTCCAAAATCATATGTCATACCTATGCTGATAATTCTAGCTCTTCTTAGTAATGCAATTATTAGTAATCCCATAAAAGGATTTGTAATATTGGTTTTAGTTTATATTTTCAGCTTGCCTTTTGCATCTCTGTTTTATTGGCGTTTGAAAAAGAAAGCAGAAGCTTTAAACCTCAAAAGTTAGATACACTTTATTTTTAGGTGAATAAATTTTTCCACCCTGGCTTTGAGTTGCCTACAGATGTTGCTTCGTAAACTGCTCTATTGCATGCTCTTGCAACACAGTCACTTGTCCTAGAGCCGAGAGCCAGGATGTCTACATTTTCTAAAACTTGTTCTTTATGATCATTATTAGTTGAAATAGAAAAAATTGTGTCTCCATCCATGGGTGTGTGAGAAGGACTTAACGATTTTGCTATTCCGTCATGAGCCATAATAGCTATTCTTTTTAAGTTTGCCCGATTTAAGGGTGCATCTGTCGCTACAACTCCAATTACTGTATTACTTGAAATGTCATTTAAGGTGTCTGTTTTTCTAAGCGATGGAGGTATCCTTTTTGCTCTTAATATATTATCATATTTTTTTTTAGGTGGGCCATATCCTCCAAACTCTTTATCTAACTCAAGGTGACCTGATAAAAAATAAGGGCCATCATTAAGTAATGGGTTGCCAACTGCATTATTTATTACAAGAGCTCCAACGGTATATGTTTTTCCATTAGAAAATTCTTGTGTCCATGAGGAGGATCCTTGTCCTCCTTTTAATGTTGCTGTAGTTGCACCACAACCTGCACCATAAGAACCTAATAATAAATCGCCCTTAATTGACTTATATGCTTTGTTAGCTAAAATTCTCCATGGAGACCTTTTACCTAGTTCATTTACATGAGGGTTATCGTTGATATTAAGGTCAAAAATTACAGCTCCCGGTACTAGCGGTATAATTGCTTTCCCTAATTGATATCCTTTTTGGTCTTCTCTCAATAAATCTTGAATTTCTGAACACGCATCTAGCCCGTATGCTGATCCACCAGAAAGTACAATAGCATCAGCGCGACCTATTGAATTCTCCAAACTTAGCATGTCAGTTTCTCTTGTTCCTGGGCCACCACCCCTCACATCTACAGATGTAGAGAATGGACTATTTCCAGAAACAACAGTTACTCCTGTACCAATTTTTTTATCTTGCGCGTGACCTACTTGAACTCCAATAACATCTGTTATAAGGTTCTTGGAACCGGGGCCAGAATACTTGTTCAAATTCATCTCCATAATTTAAAAGAATGATTGTGTAATGACGTTAATATTATCTTTGTGTAAAGACAACAAGTAGTTGGAACTGGAGAAAAGAAATACTTTAATACTATCAATTGCTCAGGGTTTATCTGTTACAACTACAAATATTAACATGATAAACACAGGATTAGTTGGTACTATTTTAGCCACCCATTCATCTTACGCAACTATCCCGTTATCTTTTCAATTTTTAACAATAGCATTAACGTTAATTCCTGTTTCTTTATTGATGGGCAAATTTGGAAGAAGGCCTATGTTTCTGATAGGTGCTATGTCAGCTTTTGTTGGATGTTTAGTCATAGTTTGTGCAATCTATTATAAACTTTTTTCTTTATTTATTCTTGGTTCAATATTGCTGGGTTTTTCGCAAGCTAATCAACAATTTTATCGTTATGCTGCTGCTGACAATGTTTCAATTAGTTTAAAAAGTAAAGCT
>QBYJ01000078.1 GCA_003282885.1 SAR116 cluster bacterium AG-325-F22
GGTGGTAATAGATTTATTAAATCACTAAAAAATGAACTTATTAAAAATGGTTTCAATTTTACTTCAAATTTAAAAGATAAAGATATAGATATTATTTTATTAACAGATCCAAGATTTAGATCAAAGTTTGTTAGTTTTAGTGTTGCTGAAATTATTTTTTACAAGGTATTTATAAATCCTAAAGTGAAAGTTATTCATAGGATAAATGAATGTGATGAAAGAAAGAACACAAAGTTTATGAATAAGTTACTAATAAAAGCGAACTGGTGTGCTGATTATACAGTATTTGTAGGCACTTGGTTAACTAGATTAGCATGTTGGGAAAATAATATTCGCACACCCTTCACGGTTATTTTAAATGGATCTGATAAAAATATATTTAATAGTAATGGTTATATAAATTGGACAAGAAAAGAGCCTCTGAGGTTAGTTACGCACCATTGGGGGAGTAATTGGATGAAAGGATTTGATATATATTCAAAAATTGACCAAATGCTTGAGATAAACACTTGGAAATCTAAAATTTCTTTTACTTATATAGGTAATTTACCTAAAGGATTTAAATTCAAAAATGTAACTTATATAAAACCCTTAGATGGCCTCAATTTAGCTAAGGAGTTAAAAAAACATCATGTTTATATAACAGCATCTATAAATGAACCTGGAGGCAATCATCAAAATGAGGGAGCTTTATGTGGCTTGCCACTTTTATACAGAGATAGTGGGTGTATGCCAGAATATTGTAAAGGATTTGGAATAAAGTTTAACAAAGAAAATTTTGTCAGAGCTTTAAACAAAATGAGATTACACTATTTTGAATATGTTACTAAAATGAAAAATTATCCGCATAACTCTGTTCACTCAAATTCAAAATATTTAAAACTCCTTAATGATTTGTTAAATGATGAGACTTTAACAGATAATAGTAAAAGATTCATCAAGCATCCAATTAAAACTATAAAAAGTATTTTTGTTATATAGTTTTTTAAGATTTAATGTAAAATGCCCTAAATTTTTACGTTGGATATAATTTTGGCACAAAAACAAAAAAAAGCCTTGATTTTTGGAATTTCTGGTCAGGATGGAACATTTTTATCTAAGTTTCTTCTTACAAAAGATTATGAAATACACGGTACTACAAGAAATCTCAAAAAACATACTTTACAAAATTTACACTTAATAAAAATTTTCAATAATGTAAAAATACATACAATTGATCCTACAAAATTAGATATAGTTAAAAATATTATTAAAGAGTTGAAACCTGATGAAATTTATAATTTATCTGGACAAAGCTCAGTTAGTAAGAGTTTTTTAACACCCCAAGATACATTTTATAGTATAGCTAAAGTATCTTTAAACATTTTAGAATCAATAAAATCCCTTAATTTTAAGTGTAGGTTTTACAATGCAAGCTCATCCGAATGTTTTGGCGACACTGGTGATGTTTCTTCTAATGAAAAAACTAATTTTAACCCCTGTAGCCCATATGGCGTAGCTAAAAGTTCAGCTTTTTGGTTAACAAAAAATTACAGAGATGCTTATGATCTTTTTGCTTGTTCAGGAATATTATTTAACCATGAGTCTCCGTTAAGGCCAAAAAAATTTGTTACTAAAAAAATTGTAAGAACTGCAGTTAAGATTTACTTTGGAGAGAAAACCAAATTAGTTTTGGGAGATTTGTCTATTAAAAGAGATTGGGGATGGGCTCCAGATTACGTTGAAGCAATGTGGTTAATATTACAAAACGATAATCCTGAAGATTTTGTAATTTCTACTGGAAAATTATCTTCACTGGAATATTTTGTAGAACATGTTTTTATTTATCTTAACTTAAATTGGAAAGAGAATACATGCGTTGATAAAAAATATTTCAGACCTTTTGAGCTAAAATCTAGCTATGGAGACTCCCAAAAAGCAAAATCTATATTAGGTTGGGAGGCTAAAAATAAAATTACTGATGTAATAAGAAATATGGTAGATTTCGAAATTAAAAATTATCAAGATAGGTCAAATAATTTTGCTTAAACCATTTTTAAAAAAAATAAAAATGCGATGTGCTATTTACCTCGATAAAATACTTTATTCATTAAATTTAAAAAATTTTGCAAGAGAGCCAGTTATCTTTATTTCTGAAAAGAATGATTGGGCAATTAAGTACGTTGGTCAAAACATAATGGATTCTGTTAATAAAAGTAATTCTGGTTTTATGAAAATTACAACATTACCAAAATATTACCAAAACAAAGTAATTCATTTTGGTTCGCAATATATGTGGGTTGATTGGTGGAAGATTTTACCTAAAAATAATAATTACGTAGTATCTTTCTTTCATGGTAAAAAAGAAGATGGCAAAGAAGTAGAAAAACATATAAATAAATTTATAGAGAGTGTTTCTAGTCTTAAAAAAATTATTGTATCTTCTACAATCCTTAAAAAAAGATTGTTATTATGGGGCGTGCCTCCAAATAAAGTTTGCTTAATTCCTATTGGAGTAAATAATAATCATTTTAAGCCCATTAGTGCATTAAAGAAGAAATTAGTAAGGAAAGACTATGGAATAACAAAGACATCTATTGTTATAGGTTCTTTTCAAAAAGATGGTGTTGGCTGGCAAAATGGTAACACACCTAAAATGATAAAAGGCCCAGATATTTTTATAAAGGTTTTAGAAATATTAAAGCAAAAGGGCTATGAAGTTACTGTATTACTTACTGGTCCTGCTAGAGGATA
>QBYJ01000079.1 GCA_003282885.1 SAR116 cluster bacterium AG-325-F22
AAAATCGTTAATAAGTCATTCAGATGGTGACGTACTGCTACATGCGATAACTGATAGTATTTTAGGAATAATTAACAAAGGTGATATAGGCAAGTTATTTCCACCATCGGACAAAAAATGGAAAAATGCAGATAGTTCACTTTTTTTAAAACATGCATCTATTATGTTAAAAAAAGAAAAGGGAATAATTAACAATATAGACACAGTAATAATTTGTGAAAAACCCAAAATATTAAATTACTCACAAAAGATTGTAGAAAATATTGGACGAATTTTAGATATCAGCCCAAAAAAAATTAGTATTAAAGGAAAAACATCTGAGAGTATTGGTTTTATCGGAAGAGAAGAAGGAATTGCTGCTATGGCAATAACTTCAGCACAAATACCTGAAATAATTTTAGATGATTAATAACGAAAGATTTTTCATTTTTTTATCAAAACTTGCTGAGGTTTATCCAATTGGTCACGTTCAATATGCACCTGGAACATTGGCCTCATTAGTCGCATTAGTTTTTGGATACTATATTTTAACAATATGCAAAATTAATTTTTTTTTATTATTCGTATTTATTTTTGTAATATTTAGCTATCTTATTTGCGAAGCTCACATAAAAGTATATAACAAAAAAGATCCAAATGAAGTTGTAGTAGACGAATTTGCAGGTCAATTTATAGCCATATTAGGTATAATAGATTCTAATAATATCAGTTATATTTTAACATCTTTATTATTTTCATTTGTTTTATTTAGGTTTTTTGATATCACAAAATTAGGACCAATAAAAAAATTTGAAAAATTGCCTGGTGGGATTGGTATTATTGCTGACGACTTAGTTGCAGGTTTATTTGCATTTTTGACACAAGCATCCATATTAACTTCAATAGGCCAACCTTTAATTATAAAAACTTTATGAGATAAAAAATGTGGAAAGAAATTAATGAGCAATCTAAAATTTTATTTTATAACTGTTTTAATAAAAAACTTATTGTTACTTGCGCAGAAAGTTGTACGGGCGGTATGTTAGCATCATCAATTGTTTCAATAAGTGGTTCAAGTGCTATTTTTAAGTCTTCTGTCGTTACATATTCAAACGATATGAAAAGTAAAATTCTAAATATTCCTTTAAAGTTAATTAATGAAAATGGAGCAGTTAGTAAAATAATTGCTTATAATATGGCATCTAATATATTAAACCTTATGAGTGCAGACATTTCAATTGCCGTTACTGGAATTGCAGGCCCAAGTGGAGGAAGCAAAAACAAACCTGTAGGACTTGTTTATATTGGAATTGGTACAAAAAAAAATATTGTAACAAAAGAATACTTATTTAAAGGAAATAGACTTAAAATAAGACAAGAAACGACACTGGAAGCATTAAAATTTTCAAATAAAGTTATTGAGAGTTTTTAAAAAGTTAATTGAAAAGCTCATCTGCTCGTTTTTCAAAAGCACCTACCATTCTTCGGACAGCTTCAGAAAACAAAGTTTCCATTAAAGTTTGTAAAAAAACTGATTTAAATTTGAAATCAACCATGAATTCAACTTCACAACCATTCTTGTTGTCTTTAAAAATCCAATAATTATCAAGGTATTCAAATGGCCCATCTTTATAATTTACAATTATTTTTTTATTAAAATGATCTAGTGAAATTTGTGATGAATATATTTCTTTATATATTTTAAAGCCAATAATCAAGTCAGCGTCAAAATTGTTTTTGGAATTGTTTTTAACTCTTGCGCCTAAGCACCAAGGCAAAAATTCTGGATACTTTTTAACATCAGAAACCAATTTAAATAAATTTAATGGGGAATGATTTATTACCCTAAACTCTTCATGCCTCATTTAATTATTTCTTTTAAGGCCATTATATATGTCAACCCTTGCTTTTTTTAGTTTTTCAAAATCTTCACTTGCATGGAAGCTACTTCTTGTTAAGGGAGAAGAAGAAACAACTAGAAATCCTTTTGCAAGTGCTATTTTTTGATAATTTTTAAATTCTAGAGGATCAACATACTTTTCGACCTTATGATGTTTGATAGTTGGTTGGAGATACTGTCCAATAGTTAAAAAATCAATATCTGCTGATCTCATATCATCCATTACTTGGTAAACTTCATTTTCATTCTCACCAAGTCCTACCATTATTCCAGATTTAGTGAATATGTTTGGGTCAATTTCTTTCACTTTTGCAAGTAAACTCAATGAATGAAAGTATCTTGCTCCCGGCCTTACAGTTGGGTATAATCTTGGTACAGTTTCAAGATTATGATTAAAAACATCAGGTTTTGCATTAATAACTTTTTCTAAAGCGCCATCTTTTCTTAAAAAGTCTGGAGTTAGTATTTCAATAGAGGTTTTTGGAGATAATTTTCTTATATCAGTAATTGTATTAACAAAATGCTCTGCTCCGCCGTCATTTAAATCGTCTCTATCAACAGACGTTATTACAACGTGACTTAAATTTAACCTTGCTACTGACTTGGCAACTCTAATAGGTTCAGATAGATCAAGTC
>QBYJ01000080.1 GCA_003282885.1 SAR116 cluster bacterium AG-325-F22
GAGCATAAAATCCTTATTTATTGATTTAAAGTTTACGCCGCCAGAAGTTGAAATGCATCGATCTATTGGAAAAGGCTTATCTAAAATTATTTTATAATTTTTTATAATTTGAGCTAGATCAGTGATTTGTTGATTATTAGTTTCTTTTTTATTTTTAAGCTCCATAAGTAAACCAATTGCAACATCAGATAAATTTAATGTTTTACGCAAATAATTTGTAGTTGTTAATTTTAACCTTGGCTTTAAAAGAAGCTGTCTTATTTTTTTGATAGAAAAATCAGGTTTTAAATCTACTGTGATTTTTATAGGTCCCATTTTGTTTATATTATCTCGTAAAATAGAAGATAGAGAGTAAATAATTCCACCTTCGATACCGTCTTTAGTTATAATAAATTCGCCTTTATTTTTTTTATTATTAAAACTTAACTCTATAGATTTAAGAGGATATCCAGCAAAACGATTTTTAAAAACATTAGACCATTTTACAAAAAATCCACAGTTTGTAGGTTGTATTTTTGATATTTTAATATTATCCTTTTCTAGTATCTTTATCCAAGATCCATCAGAGCCTAATTTAGGCCATGACAACCCACCTAATGCTAATAGAGTAATTTCACTATTTACTAAAATTTTTTTTATTTCATTTTCAAAAATTAGTTTATTGCCTTCCCAACCAAGCCAATCATGATTAGTCTTCATCCTAACATTTTGATTTTTTAAAATAGTAAGCCACGATCTTAAAAGCGGAGAAGCTTTGAAACTTTTAGGAAAGACTCTACCGCTAGAACCTATAAACGTTTTTTCACCAAGCATTTCACAAAAATTCATAAGGTTTTTTTGGGAAAAATTTTCTAACATTGGCTCAAAAAAATTTTTAGCTTTACCGTATTTCTCTACAAATTTTTTTTTACATTCTGAGTGTGTTATATTTAAACCACCACGACCTGCTAACAAAAATTTACGGCCTAACGTTGGTTTTCTATCATAGATTGTTACATTAAAATTGTTTAGAGATAATATATAAGCAGCCATAAGGCCAGTTGGGCCACCCCCAATTATAACAACTTCAGATTTCAAAATTTAAAACCATTTTAAATTAAATTTTATTTTTCCAAGTATGAACAAGTATAATTAACCAACTTTTTAACTTTAACTTTAAATGAAGAATTTTTGGGAACATTGAAGTTCATACCTCCTTTAATAATTTTCCATTCTGGATTATCTGTTAATTTTAAATTTAGTTCTCCTGAAATTATTTGCATTAATTCTTTTGACTGGGTGCTGAACTCATATTCACCTGGAAGCATAACGCCAAGAGTTTTTTTTGATCCGTCTTTAAATTTAATATTACGGCTAATTACATTTCCATTAAAATAGACATTTGCTACCTTTTCGACAGTTACGTTCTCATAAATATTCATGTACTTACTTTCTTTTGTATTTGTAGAAATTATTCAAAGTATCTCTAATATATAATTTTATGATAATAGTACTACATTAATTTTATTTTTGACGTATTATTTATATGATGAATCTAATTAATTTATTATGGAGTTTGATATGTCTGTTTATGCAATAAAAGTATGGCTTTCAAAAAGTGAGAAAGACTGGTTTTTGTATAAAGATTTAGAGGATCATGTAGTTCACACTTGGAGTAGAAAAGAAAAGGCAGAGGAAGTTATGAACCTTCTAGAATGTAATAGAGCTGAAATCACTGAAGATATTCCACCGCCAGCTCTTGCAAGGTCAACAGAAAAAAAACAAAAACTTAAAGTACAAGAATGATTCATTGATTCAAAATTGGAAAATATTATTAAAAAAAATGAATGGAAAGTTAGATTTGAGGTAACATTTTATGGGAATGACCTATCAAGAGGCTCTTTTAGAGAAATTAAAGAAGATACAATAGTGATAAATGAAGAGTTTGAAATTAGTAATAAAGTAAATTTTGATACTCCAGAGAATGTTGAAATTAATTTTTTACTTTGGGTAGATAAATTACCAATTGAAAAACTTACTAAAGTTCCTCATGATTATAATAATAATGACGATGTTAGATATGGCCAAGAATCAATTGAAGTATTAGAGGTTACAAGGATATAATAATTTAAAAAGAGTATATTGGAGTTTTCTTATGAGAATTGAGGGTGGATGTTATTGTGGTGAAATTAGGTACGTTTCTGATGGAGATGCGCAAGCTTCAATACAGTGCCATTGCAGGCAATGTCAATACATCACTGGTGGTCATCCAAACGTGTTAATGATTATGCCTTTAGATGGCTTTAAATTTGTATCAGGTAAACCTCAAGAATTTAAAAGAAGTGATTTAGAAAATGCTGTTACTCGTTTGTTTTGTAGTAAATGTGGCACCGCCATTGGAACTCGAAATCCAATGAGGCCAAATTCAATTATTTTGAAAGTCGGAACCTTTGATGATCCAACTATTTTTGAACCCCAAATAGCTATATTTA
>QBYJ01000081.1 GCA_003282885.1 SAR116 cluster bacterium AG-325-F22
AAATACTGATCGATATAAGGATGAATGTGGTGTATTTGGTATATTCGGAACTGAAGAGGCCTCAGTTTTGACCACGTTAGGGCTACATTCTCTTCAACATAGAGGTCAAGAAGGAGCTGGGATAGTCAGTTTTGATGGTAATAATTTTCACTCAGTTCGTAAACAAGGATTAGTAGGTGACAATTTTAATAATGTTGATATCTTATCCCAGCTTCCAGGAAGAACCGCAATTGGTCACGTAAGATATTCTACCACTGGTGAGTCTAAACCTGAAAATTTGCAACCATTATTCGCAAATTTGGCAATTGGTGGCTTTGCTTGTGCACATAATGGTAATTTAACTAATACATATTCTGTTAAAAAACAATTAGTTGAAAGTGGCTCTATTTTTCAAACATCATCTGATACAGAAATCATCTTACAATTAGTTGCTAGATCAAAGAAAAAAAAGTTAGTTGATAAGTTAATAGACGCTCTTAACCAAATTAAAGGTGCTTATTCACTTGTTATACTGACTAACAAAAAACTTATAGGAGTACGAGATCCTTATGGAATAAGACCTTTAGTTTTAGGTGAAAAAGATGGTTCTCCCGTATTAGCTTCAGAAACTTGTGCTCTTGATATGATTGGAGCAAAATATAAACGAGACGTGGAAAATGGTGAGATTATTATAATTACTGAAAGTGGAATAGAATCTATCAAGCCATTTGAGAAAGTTTCAGAAAGACCTTGCATTTTTGAAAGAATTTATTTTGCAAGTCCAGATAGTGTGGTTGGAAACAAGACTGTCTATACTTATAGAAAAGCTCTAGGAGAGCAATTAGCAAATGAAAATAATATAAAAGCAGATGTTGTTGTACCTATCCCTGACTCAGGTGTTTCTGCTGCAATAGGTTTTTCACAAAAATCTTTTATTCCATTTGAACTAGGCATTATAAGAAGTCATTATATAGGTCGTACATTTATAGAACCTTCACAAACAATAAGACAATTTGGAGTCAAACTTAAACATAGTGTAAATAAATCATGTATAGAAAATAGAAGAGTTATTCTAATTGATGATTCAATAGTTAGAGGAACAACAGCTAGGAAAATTGTTAAAATGGTTTATGAAGCTGGAGCAAAAGAAGTTCACTTAGGAATATCTTGTCCTCCTATTATGCACCCAGATTTCTATGGAATAGATACGCCAAATTATAATGAATTAATTGCATACAAATCTGATTTAAAAGAGATGACTAGACGAGTAGGAGCAAAATCTTTGTTTTTTCTGTCTTTATCTGGGACTTATAAAGCAATGGGATGTAATGAAAGAAACCGTGAAACACCTCAATTTACTGATCATTGCTTTACAGGAGAATATCCAATAGATGTATCTGAAATTTTAGAAATTAATAAAACAATTAATGGATAAAGATAAACAAATTGCCCTAATAACTGGTGCTAGTAGAGGCATAGGTGCTGAAATAGCAATACAACTAGCAAAAAAAAATATACATACGATAATTACTGCTAGATCTTCATCAAGACTTATAAAAACTGAAAAGTCTATCATTGACAATGGCGGCAGTTGCACATTAGTTGAATTAGATATGAAGGATTTGGATGGATTAGATAATTTAGGATTAGAAGTATATAAACGTTGGGGCAAATTAGATATTTTGATTGCTAATGCTGCTGTTCTTGGTACTTTAGGACCTATACACCATCAAAGTAATGATGAATTTTTAGAAATTATGATGGTGAACTCAATAAGCAATCATAGATTAATACGTTCATGTGATGCATTATTAAAGAAAAGTTACAATCCAAAAGCTTGTTTTTTAACTTCAACTGTGGCTATTGAAGCTAGACCATTCTGGGGAGCTTATGCAGTGTCTAAAGCTTCTCTGGAACATATGATTAAAATATGGTCAGCTGAAAATAAACACAATAATCTATCTATTTGTATTATCAATCCTGGTAAAACTAATACTCGAATAAGAAGTCAAGCGATACCTGGAGAAAATAAAAAAAACCTTCAAAATCCTAGTGAAGTAGCCAAAATAATAATAGATCTAATTTTTTTGGATAAACTCTATAAAGGCGATACGATCGATGTGATGAAATTAAATCAATCTTCTAATATAACAGGTTCAAGATATGAATAATAAAAATCAACTTTATCATCGAATTCTCTAGCTATCTCCTGAGCTTCCTTTTCAGTCCTTGCACAAAAACTCAAGCTTAATCTATAGTTATGCATTCTATAAAAAAGCCTTAAAATATCAATTTGGCAGTTTCCAACGTACCACGATTTTAATATCCAGCCTATAAAAAATAACCATGGGGAAATCATCAAAAGAAAGAAATAAAAAACTAAAGAAATACAAAAAAAAGTCCATAATCTA
>QBYJ01000082.1 GCA_003282885.1 SAR116 cluster bacterium AG-325-F22
GAATTCTATTAAAATTTCAGAACTTAATGATGTTGATGGTCTTTTCATTGGATGTGTCAGGGAATGGGTTAAAGCAGTTTTTTATGCTCAAAATCCAATGCCTATTTTAAAATATTTGCTCTCTAACCATAAAATTCCAAAAACAATGATACCAATTGATGATTTGATGAGATCAGTCGTTTTATCTCGTGTTAAGAAACTTGATTTTAGAGTTTCAAATTGTTGTTTTTTGGGAGAAAGTGAAAAAGAGATATTATCAGTAATGTATAATTATCAAATTAAAAAAGACGAAGTGGCAACAAACTTGATCGATAAAATGGTTGATAAAACACATAGAAATATAGCAATTTCATGCTCAAAATTAATATGTAAAGATTTTACTGATGTTGGACTATTTTTTAACGACCCAGTTAACTATTCTAACTTACAACAAAATATAAATAATATTATTAATTATGATTTTAAAAATAATAAATATGTTTAATTTAATGAAATTTAACTAAAGTCCAGTTTTGAAATAATGAACATTAAAATTCAAATGTTCAATATTGGAGTTGAATAATGTATATAGCAATGAATAGGTTTAAAATAATTTTAGGACGTGAAACTGAATTTGAAAAGATTTGGAAGGAACGGGATACTCATTTGGACGATGTGCCCGGTTTTAAAAAGTTCAACTTAATAAAGGGGAAAAAACAAGATAACTACAGACTTTATGCGTCCCACAGCGAATGGAATTCAGAACAAGATTTTGTAAATTGGACAAAATCGGATGCTTTTAGGCAAGCACATAAAGGTGCAGGTCAACATAGTGATATATATCTAGGTCATCCAGAATTTGAAGGTTTTGAAGTTATAATCTAAAAATCTGACATAATAATTAAAAAATTTATAAATTAAAATGTGTTTAACGCTGTGGAGTAGGGGACTACATAAATATATTTTTAAGTAAATTAGTTTTTAGGCACAAAAAGTTATACACAAGAGTTATATATTTTAGATATTTATCCTATAAACGATTGATTTTAATCATAAAATTGATTTAGGAAAAGGGAATCATAATCCGGGTGTCGGGGGTTCAAGTCCCTCCTCCGCTACCAATAATACCAATAAATTCAAGGGTTTTTTAGGTTTTAAAATAGTCTTTTATTTTCTACACTTGAGTTATATACAGTCATTCACCAAAATCTCGAATGATGTCTGTAAACCAAATCATAAAATGAATACATATTTATATTAAAAGATTATTTTTAAAAGTTTAGCTTATTAAATATTAGTGATGTAAATAATAAAAATTTAAAAATTATACTTTTTAAATGTCAAAGTTTACCAAGGTACTAAGTATGCAAGCTTTAAAGGTATCAAACTGGTATGATATTTGCTGTTAAGTATAAAATTAATAATATTGTTTAGGTGGTTATAAATTAATGCAAAATGAAAATATAATTGAAAATCAAATAAAAGAATTTGGGTCTTTGGTAAATGATATTGAAAATAAAGTAAATGAAGAAATAAAAGCAAGAATTTTATATAAAAATTGCCCATTATGTGAATCTAGCAATATTAGTGAATCAGTGATAGGAGATTGTAGTAAACACACTTTATATAATCCAAAAATACCATCAATAATGCAATGGATGAATTGTGAAGACTGCTTGCATCAATTTATTAACGGTTACCTTACTAGTGAAGCACTAGATATTATATTTAACAAAACATTCGACTATCTAAAGGTTGGTTACAAAATGGAGGAGCAAAGATTTGTATCTGCGAGAATGATTGAAAAAGTCATACCTTTCAAGTCTAATGGAACTTGGCTGGATGTTGGTTTTGGAAATGGTTCTCTACTTTTCACTGCAGAGGAATATGGTTATGAACCAATAGGTGTGGATTTGAGAAAGGAAAATGTTAGTATACTTAAAGGTGTAGGTATCCAAGCACATTGTGACTTAGTTCAAAATATAGAATTTGAAAAGTCCATTTCAGTTGTAAGTATGATGGATGTTCTGGAGCATATACCTTATCCAAAAGAGGTTTTAACTTCTTTGCATTCAAAAATGGATGAAGATGGATGCCTTTTAATTTCAATGCCTAACTCTGAAACTATGGTGTGGAAGCATTTGACTGCTAAAAAACAAAATCCATTTTTTGGCTCAATTGAGCATTATCATAACTTTAGTAAAACTCGTCTTAAATCATTGTTAAATGAATGCGGGTTTAATATAAAAAAATATGGAGTAAGTGAACGTTATCGTTCCTGCATGGAAGTTGTTGCTCAAAGAAATTAAAAATAATTTAATATTTAGTTACCATAGTGATTATTTTGTAATAATTTAAGATAATTCATACAAAATAAATTAATAACTAGATTGTTAATA
>QBYJ01000083.1 GCA_003282885.1 SAR116 cluster bacterium AG-325-F22
CTATACAGAATATTTTTTTAAATCGTCTAATTTTACCAATGAAAGAGTGGCTATATTAGTTGATTTTAATATTACTTTAGGAGCTTTACCTGCTTCAAATGCTTCTTGCCACCTAGAGGCACAAAGACACCAACTGTCACCTTCAGTTAATCCTTTAAAATTATATTCAGGTATAGGTGTGGTTAGGTCATTGCCAACAGATTTTGAAAAAGATAAAAATTTCTTTGTAATTATACAACAAACTGTATGAAGTCCTAAATCATCTGGGCCAGTGTTACAACAGTTATCTCTATAAAACCCCGTAATAATATCATATCTGTCATCAGAAATGTTGCAAGGCTCAAGATCATTTCCAAGAACATTTAATTGCTTGTTATTTCCTCCGCCATGAGAAAAACCATCCATTATTAACTCTCCAATTTTATTAACTCGTTTGAACTATTTTCAATGATAGTTTCTAATTTTTTTAAAAATTCTATTTTTGACAAACCTGGTTGTATCTCAGGTAGAATTTTTATTGTAATAGATCTTGATTTAAGCCTACTAGGATACTTTACAAAACTATTTTTAGGCCATAACAAACCTGCATTATGAGCCACTGGAACCACTGAAACTTTAGTTTGAGAGTATAAAAAAAACACACCAGGAAGATATGGTTTTTCCTTAGTAGAAACGCCAGGTGACACCCTAGTTCCTTGAGGAAAAATCATCATTGATCGTTTTTCTTCTACTGCTCGCTTAGCATTTCTTCCCATTTTTTTTAATGCGTTTATACCTTGATCTCTTGTGATTGGAATAGCCCCAGATCTTAAAAAATATAAACCAATTACAGGTAAAAAAATTAATGCTTTTTTTAAAACTATTGATGGCATTGAAAAAAGGTCCGTACAAAAAACAGTTTCCCAAGCTGATTGGTGCTTTATAGCATATATAACAACTTTATTTTTTGAAGGCACTTTTCCAATTACTCTAATATCAGTATTTAGCCACCATTTCATTCCTTTAGTCATTATGAGACACCAAATCCTATTTACAAAAATAACAACTGGTCTTGGAAATAAAAGGCATGGCAAACATATCGTGACTAAAATACTAGTCCCAATATAAAATTGAATATTAAATAAAAAAGACCTCAAAAAATTCATGTTACTTTATCAAAAACTCTAAAATTATATCTTAGAAAGAGTAAAATAGTGTTTACCAGTTACTAAGCTTTTTATTGAAATATCATATCCTTCATTTTCAGAAAAATGAGAGAAATCAATCGGACTAGCAGGATCATCTGAAATAAATACAACAGCTTTGCCTTTATCTAATTTTTTTAAAACTCTTTTTGCTTTTAAAACGGGTAACGGACACTTTAATCCAGTGAAATCATGTTCTTCTATCAAAACAGTTACTCCATAGAATTATTATTAATATTAAGATTTATACATATTTATAGTACTAATCCAATTTAATTTTACTTGTACGCCATGAATCTTAAATGTAATAGGTAATATATGAGTATATGGGGAAAAATTATAGGTGGAGCAACAGGTTTTGCTTTTGGTGGTCCTTTAGGAGCATTCTTGGGGGGGGTGGCAGGCCATGCTATAGATAAAATTAAAACTGAACAAAAATTACCAGAAGAAACAGCGTTGAAACAGATTGGCTTTACGATTGGAGTGATTGTTCTTTCAGCTAAAATGGCAAAAGCGGACGGTAAAGTAACGGTAGAGGAAATAAACGCTTTTAAAGAAAAAATAAATGTTCCAGAAAATGAAGTTAAAAATGTAGCTAAGTTATGGGATCAAGCAAAAAAAACAACTGACGGCTTTGAAGTTTATGCGAAACAAATCAGTGATTTATTAGAAAAAAATTCTTACGTATTAGAAGAGTTACTTACACTTCTTATTGTTATTGCTCAAGCTGATGGTAAAATTACAATTCCAGAAATTGAGTATTTAAAAAAAGTTGGGGATATTTTTGGTTTTTCAAATGAAGATTTTGAAAGGATATATTCATCAAAATCAGGTATTTATTCAGATCCTTATCAAATTTTAGGTGTCTCACAAAATACCCCAACTGAAGAAATTAAACAAAAATGGAAAAAGCTTGCAATCAATCACCATCCAGATCGATTGATTTCACAGGGTATCCCAGAAGATCTTATACAAAAAAGCACCTCACGACTTAAGGAAATTAATAATGCGTGGGATATTATCCAAAAACAAAGATAATTTTATAAAAATGTCCAAACCATTAATTACAATGCAAAACTTAAAAATTGCACGATCAAATAAAATACTATTAAGTGATGCTGATATCTCTATCCATGAGTATGATCGTATTATTTTAGTTGGTGAAAATGGA
>QBYJ01000084.1 GCA_003282885.1 SAR116 cluster bacterium AG-325-F22
ATTTTAAGATGTTTAACCAAAGAAGAGGTTCAAATAAAGAAACGGTTTCAGACTTATTTTTAAATAAACTTGGACAAGAATAACCTTGAACACACAATACAAAAAATTCTTTGTTTTGCGTTGCTATTTGTACTGGTAAGTTACCACTACCTGCAATTATAGCAATTTTCATTAAAGTTTATCCATTTTTGGATGAACCAAAGGTCTGTTTGAATTTTCAGAAAGAAATACTAATATTTCTTTTACAAAGGAATTATCACTATATGTATCATTAACTTCAGATAGCCTTTCATTAAATGTACCTTCAGGAGCAAATAGCAACCTGTATACATTTCTTAATGTTTTTATCTCTTCTTTTTTAAAAGATCTTCTTTTTAAACCTACTAAATTTAAACCACTTAGATACCCTCTACTGCCAACAACTGATGTAAATGGAATAACATCACCATCTATAGTGGTACCAGCACCAATTATAGCATGCTTTCCAATTCTACAAAATTGATGGACGGCACTTTGCCCTCCTAAATATACATAATCAGAGATTTCAACATGACCACCAATAACCGCATTATTGACAAAAACAACATAATTTCCAACTATACAATCATGTGCTACATGAGAGCCAACCATAAAAATACCATTATTACCTATTACTGTTTTTTTTGTTCCTATATTTGTCCCAGGATGAATCGTAACATGTTCTCTGAAAATATTATTGTTACCTATTATTAATTCAGTTAATTCTCCATAATATTTCAGATGTTGGGGATTCAAACCAATTGCTGAAAAAGGATATATTTCATTATTAACACCAATAGTGGTATTTCCATCAATAATAACATGAGAATGAATTTTTGTATTTTTATCAATTTTTACATTAGGTCCAATTATACAGTAAGGACCAATAACTACATTGTCTTCAATTTCACAACCACTATGTATTATGGATGTTGGGTGAAACTGCCTGCTCATTTAGCTTTTTCCTTATTAACTAACATTGCAGAAAATTCAGAAGAAGCAACTAAATTTTCTCCAACAAACGCTTCTCCATTAAATTTATATAGTGATCTTTTACTAGTAATAAGATTAATTTTGAAAAATAATTCACAGCTTGGTATGACAGGTTTTCTAAATTTTGCTTTATCAATTCCTGTGAAAAAAACCAGATTGTTTTTGGATAAGGACTGGTATTCGTATGAGACTAGACAAGCAGCAGTCTGAGCCATTCCTTCTAAAATAAGAACTCCAGGCATGACTGGATGTTCAGGAAAATGTCCAGGAAAATATGGTTCATTAAAAGTAACTGCTTTTATGCCAGTTATATATTCATTTAATTTAATACCAGTTATTTTATCTATCAACAAAAAAGGATGCCTATGTGGTATCAACTTTATTATATCATTGTGTAAAAGAGTTATTACATCTCCATTATCATCTTTTAAAGTCATGTTAATTATTCTTTCTTTTTTTTAAATTTAACCTTTGTGATGCCACCATTCTTTTCCAAGCTTGAATGTCCTGTGCTGGGCTACCACCGATATAACTTCCTTTTGGAAAACTATTAAAAACCTTTGAAGCGCCGGCAATAATTGAATCTTCACCAATGGTAACATTATCTTTAATGCTTACATCACCACCTATCTGAACATTTTTTTTTAATACCACAGATCCTGACAAACCAACCTGACCAGCTAGAACACAAAAATCACTAATTGTGGAGTTATGGCCTATATGTACTTGATTATCTATCATAACATTCTTACCTATCGTTGTATCATCAACTAAACCTCTATCAATGGTACAACCTGCGCCAATATTAGTACCTTCACCAATAAAGACACCACCTATATGAGGAGTTAAATACGTTTTCGATTTATTAGGTATAAAACCAAAACCAGATTTACCAACAACTGTATTAGGTAAGATTTTTACTTTATCTTCTATTATGGTGAATTCAACTACTGTTCCAACACCAAAAAAACAATTTTTACCAATTTTACAGTTACAATTAATACTAACTCTTTCAGAAATAAAAGTATCATCTCCGATAACAACTCCTTGTCCTATAACAGAATATGGTCCTATAGAAACATTATTACCAATTTTTGCAGTTTTGTGTATTAATGCAGATGGATGTATATTAGAACTATTACTCTTAGATAAAAATTTTCCAAAATACTTATTTAAAAGCATTGAAAAATCACTCTTTGGATTTTTAGATGGAATTTTTATTATTTCACCATGTAACAGGTTTATATTTTCTTTTTTGACAATACAAACACCTGAAACTATATCTTTAAGATTATTTTTTTTATTAGTATAAAAAGATAGTTTATTGGCTTTC
>QBYJ01000085.1 GCA_003282885.1 SAR116 cluster bacterium AG-325-F22
TAAATAGCCGAATGCATTACATCGAGTACGTATCCACCATTATTTAAGCTAGCATTATTAATTTTAATCCAAGTTGTTTTAACGTCTTCGTTTTGACTTACTATTGATTTACTTTCATTCCACGTACTACCTTCAATGAGATACCTACAAAGTAAAGCCATGATAGCTGAACAATTTCCTGCATCAGGGTGATAATGTGTTATCGCAGCCTCTTCTCTTGCGATACTAATCAATCTATCTGTTGGTATGTTTTTAAACCCTGCAATTGGAGCAATCCTATGAGCTGGACCACAACCTGCAGTGGCTCCATTAAGTTGTTTGTCAACTTCTTTAGACGCTTCTTCTATAAAAATCCCTCTTGATACCTTTTGGAATACCATTGCAAATGTAGGCCCAGTGTCGAAAGCATCAGTATTCCACCAATGATAGTATCTATTTACCAAATCACTTTTTTTAAAACCATCAGACGCTAATAAACTCTTGTGTAAGATTTTAGCGAGTTCGGTTGGTCCACCATTCTTATCACCTTGGACGTAACCATCTAAAATTATATCAAAGTTGTTCATTTTTATATCTTATTAAAAATATTTACTAAGTACAATTGACTTACTTAGTGTAATATATATACTAAGTAAATAATAATATCTATATTAAGTGTAAAAAATAAACTAAGGTAATAATATTGGTACAATTTCAATCAGAATTCTGGCATCCCTCAGTAGCAACCGACATCGTACTTTTTACTATAAGAAATAAAGTTCTCAATATTCTTCTGGTCAAAAGAAAAGATAACGGCATGTGGGCTGTGCCGGGAGGCTTCCTTCAAAAAGGAGAAACATTAAGACAATGCGCTGAAAGAGAGCTAAAAGAAGAAGCTGGTATATCAGTACCCTACTTAGAACAATTTGAAAATTTTAGTGATCCTAACAGGGACCTTAGAAATCCAAATACACAAGTGGTGTCTATTGCTTTTATAGCCATTCATCCATCTGGTAAGCTTAAGATAAAGGCTAATACCGACGTTTCTGACGTTAATTGGTTTGAATACGACTCAATCCCAACATTGGCCTTTGATCATAACGAAATCTGTATTAAGGCTCGATTAAAACTAGAACAATTAGCCAAAGATAAACCCGACCTTTTATTTCCATTTTTAGAAGAAGAATTCACGCTAACAGATTTGCATGAAACATTATTAATCGTTTCCTCAGATATTTCGAGCCTCAAGGAAAAGAGAAATTTCAGAAAGTGGGTTGCAGAATATAACAACGGTAAAGGATTAGTTGCAGAAACAGGTAATTATAGAACAGGCAATCATAGACCGGCTAAATTGTATAAGAAATTTATATAATGAAAGGAATAAATATGAATGTTGATAAGAGTATTGGCATGTTCTTAGGGTTAGCTATTGGTGACGCGCTAGGAGCTCCTCTTGAGTTTAAAGAAGCCAGTCCTCCTGACAGTATCTTAAAAAAATATGCTACTGGTGGGGCCCACAACGTCTCCATTGGTGAATGGACAGATGATACTAGTATGGCGCTGGCAATAGCAAAATCATTAATAGAAAAAGAAACTTTTGACGCTGATAATATAATGCAAAAATTTTGTAACTGGTATGAAAAAGGAGAATACAGTACCAGAGGTAGATGCTTTGATATTGGAGGGACCGTTGGTGTGGCTCTTAGAAGCTACTCTAAAACATTAGACAAATCTGAATATCTTCAACCCTATAGGGGCAGAACAGCAATAAATTCATCTGGCAATGGCGCTTTAATGAGAATGGCGCCCGTTATTATGGTAGCAAACGACCCTTATCACGCCATGCAATTAGCGACTCAACAAACTTTACTTACTCACGGAAGTAATCTCTGCGTAGAGTACTCGTTAATGCTAGCTGAAGAGCTATACTTCGGATATCCCATAGCTAGATTTGAAAAATATAAATTACCCTTAGATATAAACGAAAACGAAGTTATGTCGGGTGGTTTTGTAAAAGAAACTTACGAAGCTGCATGGTGGGCCTTTTCTACAACAAATAGCTTTGAAGATTGTATAATTAGAGCTGTAAATAGAGGACATGATGCGGATACAACTGGTGCAGTAGCTGGCATGATAGCCGGTAGGTATTATGGACACACAAAAATACCATCTTATTTCAAAGATAATTTAATGTGGTACGATGAATTATTTCAAACAGCATTAGATTTATCTTATGTTGAATATAAAGATGCTAGGGATGCTTAAATTAATATGGAAGGATAAATATGAAGAAAAATTTTATTAG
>QBYJ01000086.1 GCA_003282885.1 SAR116 cluster bacterium AG-325-F22
ACATTATGGTATAAGTGAGATTATTGACTATATATGTAATTACTAATATTTAAAATACTACATTTAATGTAAACTTTTGTCCATTTTACGAACTTCTATCAAAAGGAAAACAAAGTGCTAATAAATATAAGAAAAAATCTTGTAAAATTAATTTTTAATCTATGCCTTATTTATAGCTTTATCCATTTCATTTTTCCCTCATTCGCTCTTGAAAGGAATGAAAGTTGGAAAGACGTTTTAAAAAAAGCATCTGGGCAGACTATATATTTTCATGCATGGGGCGGTGCTAAAAATATTAATTCTTATATAAAATGGGCTGCAGGAGAAGTAAAAAAGAAGTATAATATTACTGTTAAACATGTAAAGGTTTCTGACACAGCAAATGTTGTCGCGAAGATTTTATCCGAAAAAAATGTAAAAAAAAATAATAATGGTTCGGTTGATTTAGTATGGATAAATGGCGAGAATTTTTCATTAATGAAGAATAATAACTTATTATTAAGTGAAAAATGGATATTTAATTTACCTAACGCAAAATTTTTGGATTTTAGTAATGATCCAAGCTTGCTTAATGACTTTGGAATACCAACTGATGGTATGGAAATGCCATGGGGAGTTTCTCAATTAAATTTCTATTATGATACTAAATATATAAATTCACCTCCTAGATCTGCTCTAGAATTAAAAAATTACATAATTAAAAATAAAGGAAGGTTCACTTTTCCGCAGCCACCCGACTTTGTAGGCACTAGTTTTTTAAAGCAAATTTTAATTGAACTTATTGCTGATAAAAATTTATTAAAATTGAAGTATGTTGCTCAACAACATGAAAAAGAGCTTGACACTTTGTGGCAATGGCTTGATGAAGTTACTCCTCACTTATGGAGAAGAGGCAAAAATTATCCATCAAACTACTTGGCTATAACTGAACTGGTAGCGGAAAGAGAAATAGATCTTGGAATGGCATTTAACATTGCACATGCTTCAAACTCTATATCTGAAGGTAAACTTTCAAATTCTGTGAGGAGTTATATCCACGACAAAGGTACACTAGCTAATGTTCATTTTGTAGCTATACCATATAATTCTTCTAATAAAACAGCTTCTAAAGTATTTGCAAACTTTTTAATCTCGCCTGAAGCCCAAATAAAAAAACAGAACAAAGATTTTTGGGGAGATCCAAGCGTAATATCTATAAATAAATTAAGTCAAAAGTGGAAAAACAAATTTTCAACTCTTCCCAGAGGCCTAGCTACATTAACTAATGAAGATTTAAGAATGAAGCTTGAGGAACCCCATCCTTCATGGGTAAAAGTTATTGAAGATAAATGGATTAAAAAATATGGGTCTAGTAATTAAATATTCATGGGAACAAATTTTTATCGACAATTAACTAAAGCCTTAGTTATTTTTATTGGAACGTTAGTAATAATTCCTATTATTTTTGGATTTATTGGCTTTTTTTTACCATCTTTTGGATATTTTCCCATCTTGGGTAAAAATGAATTCAATTTAAATTATTTTCACTTATCATTCAATATTGTAGGCATATCTAAATCTATAATATTGTCATTATTTACGGGTCTAGTTTCGACTTTATTAGCATTATTTTTTTCGCAAGTTATACTCTTATATCTCTTTAAAACAAGAGCCTATAATTACATTAAAATAATAATATCACCTTTGATAGCATTGCCTCATATTACGATGGCTATTGCGTTAATATTTCTTTTTTCTCCAAGTGGTTTATTTTTTAGATTGATTTCACCTTGGTTGACAGGCTTTGATAGACCCCCAAATATTTTTATAATGCCGGATGAGTATGGACTTTTTTTAATTTTAGGGCTTATTTTAAAAGAAATTCCATTTTTTATTTTGGTTTCTTTATCTGCTTTACAAGAATTTTCTGCAAAAAAAATATTTGATCTTGGTAAATCTCTTCAAAATTCTAATTTCTCTTCATGGTGTATTTTAATTTTTCCATTAATTTATAAAAAAATAAGGTTTGTTATTTTCATTGTAATTGCATTCACATCTTCGGTTGTTGATATGTCATTAATTCTGGCTCCATCTACTCCATCTACCCTGGCAATTAGAATTTTACAAACTTATCAATCTTCTGATGCTGACTCATTTTTTATTGCATCGAATTTAGCTTTAATACAATTATTTATAATTATAATCTTGTTGCTATTTTGGATGATTTTAGAAAAAATAGTTAGCTATAAGTTAAGTTTTATTTTTTTCATGAAGATTTTGTCATTTAAAGCTTTTTT
>QBYJ01000087.1 GCA_003282885.1 SAR116 cluster bacterium AG-325-F22
CACATACTCCAAAAACACTCCAAATATTTAATCTTTTTCTATATATGCAAACGCACACTATACCAATCTTTGGACTCAAAAACCAATCGGCAATATTAATAATAATAAAACAAACGCAACAAAATAGAAATTAACACATAATTAATTTATTTTTCTTTTTGTTAAAACAATAACTTTATCTGTTAATGAATGTAATTAACCATACTGCATTTTCAAAACAATTATTCCTAAGATTAATACTAGTAAATGATAAACTAAATGAACTAAAGAAAATATTTTGTGTTAAATTTTGAGGCGATTATACCTTTGTCAGTTAGAAATATAGGTATATTTTCTAATGACGGATATACTAAAGAACATTCAGCACATTTAAAAAATGACTTTACATTTTCAATTTTACCATTACATAAAGGACAACAAAAAATATCGTTTTTAAATTTATTTCTTGAAATATCCGAAGCTACTGTATCTTTTTCAATAATGTGAATCCCACCATGATGATATGCATCATGACAATATGGTATTAATGAGTGTTTTATAAGACGCCAATTATTAGACTTTATACAAGGTATAATTTCTAAATTCCAATTTCTATTAATAAGTTTTCTTTTTTGATGTTTGTTACCTAACTCAAATGAAGCCTCTATTATAATCACATATCTTTTTGAAATTCTAACTAACTCTCTGATTGCCTTTTCTTGATATCCACTTAATTCCTCTAATGCATAATGAGTTAAAACACAGTCAAATGAATTATCTTTATATGGAAGTTGTAGCATTGAAGCTACTGATGATGAAGAAAATTTGATATTTCTTTTACTAAAAAATTTTTGTCCTAAGTTAATTCTAGACCATGAAAGTTCACTAGCATGTATATCAATATTTTTGTTTTTAAAAAATTTTTTTAATGAAGAAATTGTAGTTAGTTCTCCAGCACCAATTTCAATTAAATTTGAGATTTTATGAAGGTCTGTTTCTATAATAGTGTTTGCCAACCATTTGTAGTGAGCATTTTGTATCACACTATGCTTCATCTTTTTTAATTCACCTTCGTAAGACGCATCACAAATTGGTGATTTATCGTCAGATAATGTTTTTTTCCATATTTCAATGTATGTACCAGCTCTTTTGTCATACTTCTTAAGAGAGACTAAATAATGTTCACCCCTAATTGAAATAGGTAGTTTTTCCAAAACTTTTCTTAGGAAAACACGTAATCTATTAGTTATTATATGTCTAAAATTTAATTTATACTTATGAAGATCAAATTCGTTTTTCATTGTGATAATTTCAAAATTTAAGTTTCGCAATCAATCGTAGCATATACATTTACAGAAGCAGTAGATGTTATTTGTAATTTTGACAATTCTGTTGGAATTGCTTTTGTATTTACCTTATCTGAAATTAACCAAGTTTTATAATTGTATTTTAATAAGAATTCAAAGATTTCTAGCTTATTTTTTTCTCTTACTTCAATAATAATTTCTGGTTTAAATCTTTTTATAATATTTTCTGCTCCTAAAAGGACTTTATAATCTTCACCTTCTGTATCTATTTTAATACCTCTAATTTCTCTATTATCTTTAATTGAAATATCATCAAGTTTGATAACATTTATTTTTTCTCCTGAAGATGTAATGTGTCCACCTTTTGACATCATGGTGTTGTCAAAATGAGAAGAAAAATACCCTTCTCCTGAGTAATTAGACGCTGCCCCTAAAAATTGTGAGTTATTTTTGAACAAATTATTTAATCTTAAATTTGATCGCATCCTTCCTAAATTTGTAAAGCTTGGCTCAATTGATATTAAAAAATTTTTAGGATTTGAAAGTAAACCTATAATAGTAAATAAACCTGTATGAGAACCTATATCAAAATATATCCCTTCTTTTTCAGTAATTTTTAACCATTTAGTTAAAGTCAACTTATCATAATTACCCTGCCAAAAATTTTTAACAACTGAAGCATCATCATTTTTGATACAAATTAAATCAAATACAATTTTGTCTACGCTAAAACTATATATTCCAGATAAAATTGGAAATTTATTAAAATCTTTCATGCTAAGTTTTTGATAGTCAAATTGATTATTTGATTTAAATATTTCAGCTTCTTTTGTCATTAAATTATTTCATAAAGTTTTAAATTTTTACTTCGCACTGTTCAGTAGCACAGAGTTTATTAACTTTAAATTTAGTTTTGAGTTATTGGTAAATAATATAAACTTTTTTAAAAACCTTGTAAGATAAATAATTAATTTATTAAA
>QBYJ01000088.1 GCA_003282885.1 SAR116 cluster bacterium AG-325-F22
CGAACGTGTACGATACAAGTCAACCTTGACTATTTAAACGAAAAAGATATGGTTCAAAAATTCCAAATATCTCTTGCTCTGCAATCAGTCGCAACGGCTCTTTTTGCTAATTCTCCTTTTATTGAAGGTAAAGAAAGTGGATATTTATCGTCAAGAGCGATTGTTTGGACGGATACAGACCCTGATAGAACAGGTGTTCCAAAAATTGTTTTTGATCCTAGTTTTGGCTATGAGTCTTGGTTAAATTATATTCTGAATGTTCCGATGTATTTCATATATAGAAATGGGAAATATATAGATGTGTCAGGTAAATCTTTTTTAGATTTTATAGATGGAAATTTAGATGGTTTTAAAGGTGAATATCCTACAATGAAAGATTGGGAAGATCACATAACTGTTGCTTTCCCAGAAGTAAGACTAAAGCAATACTTAGAGATGAGGGGGGCTGATGGTGGTCCTTGGAACATAATATGTGCCTTACCAGCGCTATGGGTAGGATTACTTTATGACAGCGAATCTCAATCTGAAGCTTATAACCTTGCAAAACCTCTTATGAATACAAACTTACTCGAAGAAGGTAGAATTTCTGCAGCTAAATTTGGTCTAGGAGGCAAGCTTGGAAATAAATCAATTCAAGATATTGCTTTAGAAATGTTAACAATATCCAGTTCAGGCCTTGCAAGACGTAATCAATTAGATAGTAGGGGCATAGACGAAAGACAGTTTTTAGATCCTTTATTTGATATTGTTAAAAACAAACAAACTGGAGCAGAAAAATTACTTCAAAAATATAATAGTACTTGGAATGGAAATATTAATAAAATATTTACTGACAACGCATTCTAAATAAATATTTAGTTTGTATCAGTACCCCCAATTGTAATACCTCCCATCAATAAAGTGGGTTGTCCAACTCCTACAGGTACACCTTGGCCATCTTTACCACAGGTGCCTATACCATCATCTAATGCCAAATCATTACCAACTAGTGATATTTTTGACATTGCATCAGGACCATTACCTATTAAAGTTGCACCTTTAAGTGGTTGCTTAATTTTACCATTTTCAACCAAATAGGCTTCAGATGCAGAAAAAACAAACTTACCATTAGTTATATCGACTTGTCCTCCAGCAAAGTTAACAGCATATATACCTTTCTTTAAAGAACTAATAATTTCTTTAGGATCAACGTTTCCGTTATCCATATAAGTATTAGTCATTCTCGGCATAGGATAGTGTGAATAAGATTGTCTTCTGCCATTACCGGTAGGATCCATTTTCATTAATCGAGCATTTTGTCTGTCTTGCATATAATTTTTTAAAATACCGTTTTCAATTAATATATTTTTTGATGATTTTGTGCCTTCATCATCAATTGTAATGGATCCTCTTTTATTTTCTATTGTTCCATCGTCAATAACTGTTACACCGTCAGCAGTGACTTTTTCACCAATTTTACCAGAAAAAATTGATGTGCCTTTTCTATTGAAATCACCTTCTAAACCATGTCCAACTGCTTCATGAAGCATCACACCTGGCCAACCAGGACCTAATATTACAGGCATTTCACCTGCAGGTGTTGGAATTGATTCAAGGTTAGTATTGGCAATTCTTAGTGCTTCTTTCACCTGCCCTTTCCATCTATCAGAATTAATCCATTCTTCATATTTCCCTCTTCCGCCACAACCTGAACTTCCAGTTTCTCGTCTACCCTTTTTTTCAACTACTAGTGATACATTCAACCTTACCAAAGGTCTAATGTCTGCAGCTCTCTCTCCGTCAGCTCTAAGTATTTGAATAGATTGATGAGATGCTGAGACTGAAGCTGAAACTTGAACAACATTACTATCTAGAGATCTGGCATATGCATCTATTTCTTCTAGAAGATTTGTTTTTATGTGAAATGATGTTCCTTCAATAGGGTTTAGAGATGTATATAAAGGTTTATTAATACCATGAGACGGTGCAGGAGACATTATACCTGAGTAATTTTTTGATACAGATTTAACAGTTTCAGAAGCTCTTTTTAAAGATGATTCCGAAATTTCACCTGAGTGAGCAAATCCTCTAGCTTCTCCAGCTATCGCTCTTAATCCAAAACCTTTTGTATTATCATACGAGATATTTTTCATACGACCATCATCAAAAGAAAATGATTCTGATTTCGTAGACTCTAGATATAACTCTCCATCATCTGAGCTTTCAAGTG